>JAEZCL010000246.1 GCA_023433585.1 Pseudomonadota bacterium
GGTCCGGAAGGATCGCGCCGGTCACCCCCGAGGAGATCAGCGTCCGGGCGAAGCGCTCGTAGCCGAACCGGTAGACGAGGTTCACGTAGGTCATGACCGCCACCGGCACGCGCAGGCCGCCCCGGGCGACCTGATCGAGCAGGCCGGCGGGCGTCGCGCCCGCCTCGAGGGCCAGCACGTCGGCCTGCTGGATGACCGGGCCGTCCATCACCGGGTCCGAGAACGGGATGCCGAGCTCGATCGCGTCGGCGCCCGCGTCCGCGGCGGCGTGCATGGTCGCGACCCAGTCCCCCAGCCCGCCGGTCAGGTACGGCACCATGCACTTGCCGCCGCTCGACCGACGCGCCTGCAGCGCTGCCTGCAACGGGCCCGGCTGGGCCTGGCCGGACTGGGTCTGCTCGGACGGCGCGGCGGTCACGCCGACCCGCCGAGCAGGTCCATCATCTGCGCCACGTCCTTGTCGCCGCGCCCCGAGAGGTTCACCACGACGGTCCGACCGTGCAGGGACGCCCGCTCCCGCGACACCCAGGCGAGCGCGTGCGCCGACTCGAGGGCCGGGATGATGCCCTCGGTGCGCGAGAGCAGCTTGAACGCCTCAATGACCTCGTCGTCGCTCACGGGTTCGTAGCGGGCTCGGCCGATGGCGTGCAGGTGGGCGTGCTCCGGCCCGACGCCCGGGTAGTCGAGCCCCGCGGAGATCGAGTGGGCCTCGAGCACCTGGCCGAACTCGTCCTGCATCAGGTACGACTTCATGCCGTGCACGATGCCGGGCACCCCGTGGCCGACCGCTGCGCCGCCCGCGGGCTCCACGCCCACCAGGTCGACCGACGGGTCCTCGGCGAACCCGCAGAAGATGCCTGCGGCGTTGGACCCGCCGCCGACGCAGGCCACCACGACGTCAGGCAGGCCGGTCGGGTGGTCCTCGCCGAGGGCGGCACGACACTGCTCGGCCGTCTCGGAGCCGATCACACGGTGGAACTCACGCACCATCCAGGGGTACGGGTGCGGACCCATGACGGATCCGAGGCAGTAGTGGGTGTCCTCCACCGCCGACACCCAGTGGCGCATGGCCTCGTTCACCGCGTCCTTCAGCGTCCGGCTGCCTGAGGTGGCCGCGGTGACCTCGGAGCCCAACAGGCGCATGCGGAACACGTTGAGCTCCTGGCGAGCCATGTCGACCTCGCCCATGTAGACGAGGCAGTCCATGCCCAGCAGCGCCGCGGCGGTGGCCGTCGCCACCCCCTGCTGGCCGGCGCCCGTCTCGGCCACCAGGCGGGTCTTGCCCATGCGCTTGGCGAGCAGCGCCTGGCCGAGCACGTTGTTGATCTTGTGCGAGCCGGTGTGGTTCAGGTCCTCACGCTTGAGGAAGAGGCGGCACCCGAGCTCCTCCGACAGCCGGCGGCACTCGGTGAGCGGGCTGGGCCGGCCGGCGTACTCGGTGAGCAGGTGGTCGAGCTCGGCCCGGAACTCCGGGTCGCCCCACGCCTCGCGGAACCCCCGATCGAGCTCCTGGAGGGCCGGCACGAGCGTCTCGGGCACGAAGACCCCGCCGAACTCACCGAAGCGCCCCCGGTCACCGGGTTCTCCCATCACGGCCGTCACGGCCCGAACCGTACCCGCAGCCGTCGACCGCCCCGAAACGGGAAAGGAGGCGCTGCACAGGCGTCACGGGCCCGGAATGCGAGCGAGCGCTGGTCGGTGTCGGAGCTGGCGTCAGAGGCCGGCGTCGGCCCAGTCGAAGGGGCCGTCGCTCGGTGGTGCCGCCTCGACCTGGGGTGCAGCGGCTCGGGCGTTGCGGATGAACTCGAGCACCTTCTGCGGGTCCTTGCGTCCCGGCTGACCGTCGACCTCGACGCCGGAGGCGACGTCGACGCCCCACGGGCGCACCTCGGCGATGCCCGCCGCGACGTTCCCCGAATTCAGCCCGCCGGCGAGGATGAGCCGCCGGTTGGACGGTGCACCCTCCGCGAGCGACCAGTCGAACACCTGCCCGGATCCCGGCGCAGGCGAGTCGAGCAGCACGGCGTCGGCGCCGTACTCGTCGACGTGCTGGAGCCCCGGATCGCCGGCCGGGAAGGCCACGATCAGCGCCTGTACGTAGGGCCGGATCTCCGCGGCGTCCGCAGGCGTCTCGTGACCGTGCAGCTGGGCGGCGCGCAGGCCCGCCTCCTGCACCGAGTCGATGACGAACTGCGGGGACTGGTCGCGGAACACCCCGACGGTGAGGATCTCCGGCGGAAGGCGGCGCACGATGTCGCGCACGTTGCCCACGGTCACCTGACGCGGGCTCGGAGCGAAGATGAAGCCGACGGCATCCGCGCCGAGGGCGACGGCCATCAGCGCGTCCTCCTCGTTGGTGATGCCGCAGATCTTCACGAACACGGCAGCGACCCTACCGACCGGCGACCCTCGGGACGCGGCACGTTTCTCTCTCTCAGCTCGTGCCGTGCACCAGGTCGGCGAAGGTGGCCCGGCCACCCGGCGGCACGTGCCCGACGTACAGACCCGGCTGCCCCGGTTGATCCCACCCCGACGGCAGCTGCACCGAACGGGTGTGGAGCTCGTCCTCCCACTCCGGCTCGGGCGAGGTCGGCACCCACAGCTTCAGCTCCACCAGGTCGCCGGTCACCCTCGCGCACAGCCGGCGGGACTGGTCCGGGCTCGTCGGGTCCGGCAGCACCTCGTGGAGGTCGAACTGCGCCAGCAGTGCGATCGAGGAACCAACGGTGCCCTCCCGACCGGGGCGGGAGGTGTCCCAGAGGTGCACGTTGTAGATCCAGTCCGCCCCGAACGCGACGTTCTTCTGCACGGTGATCCCACGCACCGAGGCGCCGTCCTTCGAGCGCACGAGCCGGAGACCGACGCCTTCCTGGACGGGGAGGCCGCTATGGGTCGTCGTGGCGCACGAGAGTTGGTCCCGCGAGATCGGAGCGGACGACGCCCAGAAGAGGGTGCGCGAGTTCGCGCCGACGTTGGACGCCGGCGCGGAGACCTGCATCGCACCAGCAGGCGCCGAGTCGATGGCCGTCACGTCCGCGCCGTCCCGGGTGAGGAACATCTGGTTCCAACCCGCCGGCGGCACCGGTGGCGGCGCGCAAGCTGCCGTGACGATCGTGACGACGGCGATGACCACGCCGATGGCCGTGCTCCTCGCCCTCACGTCACACTCCTGGTCGTCGGGATCGCCGCTCGGACGATCGGCGCCCACAGCATGGGCCGCGAGGGGCCATCGGTGCCGCCGAAGTGCCAATGAGGCTTCGCCAGCACCCGCCCGAGGGTCAGGCGACGGGGACGAGCAGTTCCCGCAGGGCGGCACCGGTGTCGGTCGCGGTGACCAGGTGCTCCCCCACCAGCACGGCGTGGTAACCGGCCGCGGCGAGCGCGAGCGCGTCCTGTCGCCCCCTGACGCCGGACTCGGCAACTCGCACCGTGCCCTCCGGCATGACCGACGCCATGCGGACCGCTCGCGCCTGATCGACCTGGAAGGTGACCAGGTCGCGCTGGTTCACCCCGACGAGCTCGCCCGAGGTCGTCGCGAGCGCACGCTCCAACTCGGCCTCGTCGTGGATCTCGATGAGCGCGTCGAGCCCGAGCTCCGCCGCAAGGCGCGAGAAGTCCCGGAGCTCCGCGTCGTCGAGGGCCGCCGCGATGAGCAGCACGCAATCCGCGCCCATCAGCCGGGCGTCGACGACGTCGTTCGCGGCGACGGTGAAGTCCTTGCGCAGCTCCGGCAGCTCCACCGCACCACGCGCCGCGGCCAGGTCGTCGGGCGACCCGCCGAAGTGCTCCCGATCCGTGAGCACCGACAGGCAGCTGGCGCCGGCCTCCGCGTAGGTGCGGGCGAGGCCGGCCGGGTCGAGGTCCGGCGCGAGCGGGCCCTTGGACGGCGACCGGCGCTTGACCTCGGCGATGACCCGAAGCTCGGCACCGGTGGCCAGCGCGTGGGCGAAGCCCCGCGGCTGGGGCAGGCCGGCGGCTCCCACGACGAGCTGGTCGAGCGAACGGGAGTCCTGCGAGGCGCGCTCGCGGTGCACGTCGAGGATGGCGTCCAGGTAGGTGGCCATGGCTCGGGGACGCTAGCGCCGCCGGCGGGCGGCCCGTTGCTCGCTCAGCTGGCTGCGGAACAGCGCGACGACGGGAGCGCCGACGAAGAGCAGCGCGGAGGCGAGCAGCACGATGAAACCTGCGGCCATGAGCCAGCGGATGCCGGTCACCACGCTGAGGATCAGCAGCCCGAGCCCGAGCGCGAACAGCGCGGGCGGCGCGGCAAGCAGCACCTTGGGCGGCACGGAGGCCGGGTCCCCCTGGTCGGGCTCGTACCGCCACGAGTCGTCCTCGTCGGGATCCTCGGGCGTGTCCGGGCGGTAGGGCACGAAGTCGGTCGCCGGGTGGTACGGCGGTGGCCGCCTGCGCTGCGCCTCGGCATCGGCGCGCTCGGTGGCTGCGGCGAGGCGCAGGTCGTAGGTGCGGCGGCTGGACGGGTCACCCAGGACGGCCCAGGCCTCGTTGATCGTGCGCATCCGGTCCTCGGCCGCCGCGGCCGCGCCCGGCCCGGCCGAGCGGTGGCGGTCGGGATGGTGCGCCCTCGCCGCGGCGATGTAGGCCCGCCGCAGCTCCTCCTGGGTCACGTCCTGACGGACGCCCAGGACCTCGTAGTGGTTCACGGGCTCAGCCCGAGACGAGCGGCAGATCGCGCACCACGGCGTCGCCGACCACCGGCGGCCCGTCGTCGCCCTGCCAGCGCAGCGTCACCGACG
>JAEZCL010000256.1 GCA_023433585.1 Pseudomonadota bacterium
CATCGAGACCATGAATCGCGTCCTCAGCGGCGCGACCAGACGACTGATCGACTACCGGAAGGAGCACGGGTCATGACCGTTCTCGTGACCGGCGGAACGGGCCTGGTCGGCCCCCGCCTGCTCGGGCGACTCACCGCGGCGGGTGTCGAGTGCCGCGCCCTCGTCCGTCCCGGAAAAGCAGTGCCCGACGGCGTACGGCGCGTCGAGGGTGACGTCCTCAGCCCCGAATCCCTGCCGGCAGCCGTGGAAGCCGTCACCGCGGTCATCCACCTGGCCGCCGTCTTCCGCACCCGCGACGACGAGCAGATCTGGGCCGTCAACCGTGACGGCACCCGCAACCTGATCGCCGCCGTCGAGAAGCACGCGCCGCAGGCCCGGTTCCTGCTGGCCAGCACCTCCCACGTCTACGGCGCCGACAGCACCCACCCCGGGCGTGAGGACGACCCCGTCGCGCCGACGCTGGCCTACCCCGCCAGCAAGATCGAAGCCGAGCAGCTGCTTCGCGCCAGCGGGCTCACCTGGGGCATCCTGCGCCTTCCCTTCATCTACGGCGACCGGGACGGGCACCTCGAATCGTTGCCCGAACTCGCGGCCGGCATGGGGTGGCACCCGGCACAGAGGCTGAGCGTCTGCCACCACGCCGACATCGCCACGGCGTTCGCACTGGCCCTCACGGGCGCGTTCGACAACCGCACCGTCAACATCGCCGACGAGTCGCCCCTGAGCATCTACGAGATGTCCCAGCTCGTCGGCTACCCCTACGGCTCCTCCGCCGAACCGCTCCGTCAGCCGTGGCGGGGGCAGATGGACGTCAGCCTCGCCCGCAGCCTCGGCTTCACACCGACGATCAGCACCATCTACGAGGCCGTCCGCAGCGGCGCGCTCTGAACCGGCGCCAGCATAAACAAGGGGTTGTTTGCGCAAACGTGTATTTGCGCTAGCGTGAGGGCATGCGCTCCGATCCGGACCTCGATCTCGCCTTCGCCGCGCTCGGCGACCCGGTCCGCCGCGCCCTGGTGACCCGCCTCGCGCGCGGGGAGGCCACTGTGGGCGAGCTGGGTGAGCCGTTCGACCTGACGCCGCAGGCGATCTCCCACCACGTCGGCGTGCTGCGCCGGTGCGGCCTGGTCGAGCAGCGGCGGGAGGGCACCCGGCGACCCTGCCGGCTGCGCGTCGACCAGCTCACCCGGCTCGGCTCGTGGATCGACGAGCAACGCCGCGCCTGGGACGACCGTCTCGACGCGCTGGAGACGCACCTCTCCGACCCGGAGGCGACCCGGTGAGGACGCGCGTCGAACGGCACGGCGACGAGCTGGTCGCCCGGCGGCACCTGCCCGCCGTGCCGGACCGGGTCTGGGCGGCCTTCACCTCGCCGGCGAGCATCGCCGCGTTCTGGGGCGGGTCGCACGCCGACGTGCCGCCGGACTCGGTGACCGTCGACCTGCGGCCGGGCGGGGAGTTCGTCCTCGACACACGCGCGCCCGACGGCCGGACCGGGCGGCTCCGGTTCGTCTACGTCAGCGTGGACCCGCCGCGCGAGCTGGTCTTCGACGAGCCGGTCACCGGCCTGCGTACGACCGTCACGCTCCGGCCCGCGCGCGACGGCACCGACCTGACGGTGCACCAGCGCAAGCTTCCGCCCGAGTTGCGTACCGACCAGGCCGCGGACGGGCTCGCCTCGATCCTCGACGCGCTCGCCGCCCACCTCCGACATCACGACGATGGAGACGACAGTGCCCCGAGCAACCCAGCGTGACCTGGTCGCGGAATACTTCGCCGGCTTCCGGGCGAGCGACCACGAGCGCATCCTCGCCACCCTCACCGACGACGTGGAGTGGGTCATCCACGGCCACCGCACCACCCGCGGCCGGGCCGAGTTCGACGGCGAGATCGAGAACCCCGCGTTCACCGGCAGTCCACGGCTCGACGTCGAGCGCGTGATCGAGGACGGGCCGGTCGTCGTGGTCACCGGCGAGGGCCGGGGCGCCACCGTCGCGCACGGGCCGTTCCGCTTCGCCTTCAACGACCTGTTCACGTTCCGGGACGGGCTCATCGCCCGCGTCGACTCCTACGTCGTCCCGCTGCCCGGGGCGTGAGCGCCGCCTGACGCCCCGGTGAAGGCCCGCCGGTACGCCGACGGCGAGGTCCGCATCGCGGCGGTGAAGTGGTGCCGGAACGTCACCGCCGTCTCGAACCCCACAGTGGCGGCGACCTCCTCGATCGGCGCGCTCGTCGTCTCCAGCAGCGGCAGGCTGGCCTGGACGCGCAGGTCGATCAGCCAGCGGATCGGCGTGGTGCCGGTGGCCCGCGCGAAGTGCCGCAGGTACGTGCGGGGCGACATGTGCGCCTGCCCGGCCAGCCGGGCCACGGTGATCTCGGCGGTCAGGTTCGCCAGCGCCCACGACATGCTCGCGGCAAGCCGGTCGTCGCTGGGGTCGGCCGGGACCGGCGCCTCGACGAACTGCGCCTGGCCGCCGTCGCGGTGCGGCGGTACGACCAGCCGGCGGGCGACCGCGTTGGCGATCGTCGGGCCGTGGTCGCGGCGTACCAGGTGGACGCAGAGGTCGAGACCGGCCGCGCTGCCGGCGCCGGTGAGGACGTCCCCGTGGTCCACGTACAGCACGTCCGGGTCGACGCGTACCGCCGGGTGCCGCCGGGCGAGCAGGTCGGCGTACCGCCAGTGGGTGGTGGCCCGGCGGCCGTCGAGCAGGCCCGCGCCGGCCAGGGCGAACGCGCCCGAGCAGATCGACACGATCCGTGCGCCACGCCGGTGGGCGGCACGCAACGCGCCGGTCAGCCGGGGTGACGGGTCGGCGTGCACGTCCGCGACGCCGGGCACGATCAGCGTGTCGGCGGCGGCGA
>JAEZCL010000276.1 GCA_023433585.1 Pseudomonadota bacterium
CTATCGCGCCGACCGCCCTCCCCGGGACGGGGAGGGAGAATCAGACGCGCTCAAGCAGCGAGCGTCCGCGACGCGAGCGTTAGCGCACAAATAAAGTAAATCAGCCCTGGGCGGGGCGCAGGCCGTCGGCGGCGGCCTGCTGGACCGGGGCGGCCTCGCCCTGGCGCCGCGCGGCGATCAGGGTGTCGATGCGGCGACGTTCGACCTGGAAGGCCGCCAACTCCCGGCCCGAAAGTTCGGAGCCTTGGGGAATCTGAGCGCCGCGCGGGTTCATCCGCTGGCCGTTGCGCCAGACTTCGTAATGCAGGTGCGGCCCGGTGGAGGCGCCGGTGGAGCCCACATAGGCGATCACGTCGCCCTGGCTGACCCGCTGGCCCGGGCGCAGGCCCCGGGCGAAGCGCGACAGGTGAGCGTAGCCGGTCTCCCAGCCGTTGCCGTGGCGCACACGCACCCAGTTGCCGTAGCCGCCCCAGCGCCGGGCCTCGACCACCACGCCGTCCGAGGCCGCGAACACCGGCGTGCCGGTGGGGGCGGCGAAGTCCATGCCCTGGTGCATCCGGCGATAGCCCGAGATCGGGTGGCGCCGGACGCCGTAGTTCGATGAGATGCGCGCGCCGTCGACCGGCGTGCGCAGCAGGAAGCCGCGGATGTTCTTGCCGTCGGCGTCGAAATATTTGGCCTCGTTCGAGCCCTCGGGCTGGAAGCGGTAGAACACTTGGCCCTTGATCTCGGCGTAGAGCAGTTCGCCGGTCTCCACCGTGCGGCCGCTTTCGGTGACGCTGCGGTCGAACACCAGGGTGAAGCTGTCGCCCGCCTTGATGTCGCGCGAAAAATCGATCTTGTGCGAGAACAGGCGCACGGCCTGGGCCACGATGCGCGAGTTGGCGCCCATGCGCTGAGCCGAGGCGGACAGGGAGCCGTGGATCTCGCCGGTGGCCACGGTGGTCTCGCGGCTGACCTGCTCTTCCAGTTCGCGCAGGCGCAGGGCGCCGTCGAAGCTGCGCGACACGGTCAACTGGGTCGCCGGGCCGGTGCGCACGGTCAGGCCGATCAGGCGCGCGTCGCCCCGACCGGCGCGCGGGCGCGAGATGGCGGTCTCGAAGCGCTGGCCGGCGCGGATGTTCACCACGTCATAGGCGTTGCCCAGGGTGCGGACGATGGCGCGGGCTTCCTCGGCGCCGATGCCGGTGCGCAGCATGGCCTGCTCCAGCGTTTCGCCGCGCTGAATCTGGACGGGAACGGTTTCGGGCTGGCTCATGCCCGCCGGAGCGCCGGCGGAAGCGAAGGCTTCGATCTCGAGGGCCGCGATCTCTTCGGGCGTCAGAGGGGGAACCTCGAACGCATTGACCGGTTGATAAAGCTTGCCGGCCAGAAGGGCGACCGCCACGGCCACGCTCGCAGTGAACATGTGCGGCGTGAAACGCTTGGGCTGGCGGCGTGGATCGAACTGAGCCATCGGTCCCCGTCAATCGACGACGCCAGGGTCCGGCGCCCGGTTACTGAAACGGTCACATTACCGCCCGGTCAAGCCTGGGCGCGCGAACCGGAAGCTTATTACCCCGGCTTATCCTTCTTGGGAAGCATCCTGTTACAAAGGGTTAACCGCAAGGAATTTCCCCCGAAAAGGGCGCGGTTAACGACGAATTCACCACGCTTCGCTCCCAGGTTGCGGGTTCGCCCGCCCGATTCCCGTCACAGGAGGCGGGCAGGAACGAATCCGACGGTGCCGTTTCCGTTCGCGCGCGTTCGGGCTAATTCGAAACGACCTTCAAGGCGGCGGACTTCGTGAACGAACCCCAGGACAGCCAGACGCCTCATCCGCCCGGCGAGCGGCGGCCCCGGCGCAGCCACGGCCGAACGCGCATCCTGACCCGCCTGGCGATCGTGCTGATCGTCGTTCTGGCGTTGCTGCTGACGGCGCTCCTGGCCCTCTACGCCGCCCGGCGCGAAGCCGCGCGCCAGATTCTGGTGGGCTGGCTGGAGCGGCGCGGCATCGAGGCCGAGGTCGGGATCGAGCGGCTCGAGCTGGACGGCCTGACCGCCCGCATCCGCGTCGGCGATCCGGCCGATCCGGACTTCTCCGTGGAGCGGGTCGAGGTGGACTACGCCGTGGGCATGCCGTGGTCGTCCACGGGGCTGGGCGTCACCCCCAGCCGCATCCGCCTGGTCCGCCCGATCCTGAGGGCCAGCTGGCGCGAGGGCGTGTTCAGCATGGGGGCGCTGGACCCGCTGGTGGAGGAGTTCCGGGGCCGTCCGCCGGGACCGGAGGCGCGCGGGCCGCTGGTGCTGGTGGAGCAGGGGCGGCTGAACCTGACCACGGATTACGGCCCGCTCGACGTGCGCGCCGACGCGCGGATCGAGGAGGGGCGCTTGATGCGCCTGAGCGCGCGGGCGGCCGAGGCGGCGCTGCGCAGCGGCGAGACGATCCTGGCCCTGGACGGCGCCAGGCTGGACCTGACCACGGCCGACGCCCGGACGCGCGTCGATCTGGACGCCGGTTTCGCCGCCGTCGCCGCGCCCGGCCTGTCGGGCGAGCGGCTGCGCATCGCCCTGCAAGGCGAGGCGCCCGATCCCGACCTGGAGGCGCGCCGCAGCGACGGACCGCTGGCCCTGACGGTCGAACTGGCGGCCGAGATCCTGGAGGCCGGGGCGGCGGCGGGCCGTGACCTGGAAGGTCGGCTGACGCTGGATGGACGGCTTGAGGGCTGGCTGGAGACGTTCCGCCTGACCGGAGAGGCCGAGGGGGCTCTGACGGCCGCCGCGCTTGATCTGGCCGGGGCGCGGGCCGCTTCGGCGCGGCTGACCGTCTCCGAAACCGGGCTGGACGTGGCGCGGGGCGCGGGCGGCACGCGCTGGCGGACGGACGGCCCCATGGCCCTGGCGGCGGCGTCGCTGCGTAGCGGCGACCTGAACCTGACGGGCGTGGACATGCGGAGCGCCGCCCTGTCGGCGGGCGGGCGCGCGGGCGGCGGACGGGCCGCCGCCTTCGAGGCGGGCGGGCCGGTGTCGCTGGCGTCGCGGCGGATGACGTTCGGCGATCTGGACCTGACCGGCGTCGATGCGCGGCTGGATGCGGACCTGGTCAGCGAAGGCGTGGTGCGGATCGAGGCGGCCGGGCGGCTCGTCGCCGAGCGCGGCGCCTGGCCTCTGCTGGGTCCGTCCGGCCCCGACGATTTCGAGGAGATGGCGGCCCTGAAAGGGGCGCTCGGCGCGTTCCGTCTGGAGGCGCCTTCGGTGCGGCTGAACGCGGGCAGCGCGGGGACCGAATTCGCCCTGGGCCAGGCGGCGCGCATCACGCCGCTGAACGGCGGGCTGGTTACGGTCGAAGCCCGCGCCGGCGCCCCGCTCTACGGCGCCCGGCCGGGACAGGCGGGCGGCGGCGCCCTGATCCTGACGGGCGAGGCGCGCGACACGGACGTGCGGGTGGAGGTTCCGGAATGGCGCCTGACGTCGAGCGGCTTCACGGCGCGGCTGGACGGCCGGGCGGGCTTCAACTTCGGCTTCGCGCGCGGGGTCGAGGCCGAAACCGCCGGGATTCTGGCGTCCGGCGGCGGGCGCCTGACCTACCGGCCGGACGGCTGCGTGGCCGTGACCGCCGAACAGCTGGCCTTCGGCGAGAACGACGCGCGCGGCCTGAGCGGCGGCCTGTGCCCGCCGGGGGACGGTCCCCTGCTGACGGTGGCGGGCGGCGGCTGGACGGCCCAGGGCCGCCTGGACGGCGCGGCGGCCGAGGTTCCGTTCCTGGCCATGCGGTTCAGCGACATCGCCGGGCCGCTGGCCGTCCGGGGGGCTGCGGCGGGCCTGTCCATGGACGTGGGCGTCGAGCGCGCCCTGGTGACCGACACCACCCAGCCGCAACGGTTCCACGCCCTGAGCGCCTCGGGCGCGGCGGGGCTGTCCGGCGACGTCTGGCAGGGGCGGTTCGACCTGGCGGCCGGGCCGCATCGGCTGGGCTGGGTGGACCTGAAGCACGACGGGCGGCTCGAGGCGGGGGGCGTGGCCTTCGACGCCTCGGACCTGACCTTCACGGAACACGGCCTGCAGCCGGACGACGTAACGCCCCTGACCGAAGGGATCATCGGCGAGCCGGTCGAAGGCCGCGCGGGCTTTACCGGCCGTTTCGACTGGACCCCCGAGGGCGTGACCAGCGAGGGGCGGGTGAGCGTGGAGCGGCTCAGCTTCACCAGTCCGGCCGGGCCGGTGACGGGCCTGGCGGGCGAGGTGGCCTTCACCAGCCTGACGCCGCTCACCACCGCGCCGGATCAGCGTCTGACCGCCGAGGGGCTGGCGTTCATGACGCCGCTGACGGACCTTCAGCTGCTGTTCGAACTGGGCGCCGGGTCGTTCCAGGTGTCGGGTGCGGACCTGGATGTGGCGGGCGGCCATGTGGTGGTCGAGCCCTTCGACGTGCCGCTGGACCGCACCCAGCCGTTCGGCGGAACGCTGGTGTTCAATGAAGTGCAGCTGGGCGAGCTGCTGGCCGGCGCCGGCCTGGGAGAGCAGGCGGCGCTGGATGCGGTGGTCTCGGGCCGTGTGCCCTTCACCTGGGACGTCGAGCACGGCTTCCGCGTGGTCGACGGGTCGCTCTATGCGACCCAGCCCGGGCGGCTGGAGATTCAGCGCGAGGCCCTGAGCGGGCTGGAAGCGGGCGGCGGCGGCGAGGACGTGCCGCCCAATGTGGTCCAGGATCTGGCCTATCAGGCCATGGAGGAGCTGGCCTTCGACATTCTGACGGCCCAGGTGAACAGTCTGGACGAAGGACGGCTGAGCGTGGTGTTCCGCATCCGCGGCCGTCACGATCCGCCCGAGCGTCAGGAGCTGCGCCTGACCCTGATGGAGCTGATCCGCCGCGATTTTCTGAACCGCGAACTGCCGCTGCCGTCCGGCACCCAGATCGACCTGACCCTGGACACCACCTTGAATCTGAACCAGCTATTGGCCGACTTCATGGACCTTCAACGCGCGCGCCGGGGCGAGACGGGCGAAAATTCTCGTGAAGACTGATGAAACTTCGCCGTTCAGCCGGGGTTCAGGCTAGATGGCGTCTATCGAAGCGAACCGATCAAGCCGTGGAGTCCGCCGCCCATGATCTCTAAACGTGAACTCGTCGCCGTCTGCGGCATCGCCCTGGTGGGGGGCGCGGCGGCCTGCGCCCCGACCATCCGCCTGCAGGTGGACCCCATCCAGATCTACGCCAAGCTGGACGCCGACGTGCGCATCCGCCTGGACCAGGAGCTGCGCCAGCTTCTGGAAGAAAATCCCAACCTGTTCTGATCGGAGGAATCATCATGAGCTTCCGCAAGCTTTTCGTCGCCGTCGCCGCTGTCGCCGCCATCGGCGTGGCCGGCGCCTCGCTGGCCCAGACCAACGCCCAGAAGGCCGCCATCGACGCGGCCAAGACCGAAGGCGTCGTGGGCGAGCAGGCTGACGGCTATCTGGGCTTCCGCACCGGGTCGAGCGACTCGGCGCTGCAGGAGGCCGTGCGCGTGACCAATGACGCGCGCCGCGAAGCCTACGCCGCCCGCGCCCGCGACACCGGCGTCTCCACCGATGTGGCCGCCGCGCGCATGTTCGAGGCGCTGCTGCGCCCGCGCCTGGCCAGCGGGGAATGGTACCGCAACACCCAGGGCCAATGGGTCCAGAACTGATGCATCGGGCCTGATCCATGCCCGAACCGGCCACGCCGCCGTCCGCTCGGGACCCCGCCGCGCCGGAGCCTCGGGACGCGCCGTCCCGTCCCGTCCGGCGCGGCTTGGGGACGAAAGGTCGGTTCGGCCTGACGATGCTGATTTCAGCGATTCTGGCCGGGATCACGGTGATCCTGTGCGGCTGGCTGTGGACGGCCATCGGCGGCGCGCCCATGACGGTTCACGGCTGGATCGCCCTGAGCGTTGCGGTGTTCGGCGCCGCCCTGTTGACCGGCGTGCTGATGGCCCTGGCCTTCCATTCCGACCGTAGCGGCCACGATCACCGTGTCGAGAAACCCGAAGCCGTCGATGACCGGATCAGGCGGCGTTGAACGCCCGGGTTCGACATTCCTCGCCTCTTGCGCCGCCCGCCCGGCCGCGCGACCCTTCGACCGTCAACCTGTGGAGTCCAGTCATGCGCGCCCCCCTGGTCCTCGTCGCCGCCGTCGTCCTCGTCGCCTGTTCCGAGACCGCGCCCCCGCCGCCCGCGCCTGAACCCGTGCAGGCGGCGGAGCTGGGCGGGGTGGACCTGAACGCGCCGGTGCGGGTGCTGGGGACCGAGCCGTTCTGGGCCGTGACCATCGACGGCGACGGACTGGTCTATTCCGGCGTCGACCGGCCGGAGCAGCGCGCGCCGAACTCCGGGCCTGAAATGCAAGGCGGCGTGGCGGTCTGGAGCGGCGAGACGGATCAGGGCCAGATCCTGACGGTCACGGTGATGGCCACGGAGTGCTCGGACGGCATGAGCGATCGCACCTATCCCCTGACGGCGCGGGTCCAGATCGGGGAGGAGAGCCTGAACGGCTGCGCCGCCTCGGTGGATTTCGTCATGAACACGGACGAACAGGGCCGGCCGCGCGCATAGGTCCGCCGGGTTATCCACCGGCGTTCGCTGTAAAATAAGCCGAATTTCGCCTGGAAAGGGTTTTTCAACCTCGGCGGATCATGCTTAAAGGCTCCGCCTGACGGTCAGGAGCACGCCAATTGTGTTGAAACGGCTCACCGCCGCCGTGGTTGCGGCCTCTCTCGGATTTTTCACCCTCGCCACGCCCCAGACGGTGCGCGCGGACGATCAGCCCTATTGGCAGTGCGTGACCTTCGCGCGGCTGTTGTCCGGCATCCAGATCTTCGGCGACGCCTGGACCTGGTGGCGCCAGGCGGTGAACAATTTCAGCACGGGCCGGGCGCCCGAGGCGGGTTCGGTGCTGGTGTTCCAGCCGCACGGCCGCATGAATCGGGGCCATGTGGCGGTGGTCAGCGACATCCTGACCGAGCGGGTGATCCGCGTCACCCACGCCAACTGGGGCGGCAGCCGGGGCCGGGTCGAGGAGAACGTGACCGTGGTGGATGTCTCGCCCCAGGGCGACTGGAGCCGGGTCAAGGTCTGGTACAACCCCATCAACGGCCTGGGCTCCACCATCTATCCCACTTACGGCTTCATCTACCGGGGCGCCGAGGCGGCCACGCGAGACGCCCTGCAGACCGCCCGCAGCGCTCAGCCCCAGGGACAGAATCAGGGCCAGGATCAGGGCCAGCCGTAAGGCGGTTTCCATAAGTCCGTCATCCTCGGGACAAGCCCCAGGACTGCCTACAGGTCTGCGACCTGGGCCATCGCCTCCTTCAGCGCCGTCCGCGCCGCATCCGGCGCGAGCATGGGCAGGAAATGGGTGCCCCCGGGGACGGTCACGACCTCCACGCCGGGAATTCGGCCGTCCTCGACACTGCAGGTGGAATGGCTCCCGCCCTTGAGAATGCGCACGGGGCGTTCCATCCGGCGCAGCACCGGCCAGGGGTCGTGCCCCTGGGCGGCGTAGTTGGAGGCCTCCCATTCCGGCGTGCAGATCAGTTCGACGCCGTCCGCCGTGTCGCGGAAAGCCTCGGCCACATAGTCCTCGAGCGCCTGGTCCGGCCAGCCCCGGAAGGCGCCGCGTCCGCGATAGGCCGCGATGGCGGCCTCGCGGCTGTCGAAGCGGCGGCGGCGCTTCAGCGCGCCCTTGTAGAGAGGCACGCGCCGGGCGGTCAGACCGATCACCGGCAGGCTCATCATCAGGGAGGCCGGACGCGGCAGGATCACCGGCTCCAGCATCACCACGGACCGGACGCGGTCCTGACGGCGCTCGGCCGCCAGAAGGGCGCTGACCCCGCCCATGGAATGGCCCGCCAGCACCACGGGCGGTCCCTTCACGGCGTCGATCAGGGCGATCAGGTCGTCGCGGAAATCATGCCAGTCGCGCCGCCCCCGGGGATCGGCGGGCAGGGTGGTGCGGCCGTGGCCGCGCAGGTCCGGAACGAGGATGCGGCGCCCTTCGGCCAGCGGCTCCAGCAGGAAGCGGTAGGTCCCGGCGTTGAAGCCGTTCGCGTGGGCGAAGATCAGGTCGGGCGGCCGGGCCGGGTCGCCCAGGTCCAGAACCGAAATCCCGCCGCTTTCCGCGCCGGCCGGCGTCACGCTGAATCGACGGCTCACGATGGTGTCCGGGTCAGGCGGCGGCCGCCGGGCGGCAGTCGGCGCACAGGCCATGCCCTTCGATGGTCACGCGCTCCAGCGCATAGCCGTAAAGGGCTGCGGGTTCGTTCAGACCGGCGGCCGGCGGCGGGCTGACCTCCACCGCCGCGCCGCAGCAATCGCAGATCAGAAAGGCCGCCGCGTGGGTCCGGTCGCCGTGGCTGCACGCCACATAGGCGCTGATGGAGGCGATGCGGTGAGCCAGGCCCTGGCGCTCCAGGAATTCCAGGGCGCGATAGACCGTCGGCGGTTTGGCGGCCTGGCCGTCGTCGCCATAGGCGGCGATCAGGTCATAGGCCTTGACCGGTTCGCCCGAGGTCAGCAGCAGCTCCAGAACCCGGCGGCGCGGCGCGGTCATGCGTTCGCCCCGCCGCTCGCAGCGCGCCTCGGCCTCGCCCAGCGCCGCCATGATTTCGGCGGGCGCCAGCCCCGTTTCGGCGCGATGATGATGTCCGCAGGCGTCGCCCATGCCCATCAGCTAATGGACGGCGTCCTGAATCGCAATGGACGCCGGCGTCACGGCTGCGTTGCCGATCCGGGCCGCGTGAGCTAGAAGGCGCGCTTCCCTTTTCAACCCGAGCCTCCAGTTCATGTCCGACACCCAAGCGCCTGAAAGCCCGATCACCGGCAATGTCCTGTTCTACAATCAGCCCGAACCGCTGAATCTGGAGCGTCACGGCAAGCTGGGCGTGACCCAGACCGACCGGCCCTGGGCCTTCGTCGGCGTCAGCAACGCCATTCCCCTGACGGTGACGGAATTCTCGCCGGCGGCGCTGTCGTTCCCGGTGGTCTTCTTGGGCGAGCCGAAGTCGCCGGTGGCGATCATGGGCCTGCGCCAGGACCAGAACCTGTTCGTTGACGACAAGGGCCAGTATCTCAGCTCGGCCTATCTGCCCGCCTTCGCGCGGCGCTACCCCTTCGTCTTCGCCAATGACGACGAGAACCAGCGCATGGTGCTGTGCATCGACCGCGCCGCACCGTTCCTGACCGAGGGCGGCGAGACGCCGCTGTTCGAAGACGACAAGCCCAGCGCCTACACCGAACAGGCCATGAAATTCTGCAACGACTTCGAACTGGAGCGCCAGCGCACGGTCAATTTCGTCAAGGTGCTGGAAGACCTGGACCTGTTCGAGATCAAGGAAGCCACCTTCACCCCGCGCAATCCGGACGGCTCGGCGGGCGAGCCCCAGAAGCTGGCCCAGTACTACGCCGTGTCCGAGGACAAGCTGAAGGCCCTGCCGGCCGAGAAGCTGGCGGAGCTGCGCGACAACGGCGCCCTGGGCCAGATTTACGCCCACCTGGTGTCGCTGCTGGGCTGGGACCGCCTGGTGGCCATGACCATGGACCGCACGGACCCGGTTCCCGCCGCCGGCAACGCCTGATCGGGCGAAAGACGCGATATCGAAGAGGCGGCGGAGCGATCCGCCGCCTCTTTTTTTTGCGCTATCGCGCGCCGCGCGGCGGCTTGCTGCTTGAGCGCGTTTCCGCCGCTCGTCCGGCGAAGGCCGAGGGGGAGGGGCGGAGACGGGGGAAATGCGGCGCCTGAACTCGGGTGTGTGCGTCAGCGCCGCATCAGCAGGGTGCGGGTCAGGCACGAGAAGACCAGGCGTCCGTCTTCGTCCAGCAGGTCATGCTGGGCGATCACCACGCCCCGCTCGTCGCCCACCGGGTCCTTGCCCATCACCGTCATGCGGCCGCGCAGCAACTCTCCGGCCGGCGGGCTGCGGGTGAAGCGCAGGGCGTCCACGGCCAGGGACTTGCTGAGCGCCATGCCCCGCTCGCCCTCGTCGGCCAGCCGTCGCCACAGGGCGTAGACCATGGCCTCGGGCGCGCCGTCGGCGGCGGACCAGCCCGGCGCGAAGCGGTCGATGAAAACCGCGAGCCCATCGGCGTCCACCGCGCAGGCGCCCAGCGGAATGACCTGACCGACCTGGATATCCTCGAAATGCAGAGCGGGGACGGCCGGTTCGGTCATGGGTCAGGCAGGCTCCTCGGACACCTTCACCAGCAGCTTGCCGTCATGGTCGCCGGTGAACAAGCGGTTCAGCGACTCCAGCGCCGATTCCAGCCCCTCGTCCACATGGACCTTCCACTGGATCTTCCCGGCTGCCAGCCACGGACCCATTTCAGCGACCATCTCCTTCACGCGCGGCATGTAGTCCAGCACCAGGAAGCCCTGGACGTGCAGGCGGTGGGTGATGATGCGGGCGAAGTTGGGCGAGGGCGGCGGGCGGGTGGCGTTGTAGGCCGAGATCAGCCCGCACACCGCCATGCGGCCATGGACGTTCATGCGGCTCCACACCGCGTTCATGATGTCGCCGCCCACGTTCTCGAAATTGACGTCGATTCCGTCCGGGGCCAGCCGGTCCAGGGCCTCGCCCACGTCCTCGTTCTTGTAGTCCACCGCCCCGTCGAACCCGAGGTCCTCGGTCAGCCAGCGGCATTTCTCCGGCCCGCCGGCGATGCCGATCACCCGCGCGCCCTTCAGTTTCGCGATCTGGCCGGCGATGGAGCCGACCGCTCCGGCGGCGGCGGAGATCACCATGGTCTGGCCCGGCTGCGGCCGGCACACGTCAGTGACGCCGAAATAGGCGGTCACGCCGGTCATGCCCAGCACGCTGAGGTTCGCCGTCAGCGGCAGCCCCGGCGCGCGGTGCACGGGGCGCAAGCCTTCTTCGTGCACCACGGCGTAGAGCGCCCAGCCGCCGGATATGGGCGTGACGATGTCGCCCCGGGCGAACCGTTCCGATCGGCTGTCCTCGACCACGCCCAGGGTCAGCCCGCGCATGACGTCGCCCAGCCTCACGGCCGGCAGATAGCCCTCGGCGTCGTTCATCCAGGTGCGGTTGGTGGGGTCCAGTGACAGATACAGGGTGCGCACCAGAACCTCGCCGTCCTTGAGATCGGGCACGGGGCTTTCGACCAGCTCCAGATCCCCGGGCTGCACCAGGCCCCTGGGACGCTGCCGCAAAATCCACTGGCGATTGGTCAGGGCCATGATCGTCTCCGCAAAACCGTTTTCTTTCGGAACCCACCTTGGCGGCCGCGCCCGGCGCTGTCGAGACGGCACGGCCCCGAATGGAAAAAAGGGCGGGTCCGTGAAGGACCCGCCCAGTCAGCATCATCGAGAATGAGGCGCGGAGGCGACAGACCGGCTAGGCCGGTCTCAAGTCGGGGGGGCGTCGCCGCCTCCGCATTGTGAGAATGCGATCGGCGTCGGCGAGTTCCAGGTTTCTGCAAATAAATTTCGCGCCCTGGGCGAACGCCGCGTTTCGGAACGGCCGCGCCTGGCTGACGTTTGTGATTCAGCCGTTCACGCCGGTGAAAACCGGCCCGTCTCAAGGGAGACCGCCATGACCGAGACCCCGCCGCACCGTCCCGATTCCCACCCGGATTCCGACCCTGAACACGGCCCTGTCGTCTCGCCCCAGCGCGCGCGCCAGGGGCGTCCCGGCGTGCGGATCCTGCTGATCCTGATCGTCTCCCTGAGCCTGATCGTCCTGCTCTACATGTTGCTGTGGGGCGGAACCCGGGAAGGGATGAGCGAACTGGAGACCTCCGTGGACGCCCGCGAGGCGGCCGAGCCCTTCGCCGGCGACGCCTCCGGGCCGCCGCCGCCCGCCGACGGCGTTCAGCCGACTTCGCCCGAATAAGCGAAAGAACGCATACTTCCCCGTCATTCCCGCCCTTGTGGTGGGAATCTATAATCACGGAGCGTTCCGTGTGTTCGTCTTGCCCTGTCCGAGCATATGGATCGCCGGGACAGGCCCGGCGATGACGGAGAAAATTGCGAAAGGCCCGGTCTGCGCCGAGCCTTTCTTCATGGATCAGTGCGGCCGTCCGCTGGTCAGGCGGCTTCCTTCTGGCGGGCCGGATGGAAGAACAGCGCCTGACTGATGGCCGCCTTCACCGTCTCGGGCTGGAACGGCTTGGTGATGAGGAAGGTCGGCTCGGGCCGCTCCCCCGTCAGCAGGCGTTCGGGGAAGGCGGTGATGAAGATCACCGGCACATTGATGCTCTTGAGGATGTCCTTCACCGCATCGATGCCCGACGATCCGTCCGCCAGCTGGATGTCGGCCAGCACCAGGCCGGGCTGATGGCGCGCCACCGCGTCGACCGCCTCATCGTGGGTGGTGGCGGTGGCCGAGACCTGGTGCCCCAGCTCCCTCACCAGGGATTCGATGTCGGCCGAGATGATCGGTTCGTCCTCGATGATGAGCACGTCCGTCGCCAGTTCGGCGTCGATCTCGCGCTGGGCGTCGCCGATCAGGCTCTCGATGTCGCTGAGGGGCGCGCCGAGGATCTGGGCCGCTTCGGACGGGGCGAATCCTTCCAGGGCGGTCAGGAGGAACGCCTGGCGCGACCGGGGCGCGATCTTCATCAGGCGGCGCGAGGCGTCGTCGTCGCCGGTTCCGGGAGGCTGGTTCTCCAGCTGGGCGCCGGTGGCCGACCAGATGGTGTGGAACACGTGATAGAGCGCCACGCGCGGCGTCATGCCTTCGGGCAGTTGCTGCTCGCCGGCGGCCAGGGCCTCCAGCGCCACACGGACATAGTTGTCTCCCGTGCCCTGATCGCCGGTCAGGGCGCGCGCGTAACGGCGCACATAGGGCAGATGCGGCGCAAGTCTCGCCAGAAGGCTCATTCCTGATATTCCCCGACAATGAGAGTGGTCAGACCGTCCCCCGCTGGGCGGGGCGAATCCCATCAACGTATCCCCAGCGCAACGGTTCCCGGCGCAACGTCAAGCTTGAGCATTAAATCGCGGTCATGCTGGAACCCGCCCTCGCACACGGCGTTGACCGTCCCGAACTGACACGCCATGGCGTGCGCATCATCAGGATACGGCGGCGAACGCTACATGATCGATCAATCACATTCCTCCCGCCGCAAATCCGCGCGGCCCGAGGAGGATCCGGAGGAAGACGCGGGGCTTGAGGAGGCCCGGCTGCGCCAGCAGGCCATCGGGGTCAAGCTTCGGCACATGTTCGACGAAGTGGTCAACGAGCCGGTTCCGGACGAATTCCTCGACATCCTGCGCAGGGCCGATGCGGGCCGAAAGTCCGAGGGCGGCTCATGACGGGCGCGCGCTCCGCGGCTCCGAAACCCCCGTCCACGGATGACGAAGCCTTCAAGACGCAGCTGATCGCACTGATTCCGCATCTGCGCGCCTTCGCCCGCACTCTGGCCGGAGATCCCACCGCCGCCGACGACCTGGCCCAGGACGCCATGATGAAGGCCTGGGACGCGCGGGCCAGCTATCAGATGGGCACCAACATGAAGGCCTGGACCTTCATGATCCTGCGCAACCAGTTCTATTCGGAAAAGCGCCGGTCATGGCGCCAGTCCCAGCTCGACCAGGAGGCCGCCGAACGCACCCTGGGGGCGGTCGACGACCCCGAGGCGCCGGTGGCTCTGGACGAATTGCGCCTGGCCCTGGCCAGTCTCCCGGAAGAGCAGCGCGAGGCCCTGATTCTCGTCGGGGCCGGCGGTTTCGCCTACGAGGAGGCGGCCGAGATCTGCAACTGCGCCGTGGGCACGGTGAAAAGCCGCGTCAGCCGCGCGCGCCGCGCGCTCCAGCAAACCCTGGAGCAGGGCGGATACGCCCGTGACGGCCGCGCGGCCGGGGACGCCATGCGCTCCATCCTGGCGGACGCCGACAGGCTGAGCGGCGCGCGGCAGGACTAGCCCCGTGGTTCGGCTGGGCCGAGGCTTCACGTCGTCCGTCAAGGCCCAGGGCATACGCTTTCGGCTCGCGGCGGCCATGGCCGTGGGCCTGCTGCCGATCCTGCTGCTCAGCGCCGTCCAGACTCAGGCGGCGTTCGAACGTGAGGCCCAGGACCGCCGCAACGCCCTGATTCTGGCCGCAGAACGCAGCGTGGCCACGGCCAAGGCGCGACTGGACAGCGCCACGGTGCTGCTCGAAGTGCTGCGCCCGGAGGCCCTGGGCCTGTATTGCGCCCCGCGCCTGCGCGCCCTGGTCAGCGACCTGGACGGCTACGAGGCGCTCTACCGCTTCAGTCCCACCGGCCGGGTGGCCTGCGCCTCCGCCTCGGTCGAAGGGGACCTCAGCGTGCGCGTCGCTCCCTGGTTCGAGCGGCTGCGGGGGGGGGAAGCGGTGGTTCTGACGCGCGCGCCGGACGCCCTGTCCGAGGCGCCCGCCTTGCTGGCCGCCGTGCGGTCCGAGCGCCCCATGGGCGCCTTCGACGGCGCCCTGGCGGCGGTGATCCCGCTGTCCGCCCTCCAGCCGGACGTGGGCGACCGCGCTCTGCCGTCCGGAGCCGAGGTGGCCCTGACCGACGCTTCGGGCGCCATCCTCACCTCGACGGCCGTGACCGCCTTCCAGGGCCGGGACGGCGATCCGCTGGCCGGCTGGGTTGACCGGGCCCGCCAGGGCGCGGTCGAGTTCCGGGCCCGCGACGCTTCGGGACAGCCCCGGCTCTATGCGGGCGCAGCCCTGGCGGGGCGGGACGTCTATGTGCTTCTGTCGGCGCCGGATCCGGGGCTGGTGTCCTGGGCCCAGCTCAATCCGACCGGCACGTTGCTGCTGCCCCTGGCGGCCTGGCTGATGGCGTTCATGGCGGTGATGATCTTCACCGACCGCATCGTCATTCGCTGGCTGGACTATCTGGAGCGGGTGGCCTCGATCTACGCCAAGGGCCGCTTCTCGGTCCGGCCGGTCCAGGCCATGAACGCCCCGGCCGAGATTCGCCTTCTGGCCCGCACCCTGGACGAGATGGCCGAGGCCATCGGCGAGCGTGACCACTCCTTGACGGAATCCCTGGAGGAGAAGGACGCGCTGATGCGCGAGATCCACCACCGGGTGAAGAACAACCTGCAGATCATCTCTTCGCTGCTCAGCATGCAGCAGCGCGCCCTGACCGATCCGTCGGCCCGCGCCGCCATCGGCGACACGCGCCAGCGCATCTCGGCCCTGGCCCTGATCTACCGCACGCTCTATCAGAGCGCCGACATCCGTCAGGCGGACCTGGCCGACTTCCTGCGCGAGCTGACCGGCCAGCTGGTCGCCGCCGAGGCCGGGCGCGGCCCGGTGGTGGCCACCGAGGTGACCGCCGACTCCCTCATCATCGATCCGGACCGCCTGGCGCCCCTGGCCCTGTGGGCGGTCGAGGCCATCACCAACACCCAGAAGCACGCCTTCGCCGGGCGCGGGGGCAAGCTGCAGGTGCGCTTCACCGCCGGCGAGGAGGTCTGCGTGCTCGAGGTCCAGGACGACGGTCCGGGCGCGGACGCCACGGCCCTGGCCGGAGGGGTGGGACGCACCCTGATGACCGCCTTCGCCCGCCAACTGCGCGGCGACGTGGTGTTCGAAAACGCACCGGAGGGCGGGATGATCGCGCGGCTGACCTTCCCGCGCCCGGGCCCGCCGCCGCTTTCGCCCCACGCGGCGGACTGACGGAACCCGCCGCGCCGCGCGCACGTTGGCTTGACCGTCAATATCATGCCCCGGCGCCGCCGGGGCCCATGGAGCAAATCGTCATGCGCAAGATCATCGTTCTCGCCGCCGCCGCCGCCCTGATGACCGTCGCCGCCTGCAACACCGTCGCCGGCGTGGGCCGCGACGCCCAGGCCGCCGGGGAAGCGGTCGAGGACTGCGCCGAAGGCCAGACCTGCTGACGCCGGGCTGGCCCCGCATCGACAGGCCCCGCCGTCGCCGACGGCGGGGCCTTCGTTTTTTCTGGACCGCCGCCGCTCGGCGGCCTGATCGGGCGATATCTGTTTCGGCCTGTGATATCTCTGTAGGCTTCATCGCCGTGGCGGTGATCGTCAGCCTGACCTGGCTGCCGAGACGAAGGGCGCAATCAGTCCATCCAGACGTGATGCAGCCCGTGCGGGCCGCCCGCGTTCGTCTGTAATCTGCCCAGCCAGCCGGAGACCCCCATGTCCGATCCCAAAGCCGCCGCCCAGGCCCTGATCCGCGAACACGCCCTGATCGCGGGCGAGGCGATTCCGGTGAAGGGAAAAGGAATCGCCGTGGACGATCCGGCCACCGGCGAGATCATCGGCCATGTCCCCGATCTGGGCGCCGCCGAGACCGAACGCGCCATTCAGGCCGCCCACGACGCCTTTCCCGCCTGGTCCCGCTCGGACCCGCATCAGCGCGCCGCCTTCCTGCGCCGCTGGGCCGCGCTGATCGACGACAACGCGGAAGGCCTGGCGGGCCTGATGGCGCTGGAGAACGGCAAGCCGCTGGAGGAGGCCCGGGGCGAGGTCACTTATGCGAACGGCTTCATCAAATGGTCGGCGGGCGAGGCCGAGCGCATCCTGGGCGAGACTCAGGACACCCCGCTGGGCCACCTGATCGTGACGTTCAAGGAGGCGGTCGGTCCTTGCGCCCTCATCACGCCCTGGAACTTCCCGGCCGCCATGCTGGCGAGGAAGCTCGGCCCGGCCTTTGCGGCGGGCTGCACCGCCGTGGTCAAGCCCGCCAGCCAGACCCCCTTCACCGCCATCGCCCTGGTGGAGCTGGCCTACGAAGCGGGCCTGCCCAAAGGCGCCCTGTCCATCGTCACCGGCGACGCGGCGGCCATCGGCGGCGCCCTGACCGCCTCGCCCCTGATCCGAAAGCTGTCGTTCACCGGCTCGACCCCCGTGGGCCGCCTGCTGGCCGCGCAATGCGCCCCGACCCTCAAGCGCGTGTCCATGGAACTGGGCGGCGCGGCGCCGCTGATCGTGTTCGACGACGCCGACCTGGACCTGGCGGTGGCCGAGACCGTCAAGGGCAAGTTCAGGAACTCGGGCCAGACCTGCGTCTGCCCGAACCGCGTCTATGTCCAGGCCGGCATCGCCGACGCCTTCGCCGAGAAGCTGGCGGGGGAGGTCGCGGGCCTGCCCGTCGGAAACGCTTTCGACAAGGGCGTGCGGGTCGGGCCCCTGATCGAGGACAAGGCCGTCGGCAAGGTCGAAGAGCATGTGGCCAAGGTGCTGGCGGCGGGCGGCAAGCTGCTGACCGGCGGCGAACGCCACCCCCTGGGCGACCGCTTCTTCCGCCCGACGGTGACCCTGGGCGGCGACGACGCCCTGTTCCGCGAGGAGGAGACCTTCGGCCCTCTGGTCCCCGTCTTCCCCTTCGAGGACGAGACGGAGGTTCTGGAGAAGGCCAACGCCAGCCCTTACGGCCTGGCCTCGTTCGTCTTCACCCGCGACATCGATCGGGCGATGCGGGTGTCGCGCGGACTTCAGAACGGCATCGTCGGGGTGAATGCGGGCATGGTCTCCACCCCCGTCGCGCCCTTCGGCGGAGTGAAACAGTCCGGCTACGGCCGCGAAGGCTCGGCCCACGGCGTGGAGGAGTATCTGGACATCAAGGCCGTGACCCTGAACCTGAGGTAGATCAGACTTTCTTCAGCGTCCGCGCGAAATCCGCGACATCGGCGATCGCCAGGGTTTCGCCCTCGAACCAGAAGGTGGTCAGGGCCTCGTGGTTCAGCGCCACCCATTCCAGGGCCTTGGGCGCTATGCGTTTCAGGTCCCGCTCGTCCAGGCTGCTGGCCAGGACGCGAGGATTGGGTCCGATGGAGATCGAGGCGCTGGGCTGATGACGGCCGGTCTTCAGGTAGAGTTTCACCCGTGGACCGTGCCGCCCCAGGGCCGTGGAAATGAAGATGGTGGCGAGCACCCCGGTCCAGTCCGGCGGCAGATTGGCCATCTCGAAGACATCCTCCTCTTCGAGCGCGCTGATCTCCTCGTCGAGCGTCGGCTCGCGATCCGTCCAGACAGCGGGAGATTCAGAAAAGCCCATGGACGAAATCATCCTCTCGACTTCCGGTTGAGTCAAACCGGCGGCCCCGACGTGTGAGCGCCGCCGTCACCGTCAAAAAGGAACATGACCTCGGTCCGATCAGGCGCGTAGGGTGCGCATCAACCGGGTTAACCGGACCAGGCTCAGGGAGGGATTCATGCGCGTCGGCGTGCCCAAGGAAATCAAACCCAATGAACACCGCGTCGGCCTGACCCCCACGGCCGTGCGCGAATACGCCGACCGGGGGCACGAGGTCCTGATCGAACGGGGTGCGGGTCTGGGCGCCGGGTTCGCCGATGACGCCTATGCGGCGTGTGGCGCGGTCATCGCCCCGGACGCGGCGACCGTATTCGATCAGGCCGGAATGATCGTGAAGGTGAAGGAGCCCCAGCCCATGGAATGGGCGCGGCTCAAGCCGGACCAGATCCTGTTCACCTATCTGCATCTGGCGCCCGACCCGAAGCAGACCCGGGGGCTGCGGGCGTCCGGCTGCGCCGCCATTGCCTATGAAACCGTGACGGACGCGCGCGGGGGCCTGCCGCTGTTGGCGCCCATGTCCGAGGTGGCCGGGCGCATCGCCGTGTTCTCGGCGGCCGAAACCCTGCTCAAGCACAACGGCGGCATGGGCCTGTTGCTGTGCGGCGTGCCGGGCGTGGCGCCGGCTCGCGTGGTGGTCCTGGGCGGCGGCGTGGTGGGTCTGAACGCGGCGCGCATGGCCCTGGGCCTGAACGCCGAGGTGGTGGTGCTGGAGCGCTCCATCCCCCGCATGCGCGAGATCGACGAACTGACTGCGGGCCGCGCCGTCACCCGCTATTCCTCCATCAACGCCATCGAGGAGGAAATTCTCAAGGCCGACGTGGTGATCGGCGCCGTGCTGGTTCCCGGCGCCTCGGCGCCCAAGCTGGTCAAGCGCGAGCACCTGGCCCGCATGAAGCCGGGCGCGGTTCTGGTCGATGTGGCCATCGATCAGGGCGGCTGTTTCGAGACCTCCAGGGTCACAACGCATGAGGCCCCGACCTATGTGGTGGACGGCGTGGTGCACTACTGTGTCGCCAACATGCCGGGCGCCGCCCCGCGCACCAGTTCCGAGGCCCTGAACAACGCCACCCTGCCGTTCGGCCTGGCCCTGGCCGACCACGGCCTCGAGGCGCTCCGGAAAGACCCGCACCTGGCGCGCGGCCTCAATGTGCTCAAGGGCGAAATCACCCACCCCGCCGTCGCCGAAGCCCTGGGAACCGACTTCGCCGACCCGTTCGGCGTGTGGGCGCGGGGGTAGGGCGTCCGCACCTCCTCTCCTCCCCATCGGCGAAGCCCGATGGGGACGGACAGAC
>JAEZCL010000021.1 GCA_023433585.1 Pseudomonadota bacterium
GTTCGAGACCGAGCATCGCGGCGGACCGGCCGGCCTGGCCGCGCCCCGGCTGGCGGCGCTGGCGACGCTCCAGCGCGGCGTGCGCGCCGCGTCCCTGGGCGAAAAGGACGAGGCCGAGATCGGCGACCGCATCGGAATCGTGGCGGGACTGGCGGAGGCCGACGCCCGCCTGATCGCCCAGGTGGTGCGCGCGGCCTTGCCGCCGCCGCGGAAATTTCAGGTGCTGCTGAAGCTGGCCGCCGGTGAAACCGCGCCTTTCGGACCGGTCTCGGACCTGGCGAAGAGCGAGACGGTCCGCCTGTTCAGGGCCCCCGAGATGCGCGCCGCCCTGGCCGACTCCGGGCCCGACCTGGCCCGCCTTCGGCCGCTGATGAAAGCGGCGGGACTGGCGGCTTGAGGCGGCCTGAAATGATCCCGGCCGCCGGTTGAACCGCCCAGCCTGATACAATAGAAACGCGCAAGTCATCCTACTGTGAACCACAAACTGCGGCCGAAAGCGCCGCAGGAAGGCGTGCGCGTGAACGATCTATTTATCAACATGAATCAGAACAAAGCTGATTTTGATTCGATATATATTCAAGATGATCCAAGAGAATACTTTTCATCTCTGGGCGTTCTTGATTACATGATTCCGGATATGGCCGCGCCGGTGGTGCGCCAGATCATGGCCGCCCGTTCAGCGCGACGTCCCGCCGATGGGGAGCCCACCTTGCTGGATGTGGGATGCTCATACGGAATCAATGCCGCCCTGGCCCGCTTTCCCCTGTCGTTCAGGGATCTTCAGCGCCGCTATTCCCGGCGCGAGGTGACGGCCCTGACCAGCGATGAACTGGCGGCGCTGGATAGACGCTATTTCGAGGGCTGGCCCCGCAGGACAGGCAGCCGGATGGTCGGTCTGGACATTTCCGCGCCCGCGATCGCCTACGCCCGGCGGGTCGGCCTGATCGACGCGGGCGTAGCGGCCGATCTGGAAGCCAGGGCCCTGGAGCCGGACGAAGCAGCGATCCTGTCCCGGGCGGACGTGATCCTGTCGACCGGGGCCATCGGCTATGTGACCGAGCGGACCTTTGACCGATTGCTGGACGCCGCATCGGCGCGTTCGCCCTGGGTCGTGTCGTTCGTCTTGCGCATGTTCCCGTTTGACCGGCTAGAGGCCGCCTTCGCCCGGCGCGGTCTGGTCACCGAGAAGCTGACCGGCGCCACCTTCGTGCAGCGGCGTTTTCGAGACGCCGAGGAATTCGAGCGGACCCTGGCCGGACTGTCGGCGCTGAACCTGGACGTCACCGGCCTGGAGGCCGACGGCCTGCTGCACGCCGAGCTGTTCGTCTCGCGGCCCGAGGCCGACGCACGGGCTGCGCCGCTGGACGAACTGGTGACCGTCTCCAGCGGACACGACGCCGGTCCCCGTTATGTGCTGATCGACACCGATCACGGCGCCCAGGTCGGCGTGGAGTCCTGACCGGCCTCAGCAGCTCTGGCCCGCGCACCAGCCCGACGACCAGGCCCACTGGAAATTGTAGCCGCCCAGCCAACCGGTCACGTCCACCGCCTCGCCGATGAAGTGCAGCCCGGGAACCGTCTTCACCGCCATGGTGCGCTGATCCAGGGCTGCGGTGTCGATCCCGCCCAGGGTGACCTCGGCGGTGCGGTAGCCTTCCGATCCCGCCGGCCTGACCCGCCAGCCGTTCACCGCCTGATCCAGCCGCCGCAGGGCCTTGTCCGAAAGGTCCGCCAGATTGCCCGACACGGCCTCGCGCTCGGCCACGCTCTCGGCCAGGCGTCGGGGGATCAGGCGGGACAGGGCCGTGTGGACCGCCTGGCGGCCGTTCTCCGCACGGGCCGCCCGCAGGGCCTCGAACACGTCGGCGTCCGGCGCCAGGGACACGGTGATCTCGTCGCCTTCACGCCAGTACGAGCTGATCTGCAGGATCGACGGCCCCGACAGGCCCCGATGAGTGAACAGCAGCCCTTCGCGAAAACGAGTGCGTCCATGCGCAACCACCGCGTCGGTCGACACCCCCGCCAAGGGCTTCAGCCGGGCCAGCAGATCGTCCCCGAAGGTCAGGGGAACCAGAGCCGGGCGCGTGGGCGCCACCCGCACCCCGAACCGGGCGGCCAGATCATAGGCCCAGCCTGTGGCGCCCATCTTGGGAATCGACTTGCCCCCGGTGGCCGCCACCAGGGAGGCCGCCCCCACCATGCGCCCGTCCGACAGGCGGCACAGGAAGCCGTCGCCGTCCCGCTCCACCGTCTCGACGGCGGTGTTCAGGCACAGGGTCGCGCCCGCCTGGCGCATCTCGCCGGTCAGCATGGCGATGATCTGTCTGGCGCTGTCGTCGCAGAACAGCTGACCCAGCGTCTTCTCATGCCAGGCGATCCCATGCCGGTTCATCATGGCGATGAAGTCATGCTGGCTGTAACGCTTCAGGGCCGAGGCGGCGAAGCGCGGGTTCTCCGACAGGAATTGCGCCGGTGACGCGCCCAGATTGGTGAAATTGCACCGGCCGCCGCCCGAGATGCGGATTTTCTCGCCCGGCGCCGAAGCGTGATCCAGCACCAGCACGCGCCGGCCCCGCCGGCCCGCCTCGATGGCGCACATCATGCCCGCCGCGCCTGCGCCGACGATCACCACATCGAACCGTTCCGTCTTCATCCGCGCCCTATAGCAGGAGCGTGCGCGTGCAGCCGTGAAAAGCGACGACGCCCGCTCTCACCAGGAGAGCGGGCGTCGCGGGAGCAACCTTCGGGGAGGAGGAGAAGGTCGGCTCCGTTCATCCGCAGCCCAGGGGAGAGGTCGGCGCGGACGAAACAGGCGGATCAGCGGATGACGCGGGCGCCCTTGCCCTTCATCACCGCCTCGACCTCGGCGGCCTTGACCATGGAGGTGTCGCCCGGCGTGGTCATGGCCAGGGCGCCGTGGGCGGCGCCGTACTCGACGGCGGCCTGGGGACCCTTGCCTTCCATGAAGCCGTAAGCCACGCCCGAGGCGAAGCCGTCGCCGCCGCCGACCCGGTCGTAGATCTCCAGGTTCTCGCGCATCATGGATTCATAGAACCGGCCGCCCGCATAGAGTATGGCGGACCAGTCGTTGATGCCTGCGGTCCTGGCGTTGCGCAGGGTGTTGCCGGCCACCTTGAAGTTCGGAAACTGCTGGACCGCCTGCTGGATCATCTTCTTGAAATTGGCCGGGTCGATGGCGCTGATGTCCTCGTCCAGACCCTCTACCTCAAGGCCGAGGCAGGCGGTGTAGTCCTCTTCATTGCCGATCATCACGTCCACATATTGCGCGATGTGGCGGTTGACCTTGCGCGCGCCCTCAAGCCCGCCCTGGGACTTCCACAGGCTGGGGCGGTAGTTCAGGTCATAGGAGACGATCGTGCCGTATTTGCGCGCGACCTCCACCGCCTCGATCACCGCCTCGGCGGTGCTGGAGGACAGGGCCGCGAAGATGCCGCCGGTGTGGAACCAGCGCACGCCCTCCTCGCCGAACAGCTTTTCCCAGTTCACCTCGCCGGGGCGGATCTGGGACGCGGCCGAATGGCCCCGGTCCGAACAGCCCAGGGCCGGGCGCACGCCGAAGCCCTTTTCCGTGAAGTTCAGGCCCACGCGCGTGTTCCGGCCCAGGCCGTCGAACTCGCGCCAGATCACATGGCTCATGTCGACGCCGCCCTGCATGATGCAGTCCTCGACCAGCCAGCCCAGGTCGTTGACCGGCAGGGCCGTGACCACGGTGGAGCGCTTGCCCCAGCATTTGCGCATGGCGCGGGCGACATTGTACTCGCCGCCGCCTTCCCAGACCTGGAACGTGCGGGCGTTCCTGACCCGGCCGAAACCGGGGTCGAAGCGCAGCATGACCTCGCCGAACGACGCGCAGTCCCAGCGCGTCTCGGCGGCGGGGCGGATGTTCAGGATGTTGTCGGCCACGATGACTCCTTCGCTGGGTTTGAGCCCGGCCCGGCCGGACGGAACCGCCGACGCGCGGCCGTTCGGCGGGAGCTGTAGATTTGTCGGACTTTTTCTTCAACCGTCCCCGGCGCCGCCCCGAACAGGCGACGGCGCTCGTCGAGCTTCAGAGAAGCCAATAATGACACCGGTGTCAACGCAAAAAGAAGAGCGCCGAACCCGAAGGTCCGGCGCCCAGTCTGCTCAGGAAGTCTCCGGCGTCAGAAGCTGTAGCGGAAGCCCGCGAAGAACTGGCGCCCGGTGTGGTGATGCACGCCGACCAGCGCGTAGTCGCCCACGTACTGGGTGGCCACCTCGTCGGTCAGGTTGATGCCCTCCAGAGTCAGCTGAAGGTTGTCGTTGACGGTCCAGGCTGCGGCCATGTCCACGTTGAAGGTGTCGACCACACCCTCGATGGCGTTGCCGTTACGGCCCGGCACATTGGTCAGATAGCCGTCGCGGTAGGTGCCCGAGATGCGCGCGCTGAGGCGGCTGTCCTCGTAGTAGAGCGTGCCGTTGTAGGCCCGCTTGGACAGGTTGGTCAGGGTGTTGGTGGTGCCGTTCGGATACTCGATCTCGGAGTCCACATAGGTGTAGTTGGCCAGAACCCCGAAGTTGGACCAGAAGCCCGGCAGGAAGATGAAGGGCTGCTGGTAGCTGATCTCGAAGCCGGTCAGGTCGCCCCCGTCGGTGTTGACGGGCTGGTTGAAGTTCCAGTCCGCACCGGCCGAGCAGCCGACCACCGCGCCGCAGGCGTCGATCGCCACGCTGTCAGGCAGGCCCAGGTGATTGCCGGTGAAGGGGCGGGAGATGGTCTCGTTGCCGACGAAGCTCTCGATATCCTTGTGGAACAGGGCCAGGGACAGGATCGATTCCGGCGCGAAATACCACTCGAACGCGATGTCGTAGGTCGTGCCCCGCGTGGGATCGAGCGCGGGGTTGCCCGAGGAGACCGTGCGGTTGTTGCCCGAGACCGACACGGTGCCGCCGGGGGTCAGGCTGCCCAGACCCGGACGGGTCATGACCTCGGCCGCCCCGACCCGGACCAGGAAGTCCGGGTTCAGCTCGAACACGATGTTCATGGCGGGCAGGAAGTCGTCATACGAACGGTCGGCCACGGCCAGGACCGGCGCGCCGACGACCGTCTGATAGCCGGTGGAGCTCTGATCGGTCTCGATGTAGCGGGCGCCGATGTTGCCGCGCACCGGGACCGAGCCCAGCATGCTGTCGAAGTCCAGCTGCAGGAAGGCGCCCAGGCTTTCCTCCTCGACCGTGCGGTTGTTGCCGCGCGACGGGATCCAGCTCAGCGGGAACGAACCGAAGTCGAACAGGGCGTCGGCCGCGTGATAGTCCGGGATCACCCATCCCATGGTGTTGCCGCCGGGGATGTCCCACTGGTCGGCGAGGCTGACCATGCGGCTGAAACCGCTGACGGCGAAGGGATCGATGCCGATCTGGGCGACGCAGGCCTCGGCGTTGCCGGTGGGCGCCAGGCCGCACGACGTCGGGTCTCGGCGCAGCTCGGTCGTCTCGAAGGTGTAGGCCTTGTAGAACAGGCCCCCACGCAGGGTGAAGGTGTCGTTCAGCGACCAGCGGCCGTTCAGCTGCACCGTGTCGAAGGTGTTGTCCACCATCTGGGGCCGGATGCGGATTTCGCTGAGGCGGTAGTTGGACGGATCGGTGACGTCGAAGCCGTAGTTGATCGCCGGCAGGTTGCGGTTCTGCCGATAGTCGTAGCTGTAACCGTTCGTGCCCGGATTATCGAACAGCAGCGTGGTCTGGATCGGGTTGTCGTGATCCGAGCGCGACGTGCCGATCAGGCCGTCCACCGCGAACCGGTCCGAAAACTCGTGCGAGAAGCTGAGCGTGACCTGGGTGAACTCGGTCGACAGCGAGTCGAAACGGGATTCGGCCCGCGTCGTCACATTGTCGAAAACGCCGTAGACCATGTTGCCGTTGGCGTCGAGCTCGTAGTCCTGAACCACGATTCCGGCGCGCCCCGTGGCGCCGCCGGCGCTGAAGGACGGAATCTGCAGGAAGTGTTCGAAGCGGTTGGCGCTGAAGTCGGCGTAGAGCACGTCCAAAGCGATGTCGGTGACCGGCGTGGGCCGCCATTGCAGCGACAGGGTCGCGCCCAGGCGATCCTGATCGTGCTCCAGGATGCCGTAGCGCGGCAGACGCGGGGTGAAGGCGTTCACCTGCCCGGCGCCCTGTCCGGCGATGCCGATGGCGCCGCCCTGCCAGCGCACCGTGCTGTGGCCTTCCTCAAGGCTCTCGCGGCTCGAGGCGGCGAGCGAGAAGAGGATGCCGAACTGGTCGTTCCAGGTGTTGGAGATCAGGAAGGCGCCGCGCGGGTCCAGGTTCTGGGCCAGGTCGTTCCAGCCCGCCTGGCCGGATACGGCCATGTTGAAGCCCGGACGGTCGAACGGACGGGCCGCGCGCAGATCGACGGTGGCGCCCAGCGAGCCCTCCTCGGTCTCGGCCGAGGCGGTCTTGCGCACCGTGATGCTGTTGAACAGGTCCGAGGCGAAGACGTTGAAGTCGAAACCGCGCCCGCGGTTCGCGCCGCCCGAGGAGTCCGTGCCGCCGGTGGTGCCCAGGGCTTCCATGCCGTTGATGCGGATGCGGGTGAAGTCCGGCCCCAGGCCGCGCACCGAGATGTTGCGCCCCTCGCCCGCGTCACGGGTGATGGCCACGCCCGGAATACGCTGGATGGCCTCGGCCAGGTTCTGGTCGGGGAAGTCGGCGATGTCCTCGGCCATGATGACGTCCACGGCGCCGGCCTCGTTGCGCTTTACGTTCAGGGCCTGGGCCAGGCTGCCGCGGAAGCCGGTGATGATGACTTCCTCGACCTCGGTGGCCTGCGGGGCCTCCTGGGCCATGGCGGTTCCGCCGACCATGAGGGCGACGCTGAGGGCACCGAGCGACACGCCGATCTTGTGCGCACGGCGGCGCGGATGCTGATGGGTCATTCTATCCTCCTCCCATTTTCGGCCTTTTTCGGCCCCTGCCGCGGGATCGTCGCCCCCCGGTCGTTGGATTCTGTTGCCCGGGCGTGCAAGGCCCGAAAATCTGACACCGGTGTCATATCCCTTCGGAATAGTTCTGACACCGGTAGCAATGAGGGACACTAACCCCAATCGCCGGTCTTTTGCAAGTGCCGTCAGCGGGCCAGCCAGCCCCCGTCCACGGGCACCACGGCGCCGTGCATGTAGTCCGAGGCCGACGAGGCCAGAAACACCGCCGCGCCCGCCATGTCGGACGGATCACCCCAACGGCCCGCCGGAATCCGGGCCAGGATGTCGCGGTTGCGCACCTCGTCGTTACGAAGCGCCTCGGTGTTGTTGGTGGCGATGTAGCCCGGCGCGATGGCGTTGGCGTTGATCCCCTTTGACGCCCACTCGCAGGCCATCAGCCTGGTCAGGCCCGCCACGCCCGACTTGGAGGCGGTGTAGGACGGCACGCGAATGCCGCCCTGGAAGCTGAGCATCGAGGCGATGTTGATGATCTTGCCCTTGCGGCCCTCGGCCACCCAGCGGCGGGCCACCTGCTGACTGAGGAAGAACAGGACCTTCAGGTTGGTGTCCATCACCGCATCCCAGTCCTCTTCCGAGAAATCCAGGCTGTCGGCGCGGCGGATGATCCCGGCGTTGTTGATCAGGATGTCCACCCCGCCCGCCTTGTCCCAGGCTTCGGCCACGACGCTTTTTATGGGCGCGGTGGAGCTCAGGTCCGCCTTGATGAAGTGAAAAGCGCGGCCCGCCGCCCGCACCCGCTCACCGGTCTCGTCGGCGTTCGAACGGCCCACGGCGACGATGTCGGCGCCGGCCTCGGCCAGCCCCACCGCCATGCCCTGGCCGATGCCGGTGTTGGCGCCGGTGATCAACGCACAGCGCCCCGAAAGATCAAAAGAAGCAGACATTCCAGCTTTCCCTGCAGGCCGTTCCGGCGCGGATTTGTCTCAAGTGGTAACCGGTGTCATACTGGGATGCAACCGATGGCAGGGCCCCGGCGCCAGAGCGCACGGCCAGCCGTCGCTCTCTTTCCCAATCGCCTTGTAAGGACCGCCATGAAAATCGCCCTGATTATCGAAAACAGCCAGGCCGCCAAGAGCGAGGTCGTCCACAACGCCCTCAAGACGGTCGCCGAGCCGCTGGGCCACGAGGTCTTCCACTACGGCATGTACACGCCCGAGGACAAAGCCTCGCTCACCTATGTGATGAACGGCCTTCTGACCGGCATCCTGCTGAACTCCGGCGCCGCCGATTTCGTGGTGACCGGCTGCGGCACCGGCATGGGCTCCATGCTGGCCTGCAACGCCATGCCCGGCGTCTTCTGCGGCCTGGTGATCGACCCCACCGACGCCTTCCTGTTCGGCCAGATCAACGACGGCAACGCCATGTCCATGCCCTACGCCAAGGGCTTCGGCTGGGCGGCCGAACTGAACCTGCAGGACTGCTATCGCAAACTGTTCGAGGGCGAGCGCGGCGTGGGCTATCCCAAGGAGCGCGCCGCGATCATGGCCAAGAACCGCGGCATCCTGAAGGACCTCAAGGCCGCCAGTTGCAAGGACATGCTGACGGTCCTGAAGTCCGTCGATCAGGACCTGCTGAAGGCCGCCGTCGCCGGCGAGCAGTTCTCCGACCACTTCTTCGCCAACGCCAAGGATCAGGGCATCCGCGACTACATCCAGGGCCTCGTCGGGCGCGCCTGACGACGCCGCCGCCGCGTCTTCACCGGCGCGGCGGCGCGGTGGGATCCCGCGCCCCCAGGGTGGGGCGCACCTCGGGCTGGTCCAGCTTGGCCGGATCCAGCCCCCGGCTGCGGGCCAGCAGCTTCTCGGCCGCCATGCGCCCCATGTCCCGGATGGGCAGCCTGACCGTGGTCAGGGTGGGCCATATGCGCGACGACATGGGGGCGTCGTCGAAGCCGACGATCGAGAGGTCGAACGGCACGTCGATCCCGGCGTCGCGCGCGGCCTGATAGACCCCGATGGCCATTTCGTCGTTGCCCGCGAAGATGGCCGTGGGGCGGTTCTTTCGCGACAGCAGCGTCCGCGCCGCCTCGACCCCGGATTCGAAGGTGTAGGCCCCCTGCACCACCATGTCCGGCTCCAGCGCCGCGCCGGCCTCGGCCAGGCCCCGGCGGAACCCCCCGCCCCGCTCATGGGTCGAACGGAACAGCTCCGGTCCCGTAATCATGGCGATGCGACGATGGCCCAGCCCGACCAGATGGCGGGCCGCCTCGGCGGCGCCCAGATGGTCGTTGGTCACCACCATGTGCTCGGGCGTGTCCAGCGACACCGAGGCGATGCGCACATAGGGACAGCCCGCCTCGTTCAGCATCGCCGTCACGTTCTCGTCCTCGGACACCGAGGGCGGCAGGACCGCGCCGAACAGCTTCTGGCGGACCACGAAGCCGCGCACATTGGTCATGAAGTCAGGGGCGGTCCGGTCGCAGGGGTGCACCACTAGCTCCAGCCCCGAGCCGCGCACGGCGTCCAGGATGCCCTGCTGCATGTTGACCACATAGTTCGGGCTGGGGTTGTCGTAGATCATGCCGATCAGGAACGACCGCCGGAACGCCAGGCCCCGCGCCTGGGGATCGGGCGAGAAGCCGTGCTCGGCGATGACCGCCTCGACCTTCTCGCGCGTGTCCGCCTTGACGAAGGGCGACTGGTTGATGACCCGCGAGACGGTCTTCTTGGACACCCCGGCGATGCGGGCGATGTCGTTGATGGTCACCGCGCGCCCCGCGCCGGCGCCCGCCCCGTTTCCCTCGGCTTCGTCGTCCATCTGATCCAAGGGTCTCCCCGTCCCCAGCGCGCACACCGCGCGCATCCCCTGCATAGCCTCCCGGCCCGCGCGGCGCCACCGCCTGTGCGCGCCCGATTGTCCACCGGTGGCGAAATGAAATTGACACCGGTTTCCCAAGGACGCAATGTCAGCTCATGAGGGTGCGCGACACCGCCGTCTGACGGCCGGGTCAAGGGGACAGTCGTCCCGACAGCGTGCAACAGACAGGCACAGAGACGGCGTGAGCATGGCGACCAGACCCCAGGACGGGGCCGACACCGGCAAGGATTCCATCGCGTCCCGATTCGTCGCGGCGCGACGCCAGGCGCAGGCCCTGCGGGATTATCCGGGACAGATTCCCCCGACCCTGGCCGACGCCTATGTAATCCAGGACCAGGCCATCGACCTTTGGGACGATCAGATCGCGGGCTGGAAGATCGGCCGCATCCCCGATGAATGGACCGGACGCCTGGGCGCGCCGCGCCTGACGGGCCCCATCTTCCGCCGCGCCGTGCGGACGGCGGCCGAGGGCGAAACCGTGGATTTCCCCGTCTTCGAGGGCGGCTTCGCGGCGGTCGAGGCCGAATTCATCCTGAAGCTGGGCGCCGACGCGCCGGCGGACCGCCTGGACTGGACCGCCGAGGACGCCGCCGCCCTGGTCGAGGCGCTGATCGTCGGCGTCGAACCGGCAGGCAGCCCGCTGGCGACGATCAACGCGCTGGGGCCGACGGTGGTGGTCTCGGACTTCGGCAACAACGCCGGGCTGATCCTGGGGCCGCCGATGGCCGACTGGCGCGCGCGGATGGCGGACCTGACCTGTGAGACCTTCATCGAGGGCCGGAGCGTGGGCACGGGCGGCATAGCCTCCATTCCCGGCGGGCCGCTTGAGGCCCTGGCGTTCCTCCTGGGTCTGAACGCCCGGCGCGGACGTCCCCTGAAGGCGGGCGACCTGATCTCCACCGGCGCAGCCACGGGCATCCACGACATCGTGGCGGGTCAGTCGTCGCGGGTGGTTTTCCACGGCGTCGGCGAAATCCTGTGTCGCGCCGTTCCGGCCCGGGGCGTCTGACACCCGGCCCTTCACCCCGGCTTCGCCGCCTGCTAACGACGCCGTTCCCGCCCCTCACGGAACGCGCATGACCATTCCCCGCCTCGCCTGGGCCGCCTACGGCTTCGCCGCCGTCGTGATCGTGCTGGACCAGATCACCAAGGCCTGGATGCTGTATGGGCTGCACATCCGCGAGGTCGGCCGGATCGCCGTGCTCGATCCGGTCTTCAACCTGACCTTCGTTCTGAACCGGGGCGTGTCCTTCGGCCTGCTGACGGGTGGAGAGACGGGGCGCTGGCTTCTCACCGTCTTTTCGATCGTGGTGGCGGGACTGCTGGCCTTCTGGGCCACGCGGGCGGACCGGCGCCTGCTGATCTCCGCCATCGGCCTCATCATGGGCGGGGCGCTGGGCAACGTCATCGACCGCATCCGTTTCGGAGGGGTCGTGGACTTCCTGGATTTCTCGGGCCTGTATTTCCCATGGGTGTTCAATGTAGCCGACAGCGCCATCTCCATCGGCGTTGTCCTGCTGGTGCTGGACAGCTTCATCTCCGAACGGTCCGCCAAGGTTGGCGCGGCCCCCGAAAAGTCGTAATCACCCTCATAAATCCGCGCCATGGCGGGCGCGCCAGCGCCGCCGCCGCCTGAAAGAGCCTTGAAGCCCATGCGACTGACTTCCGTCCTGACCCTCGGCGCCGTCACCCTTTCGGCCGTGGCCCTGACCGGCTGCAACACCATTCGCCAGGGCGTGGGCCTGGAGCGGGTCACGCCCGATGAGTTCCGCGTCGTCTCCATGGCGCCGCTGACCGTTCCGCCGGAATACGGCCTGCGTCCGCCGTCCCCCGGCCAGCCGCGCCCGGCCGAACTGGCGCCGGAAAGCGCCGCCCGCCAGATCCTGCTGGGCCAGCGCCAGGCCGTGACCCGCTCGGCGGGCGAGGAATCCCTGGTGGCCGCCGCCGGCGCCGGCCAGGCCGATCCCCTGGCGCGCTATGTGATCGATGACGAGTTCGGCGACCTGGCGCACAAGGAGCAGGGCTGGGCCAACCGCCTGATGTTCTGGCGCCGGGACGACGCCGCATCCCAGGCCGCGACCCAGGTCCGCACCACCGACGGCGTGACCACCATCGACGAGGCCAGCGAGGCGGAGCGCCTGAGCGCCCTGACCGGCGGCCGCGAGGTGGTGATCCAGCGCGGCGGCGGCGGGATCAAGCTGCCCGGCCTTTAAGGCCCCCGCCGCAACGGAATCGCATGGGGCCTGATTCGGCCCTAGACTGGCGTCCCATGCCGATCCGCCGCCTTCCCCCCGAAACCGTCAACCGCATTGCCGCCGGCGAGGTGGTCGAGCGCCCGGCCAGCGCCGTCAAGGAACTGGTCGAGAACGCGCTGGACGCGGGTGCGGCGCGCATCGACATCCAGGCCGACGGCGGCGGCCTGTCGCGCATCCTGATCGCCGACGACGGCAAGGGCATCGGTAAGGACGAACTGCCCCTGGCGGTGGAGCGCCACGCCACCTCCAAGCTGGAGGCCGACGACGCGGGCGACGTGGACCTGCTGCGCATCTTCACCCTGGGGTTCCGAGGCGAGGCCCTGCCCTCCATCGGTTCGGTGGCGCGCCTGACCCTCACCACGCGGGCCAGGGACCAGGCGGAGGCCTGGGCCGTCACGGTCGAGGGCGGCGACCAGCGGCCGGTCGTCCCTGCCGCCTTTCCGGGTGACCACGGGGCGCGGGTGGAGGTGCGCGACCTGTTCTACGCCACCCCGGCGCGGCTGAAATTCATGAAGTCGGCCCGCGCCGAGGCCATGGCCATATCGGAAGAGATCAAGCGTCAGGCCATGGCCCATGAGGCGGTGGCCTTCACCCTGACGCTGGACGGCAAGACCACCCTGCGGCTGCCCGCCGAACATCCGGGCGACGCCGGAAGGCTGAAACGGCTGGCGGCCCTGCTGGGCCGGGACTTCGAGGACAACGCCCTGCTGATCGACCAGTCGCGTGACGGGGTGCGGCTGTCCGGCTATGCGGGCCTGCCCACCTATTCGCGGGGCAATGCGGCGCATCAATTCCTGTTCGTCAACGGCCGCCCGGTGAAGGACCGGCTGCTGCAGGGGGCCCTGCGCGGCGCCTATGCCGACTTCCTGGCGCGGGACCGGCATCCAGCGGCGGTGCTGTTCCTGGATGTGGACCCGCTCAGCGTCGACGTGAACGTGCACCCCGCCAAGGCCGAGGTGCGGTTCCGCGACCCGGCCCTGGTGCGCGGCCTGATCGTGGGCGCCCTGAGGCACGCCCTGGCCGGCGCCGGGCACCGGGCCTCCACCACCGTGGCGGCGGACGCCCTCACCGGGTTCCAGCCCCATGCGGGCGTCGCCGCGCCCTACAGCCCCACGGCCCCGGCGACACAGGGGTGGAGCGGATGGACCGGCTGGAGCCGTCCGGAGGCGGCCGCCCAGGTCATCCCCGGCCTGAACGAACGCTCGGCGCGGGTGGAGACGGCCTGGCCGGATCCGTCGCCGCACGAGACGGCCGCCCCGGTCATCGATCCGCTGGATTATCCGCTGGGCGCCGCGCGGGCGCAGTTGCACGCCAACTACATCGTGGCCCAGACCCGCGACGGCCTGGTCGTGGTGGACCAGCACGCCGCCCATGAGCGGCTGGTCTATGAACGCATGAAGCAGCAGATGGCCGAGGGCGCCGTGGTCCGCCAGGCGCTGCTGACCCCCGAGGTGGTCGAGCTGGACCCGGCCGAGGCCGAGCGGGTGGCCGAGAAGGCCGACGAACTGGCGGCCCTGGGGCTGGTCGTGGAGGCGTTCGGCGCCGGCGCGGTGCTGGTGCGCGAGACGCCGGCGCTGCTGGGCGACTGCGACGTACAGGGCCTGATCCGCGACATCGCCGACGACCTCAGCGAACACGGCTCGGCCCTGTCCCTGAACGAGCGGCTGGGCGAGGTGTGCGGGACCATGGCCTGCCACGGCTCGGTGCGCGCGGGCCGGGTGCTGTCGGCGCCGGAGATGAACGCCCTGCTGCGCCAGATGGAGGCCACGCCCCACTCCGGCCAATGCAACCACGGGCGGCCGACCTATGTGGAGCTGAAGCTGCACGATCTGGAGAAGCTGTTCGGGCGGCGGTGAGCCCGCACAAAACTCTCCCTCCCCCTGCGGGGGAGGGCGGTCGGCGCGAAGCGACGGCCGGGTGGGAAGGGCTCGGCGACATGGGCTCTTTCGCTGCCGCTCACCCCGGACTTGATCCGGGGCTCGGCGACATGGGCGCGGCTGTCTCGCCTTGCCGCCCCCACCCGGCCGCTGCGCGGCCCCCCTCCCCATGAAGGGGAGGGAGAATTATGGGGCTCAGCCCCGGCCGGTGATCTTGCGCCAGATGCGCTTTCTGGCCTCGAAGACGGACAGGCCCAGGGTGGCGGCGATGCTCCAGAACAGGGCCTCGGTGGCCAGGGCGGCGACGACGGCCAGGATGATGCGGGTCTGGCGCGAGACGTCCAGATAGAGGCCGACCCCCAGGGCGATCCAGGCGGCCACGGCCGCCACGCCCACGGCGATGCTGAGCCCGATCAGGAAGCCGCGGCCCTTTTTCAGCAGGCTCTTCTTTTCCGGTGCGGCGGCGACGTTCGTTTCAGGGCTCATGGGGATCATCCTCATCTCATCGGCGGATTTCCGCCTTCCCAGATGAAAGTCCCGGCGCGGCGGCGAGTCTTTCAGAGGTGACGGCGGAATTCGCATCGCCGACCATGCGGGGATGACCTTGGGACGAGATCGGCGATTCGAGACGTTGCTGGCGGAGCACGGCCCGATGCTGCGCCGGATCGCGGGCAGCTATGAGGCCGATCCGGAGCGGCGCCGCGAACTGGAGCAGGACATTCTGCTGGCCGTCTGGCGCGCCCTGCCCCGGTTCAGGCATGAGGCGCCGATCCGGGCGTTCCTGGCGCGGGTGGCCCACAACCGCGCCGTGACCCACGTGTCGAAGGAGGCGGCCCAGCCGCGCCGCAGCCCCCTGGACGAGGCCATGGCGTCGGACGCCCCCACGCCCCACGATCAGGTGGAGGCGGACGACCTGCGCGAACGCCTGGCCGAGGCGGTTCGCGCCCTGCCCCTGTCGCTGCGTCAGCCCGCCGTGCTGACCCTGGAGGGATTCAGCCCCGCCGAGATCGGCCCGATGCTGGGGCTGAACGCCAACGCCGTCTCCATCCGCCTGACCCGCGCCCGCAATGCATTGAAAATATTGATGAACCCCGAGGCCGCATCATGACGCCGAACGACGACTGGACCGATCTGACCAAGGCGTGGACCGCGCCGGGCGACGACGACCGGAGGCTGGCTGAACTGGCCGGGCAGGTGCGCCGGAGAAGCCGGTGGGGGCGGTTGAATTTCTGGTTCGAGATGGCCGGGTGCGTGATCGCGGCGGGGGTCGGCGCGTGGCTGCTCGCGGCCGGGCGGGGAGATCAGTGGTCCCTGGGCGCGGCGGCGGTGGTCTTCGGCCTGTTCGGGGTCGCCATGACCCTGTGGGCGCGAGGCCAGGGCGGGCCGCAGGATCTGGAGACGCCGGAACAGGCCCTGACCGCCGCCATTCGTCAGGCCGAGGCCGGGCGCCGGTGGGCCCAGGCGGGGGTGGCGGTGACCCTCGGCGCGGCGGTCTTCATGGGGCTGGGCGCCGCCGCCATGCCGACGCAGGGCGGAATGGCCGCAGTCTATGGGGTCGGCGGCCTGTTCCTGCTGGGATGCCTGGCCTTCTATCTGCGCCACCAGAACCGCTGCGCCCGGCGGATCGTCCGGCACAGGCAGGCGCTGGAGGCCCTGAATGATCCGGGGACAGTGGCGGATTCTTAGACTCCAGAGCGAAAAAACAGTGCAATGGAAGTCTGACGCCTGTTGATTCATTGGAGGTTTTTCGGTCCTCGTCATTGCCGGCCGCCAGGAGTCCAACGTCGGACCCGGTTGAGAATTTCGCCGGTCTTGCTCATCAGGGATTCCATCACGCCGCCGCGCATGACGAAGGCCGCATCTGAGCCCCGGCGGGGACCATTGTAGAAGGCGTCCGAGAGGGAGTGCGGAAAACACCGGCGGACACGGTGAAACCCTTTCGGGTCAAGGCGCCGGTCGCCGGAAATGCGGGGATCAAGCCGGGGACTCATGTTCCCCCATCCGTCATTCCCGGCCTTGTGCCGGGAATCCATAGTCACGGAGCGTTCCGGGTTCGCCTTGCCCTGTCCGAGCGTATGGATCGCCGGGACAAGCCCGGCGATGACGGAAGAGTATGAGTTCGCACTGGAGACCGGACCGCTCAGGTCGGGGTGCGGGCGCCGCGTGTCTGTTTGCGCCACAGGGCCGCGTATTCGCCGCCCTGGCGCGCCACCAGCTCCATATGGGTTCCGCGCTCGACGATGCGGCCGTCCTTGAGCACCAGGATCTGGTCGGCGCCCGTGATGGTGGACAGGCGGTGGGCGACCACGAGGGTGGTGCGCCCGGCGCGGGCCTTCTTCAGGGTCTTCTGGATGGCCTGTTCGGTGCGGCTGTCCAGGGCGCTGGTGGCCTCGTCCAGGATCAGGATGCGCGGATCGGCCAGGAGGGCGCGGGCGATGCCGACCCGCTGGCGCTCGCCGCCGGACAGTTTCAGTCCCCGCTCGCCCACCCGGGTCTGCATGCCCTCGGGCAGGCCCCGGATGAAATCGCCCAGTTCGGCCGCGTCGGCGGCGGCCCAGACCTGGTCCTGCGTCGCCTCGGGCCGGGCGAAGGCGATGTTGGCGGCGATGGTGTCGTTGAACAGGGCCACATCCTGGGGCACCAGGGCCACGGCCCGGCGCAGAGACGCCTGGGACACCGCGCGCGCGTCCAGGCCGTCGATCAGCACCCGGCCGGACTGGGGGTCCAGCAGCCTGAGCGCCAGCTTGACGATGGTGGACTTGCCCGATCCCGACGGCCCCACCAGGGCGGTGGTGGTCCCCGGCGCGATGCTGAAGCTGACGTCCTCCAGGCCCGTCGCGCGCGCGGAGTGGCGGAAGGCCACGTCCTCGAACGCCACCGAGCCGCCGCGCGCGTCGGCGGGCGGGGGCAGGTCCGCCGCGTCCGGCGCGTCGGACACCTGGGGCGTCTGGCGCGTCACCTTCAGCATCTCCTCCATGTCGATGAAGGACTGGCGGATCTCGCGGTAAGCGAAACCCAGGATGTTCAGCGGGGCGTAGAGCGAGATCAGGATCAGGACGGCGGCGGCCACGTCGCCCGGCCCCATGCGCCCGGCGGCCGCCTCGAACCCGGCGAGCACCGCCATGACCCCCAGGCCGAGGTTCATGATGAAGCCCTGGGTCATGTTGAGCACGGCCAGGGAGTTGTTGGCCTTGACCGCCGCGGCGCTGTAGGCGCCCAGCGCCTGGTCATAGCCCGCCGCCGCCCGCGCCTCGGCCCCGAAGGCCTTGACCGTCTCGTAGTTCAGAAGAGCGTCCACCGCCTGGCCCGCGGCTTCGGAATCCGCCGCGTTCATGACCCGGCGGTGCTCCAGCCGCCAGTTGGAGATGGCGAAGGTGATGACGGCGTAGACCGCCACCACGACCACCGCGATCGCCCCGAACCGCCAGTCGTAGGCGCCGGCCAGGACCGCCGCCGCCAGGACAAGCTCGACGCCGGTGGGAATCAGGTTGAAGGCCAGGATGCGCAGCAGGAAATCCACCGCCCGCGAGCCCCGCTCCACCGTGCGCGACAGGGAGCCGGAGCGCTTGGTCTGATGGAAGTCCAGCGACAGGTTCAGGGCGTGGGCGAAGGTCTCGGCCGCCGTCGTCCGCTGGGCCGCGTGGCGCACCGGCGCGAACACCATGTCCGAGACCTGCGGCGCCGCCGAGGACAGGAACCGGATCGCCGCCCAGCCGACCGCGAAGGCCACGAAGCCCGCCGCCACGCCCACGGCCGCGCCCTGGTCCGCCGCCAGACGGTTCACCGCCGCGCCCAGGGCCAGGGGCGCCAGCACCCCCAGCGCCTTGCCCGCCAGGGTCAGCAGGATCGCCACGGCCAGCCGGATGCGAAGCCCCGGCGCGCGCGAACGGGCCAGCAGCCGCGCCAGGTCCATCAGGGCGCCGGCCGCACCCGGCGCCCGTGTCTGTGTCTGAAGATCGGCCGCCTGGGCGCGGGTCTCGGGGTCCGCGCGGCGGCGACCGGAGCGTTCACCGCGTATCGCCATGAGCGTTCATATGGGCCGAGACGCGCAGGCGGGAAAGGGCGGCGTCAGATCGGCCGCTCTCGAACCCGGGCCGGCTCCATGACGATCACGAAAACGCGGCCGTCGCCGCGATCAATTCGTCCACCATCGTCTCGGTCGTCGCCCAGGAGCAGACGAAGCGCACCGAGCCGTCGTCGAAGCGGTGGCAGGCCCAGCCCGCCTCGGTCAGGCGGCGGTGGGCGGCGGCGGACATGCGCACGAACACGGCGTTGGCCTGGACCGGATGGGCCAGGACGAAGCGGGTCCCAGACTCCAGCCCCTCGGCCAGGCGCTGGGCCATGAGATTGGCGTGGGCGCCGCCCCCTTCCCAGGCGCCGCTTTCCAGCAGGCCCAGGATCGGCGCGGCCAGGAAGCGCGCCTTGGAGGCCGTCTGGCCCGCCTGTTTCAGCCGGTTGTCCAGCCGCCGCGCCAGGCTGTGGTCGAACAGGACGAGCGCCTCGGCGCACGGGACGCCCGCCTTGGCGGCGCCAAACACCAGCACGTCCACGCCCAGCCGCGCGATCTGGGTCAGGTCGAACCCGGCCGCCGCCGCATTGGCCAGGCGCGCGCCGTCCATGTGCACTCCGAACCCCCTGGCCTTCACCGGCTCGATCAGGCGGCGCAGCTCCTCGGCGGCATAGACCGCGCCGTATTCAGTGGCCTGGGTCACGCTCAGGGCCGCCGCCGGCTGGCGATGGCTCATCTCAGGCTCGTCCAGGGCGGCGCCGAGGGCGGCGGGGTCGATTTTTCCCGAGAAGCCCGGCAGGCCGATCAGCCCCAGGCCCTGGCCGAAGAAGCCCGGCGCGCCGGATTCGTCGGTGCAGATATGGGCGGCGTGATGGGCCAGAACGCTCTCGAACGGAAAGGCCAGCATGGACAGGGCGATGGCGTTGGCCGCCGTGCCCGAAAAGACGAAACGCACCTCGGCGTCCGCGTCCAGCCGTTCGCGGATCAGGTCCGCCGCCCGCGCCGTGACAGCGTCGCCGCCGTAGGCCGGCGCGAAGCCTTCGTTGGCGGCCTGAAGTGCGCGCATGGCCTCGGGGGCCATGCCCGCCGTGTTGTCCGAAACGAAATCATGCCGCATGGCCGGGTCCTTGGCCGGAGGGATCGTCGGGGCCGGCGGCCGCCGGGCCCCCATAGGGCACGTCCACCTGATGCGGGAACGGAATCTCGACGCCGGCGGCGTCCAGGGCCTCCTTGACGCCCTGATGCAGATCGGCCCGCACCTGCCACCAGTCCGGCGCCTGGACCCAGGCGTGCAGCGTGATCTGCACCGCGCTGTCCAGCAGGCCCGTGACCCCCGTCCAGGGGGCCGGCTCGGGCAGCACCCGCGCGTGGGCCGAGGCCGTCCCGGCGATCACGGCTCGCGCCTGGTCCAGGTCGACGCCGTAGCCGACGCCGAAATGGATCTCGATCCGTCGTGTCCGCTGGCCGGTGATGTTCTGGATCACCCCGCCCAGCACCTGGCTGTTGGGCACGATGATGCGGACGTTGTCGCCGTTGATCATCTGGGTGGTGAACAGGTCCAGCCGCTGCACCGTCCCGGCCATGCCGCCGATGTCCACCACGTCGCCCACGCGATAGGGCCGCAGCACCAGCAGCACCACGCCCGCCGCCACGTTGGACAGGGCGCCCTGCATGGCCAGGCCGATGGCCAGGGACGCCGCGCCCAGGACCGCGATGATGGAGGTGGTCTGGACCCCCAGCCGCTGCAGCACCGCGATCAGGCCGATGATGATGACGGCGACGCGGGCCGCCTGGACCACGAACCCTTCAATGGTCCTGTCGTCGCGCAGCCCCCGGACCCGGGACAGCATCCGCCGCGCCGCCCAGCCCGCCCACCGGGCCGCGAACCAGGTGGCGGCCAGGATCAGGATCGCCACGGCCAGGTTCACCGTCAGATCGCCGGCCATGTGAACCACGCGCGCCGTCACGGCCGCGTCAAGGCCCAGGGCGCGTTCGGGGACGGCGGCCAGTTCGGCCAGGTCGGCAGGCAGGTCGCTCATGGCGCCGATGTAACGCCTGGGGCGGGTTTTGGAAGGCGCCGCGCGCGATTTCCGTCGACGGTCAGGCGGCGGCGGCCTCGCCCTGCGCGAAACCCTGGAGCCGGCGCACGCCGTCCCGGCCGTCGCGGACATGGGCCATGACGCCGGCCAGGGCCTTGAAGTCGATGGGCTTGTTCAGATAGGCGTCCGCCCCGGCCGACAGCCCCGCCTCATGGTCCTCGCTGCGCGCCGAGGCCGACAGCACCACCACCGGCGGGTCGCGGTGCGCCCCCGCGGCTTCGCGCAGCCGCCGGGTGGCGGTCAGGCCGTCCATGACGGGCATGTTCACGTCCATGACGATCAGGTCGAACCGATCCGCCGCAGCCGTCTCCAGCGCGGCCTGGCCGTTCTCGGCCGAGACGGTGACATGGCCCGCCGTGGCCATCCAGGCTTCCAGGATCATGCGGTTGACGGGGTGGTCCTCGACCACCAGCACCTTCAGAGACTGACCGTCCTCGACCTCGGCGCCGACGGCCTCGACCGCCTTTACGGCGGACCACTGGGCCACCTCGGCCTCCACCTCGAAGGTGAAGGTGGAGCCCTCGCCGGGAACGGAGCTGACCTCGATGTCTCCGCCCATGATGTTGGCGAGGCGCCGGCAGATGGTCAGGCCCAGCCCCGTGCCGCCGAAGCGCCGGGTGGAGGAGCCGTCAAGCTGGGTGAAAGGCTGGAACAGCCGGCCCAGATCCTCGGGCGCGATGCCGGGGCCGCTGTCCTTGACGCTGAAGCGGAAGCGCACGCGGTCGTCGGTCAGGCGCTGGCTGTGGACGGTGTAGCGGACCTCGCCCTGTTCGGTGAACTTGACCGCGTTGGACAGCAGGTTCTGGACCACCTGGCAGACGCGCAGGGGATCCCCGCGCACCACTGCGGGCGTGTCGCCGAAGAAATCGCAGACGAAATCCAGCCCCTTGGCCTGAGCCTGGGCGGCGAAGGGGCCGGTGACCCGCTCGTGCAGGTCCAGCACCACCACGTCCACCGTCTCGAAGGCCATCTTGCCCGCCTCGATCTTGGTCATGTCGAGGATGTCGTTGAGCAGACTGAGCAGATTGTCGCCCGAGTTGCGGATGATGGACAGATATTCCTTCTGCGTCTGGTCCAGCCGCGTGGAGCCCATCAGCTGGGCGGCGCCCAGCACGCCGTTCATGGGGGTGCGCAGCTCGTGCGAGATGACGCCCAGGAAATTGGACTTGGCGTCATTGGCGGCGTTGGCCTTGTCGCGGGCGGTCTCCAGTTCCTCGATCAGGTGAGCCTGGTGCTCCTGGAACGCCTCGATCTTGCGCTCCTTCATCATGGTGATGATGACCAGCACCAGAATGGCCGAACCCAGCACCGGCGCCACGGCCAGAAGGGTCAGAAAGCCCGGATCGCCCCACAGGCTGGCCAGGATGCCGACAGTCAGAAGGGTGTAGGGGGCCGAGATCACCAGCGCCTGACGCGGCGCGGTGCGCATCTGGGTGAAGACCATCACATAGCCCGCGCACAACAGAGCCACGCCCAGGGCCGGGCCATAGGGGCCGCCCATGAACCACGCCAGACCCGGCGCCAGCGCCCAGGCGAAGGTGGTCAGGCAGGCGACGGTGGTGAAGGTGGCGCTGTAGTCGCTGCGGCCGGTGGCGGCGACCTTCTTCTCGACCCGGCCGCGGGTCCAGCCCGCCGCCATGGTGATCCCGAACCAAGCCAGCGCCAGGAGCGGCCCGACCGCCGTGGCCAGGGCCAGGGCCCAGCTGGCGATGATCCAGTAGCGCAGGTTGCCGGTCTCGAGGATGCTCCGAAGAACACTCGCCGCTTCGCGCGAACGGCCGGTCGTCTGGGGTGTGACCGCCGCGCCCGCAGGCTCCTGAGCCGTTCCCGCCATATTCAGTCCCCACTCTGAATGTTTCGCAGGAGACGCTAAGGGCGGAACCGCTAAGAGGGAGTGAACGCCGATCTCTTAAAGCGAAATCGGGCCGGACGACGGGCCGCACTCACCGTCAGAGCGGCCCCGGATCGGGCGTGCATCCGCGATGGTCCTCGGGACAGGCCCGAGGATGACGGAGTTTGCTCCACTTTGATTCTGGACCATTTTTCTGGCTTCAGGTCGATTCGACCTGAAGCAAAATGGTCTAGGTCTCCTCGTCCGGCGTCCGGGCCTTGATCGACAGGGCGTGGACCAGGCCGGACAGTTCCTCGGCCAGCAGCGTGTTGACCAGGCGCTGACGCTCCACTCGGGACTTCCCTTCGAAGGCCGCCGACACCACATGGAGGTTGAGATGGCTCTCCCCGCCGGGGCGGCCGTCGATCCCGCCCTCATGATGGTGTCCCGCGTGGCGGGCGCTGTCGTCCTCGATCTCCAGACGCAGCGGCGCCAGCGCATCGGTCAGTTTTCTGCGGATAATCGCCGCGACGGGGCCTTCAATCATGCGGATTTCCGACACTCTTCCTTGATGACGTCCAAATCGATCCTACACTTCGGGTGATGTCAGCGTCTTTTCAATACAAGCCCCGCTTCAAGGACATGCGGATCAAACCGCCCCGCCCCGACGAGGAAGCGGAGGCGGCCGACGTCCTGCGCCTGAAGCCCGGCGAAAAACCGTGCGACCATCCGGACTGCCCCCGGCCCGCCACGGCGCGGGCCCCCAGGTCGCGCGAGCGGCTGCACGAGTTCTACAATTTCTGCCAACCCCATGCGGCGGAGTACAACAAGAGCTGGAACTTCTACGCCGGGATGAGCGAGGGCGAGATCCGCGCCCGCTACGAAGATGAGCTCATGACCGGCGGGCGGCCCACCTGGCAGATGAAGGCCGGGCGCCTCTCGCGCGAGGCGGCGGCCTTCGCCGCCAAGTTCGGGACGGCGCGGAATTCGGGCGCCGGGCGCTGGTCCGACCCGTTCGCCATGTTCGGCCAGGATCATCAGGGGCGCGCCCCGGAAGGTCCGGAGACGGCCCACATCGGGCGGCTGGAGCGTCAGGCCCTGGCCGACCTGGACCTGGAGCCGGGCGCGGACAAGGTTCTCATCCGCGCCCGCTATCACGCGCTGCTCAAGCGCTGCCACCCCGATCACAACGGCGGGGACCGTTCGGCCGAGGACAAGCTTCAGCGGGTCATCAGGGCGTGGAAAGTGCTGACCCGGGCCAAGATGGCCTGACGGCTCAGCGCAGGGCCGCGTCCAGCCGCGCGATCAGGCTCGCATAGACTTCGGCCGCCAGGGCGACGGTTTCAGGCTCCACCGCCTCCAGCCGGTCGCCTTCGGAGTGGATCAGCCGGAACACCTCGGGCACGAACCCCTCGGCCAGGCCGTTGTCTTCGCCGCCGTTGAAGGCCAGCCACATCTGATGGGCGCCGATCCGGCGCTGGAAGCCGATGGAGACCACCGGAACCCCGGCGGCGATGAAGGCGCGGTCGTCGCTGGGCGGATAGGCGGGATAGCCGATGCAGGTCAGGGCCCGTTCGCCGCATTCGGCGCGCAGCGCCGTCAGGATGAAGGCGGAGCGCGCGCCGTTGTTCTCGCCGTACATCAGTGTGTCGCCGAAGGCCGCCACGTCCGAGTTCACCACCGCCGCCACGCGATCGGTCCCGTTGGCCTCGATCCAGCGCCGCGCGCCGATCAACCCCAGTTCCTCCTGATCGAAGAAGATCACCACGACCCGGTGGTTCAGCGCCCGATCCCGCAGCGCCCTGGCCGCCTCGATCACCGCCACGGTGGAGGCCGCATTGTCCACCACCCCATGGGCCATCTCGCCGGACGGCAGCACCACCGCGTCATAGTGGGCGGTCAGGAGGATGTCGCGCTCGCTCTCGCCCAGGGTGACGACGACGTTCGATCCCTGCATCGGTCCGGCGCGGCCGCCGCCCTCGAAGGTCTGGATTTCATAGGCGAGCCCCGCCGCATCCAGTTGCCGCGTCAGGACCGCCAGCCGCTCGGCGTTCGACGGCTGGACATAGGCGCCGACCGCCTGACGCAGCGGCTCCTGGGCGTGAACGGCGGAGACGGAGAGGCCGAGAACGAGACCGGCGGCGAGCAACGAACGAAACATGGCGGTTTCCCCTTTTCCGCCCCTGCCTAATGCATCAGCTCTTGAGCCGCCAGCCGCTGCGGAACACCAGATAGCAGACGACGCCGAGCAGGATGGTGACGGCCAGGACGGCGACCGCGCCCGCCGTCAGGTCGCCCTCGGCATGGCCGATGAAGCCGTAGCGGAACCCGTCGATCAGATGGAACATGGGGTTGAAGTGGCTGAGCGTGGCGAAGGGCTCGGGCAGGCGCTCCACCAGATAGAAGGTTCCCGACAGGAAGGTCATGGGCATGACCACGAAGTTCTGCGCCGCCGCCAGATGGTCGTACTTCTCGGACCACAGCCCCGCCAGCACGCCCACCAGACCCATCAGCAGCGAGGCCATGACGCCGAAGAACAGGATGGCGCCGAGATTCGCCACGCCCAGCCGCGCGAAGGGCAGGACGCAGATCGCCGTCACCAGGCCCACCAGCACGCCGCGCGTGGCGGCGCCCAGCGAAAAGCCGATCATCAGCTCCAGCGGGCTGAGCGGCGGGGTCAGGAAATCAGTGGCCGTGCCCATGATCTTGGCCTGGATCAGGCTGGACGAGGCGTTGGCGAAGGCGTTGTTCAGGATCGCCATCATTATCAGGCCCGGCGCCACGAACTCGGCGAACGAGACGCCCAGAAGCGACGGGCGGGCGCCCTGCAGCGCCACAACGAACACCATCATGTAGAGCAGGGTCGTGACCACCGGCGCCGCCACGGTCTGGCCGCCCACCTTCAGGAAGCGGCGCACCTCGCGCAGATACAGCGTCCTGAGCCCGATCCAGTTGATCCCCGGATAGGCGCGGGGCGGCGGCGTCTGAGGGGGCGGAACGGTCAGCTCGGTCATGGCCGCCAGATGCGCTTTCCCGCCAGGCTTCGCAAGGTCGCGCCCAGGACGTTCGGGAACGGATTCGCCGAACAGCGATTCAACATGTGGTTTCTGTGGATACGCCCGGCGCCACATATTGCGTCTCTTAAGGAGTGGTTTACGATCAGTTGTGGTTGAGGGGCGATCGGGACGCCTCGCACATCAACATATTGAATCCGTGACCCCGGAGGGTGGCATGTCTCAAGGCTGGACCGAAGACCGCGTCGGCGCGCTCAAGAAGCTGTGGCTGGAGGGCCAGTCGGCCAGCCAGATCGCCAAGCAACTGGGCGGCGGCGTCACCCGCAACGCCGTGATCGGCAAGGTGCACCGCCTGGGTCTGTCGGGCCGGGCCGCCCCGTCCCAGCCGACCCGCACGACCTTCCGCGCCCCGCGTCCGCGCCCGGCCCAGCCCTCGGC
>JAEZCL010000063.1 GCA_023433585.1 Pseudomonadota bacterium
GCCGTCGAGGCTCTGGTCTCCGGGCTGCCGGAGCTGACCGCCGTCGTGCACACCGCCGGCGTGATCGACGACGGCGTCCTCGACGGGCTCGACCTGACCCGGATGCAGGCCGTCCTCGACGGCAAGGTCCGCGCCGCCCGGGTTCTGCACGAGGCCACCGCCCACCGCGACCTCGACGCGTTCGTGCTCTTCTCCTCCGTCGCCGGCGTCATCGGCAGCGCCGGGCAGGGCAACTACGCGGCGGCCAACGCCTATCTCGACGCGTTCGCGGCCTGGCGACGCGACCAGGGCCTGCCCGCCACCGCCATCGCCTGGGGCGCCTGGGCTGAGGACGGCATGGCCGCCGCCCTGACCGCCCGGCTCGCCCGGGGCGGGGTCGACGCGCTCCCCGCCGCCGAGGCCGTCACCGCCCTCGGCCGGCTGGTCAACACCGCCGAGCCGGCGGTCACCGTCGCCGCCGTCGACTGGGGACGCCTCGCCGCCTCCTGGGGCCGGCCCACGCCACTGATCGCCGCCCTGCCCGGGGTGCCCGCCGTGCCCACCGGTCCCGTCCGCGCCGTGGTGGTCGGCCGGTCCCTGCCGCAGCTCGCCGACCTCGTACGCACCCAGGCCGCCGTCGTGCTCGGCTACCCGGCCGGGCGGCCGCTGCCCGAGCGCACCTTCCGTGACCTCGGCTTCGACTCGCTCACCGCCGTCGAGCTGCGCAACCGGCTGACCGCCGAGACCGGTATGACCCTGCCCGCCACGCTGGTCTTCGACCACCCCACGGTCGCCGAACTCGCCGCCCACCTGCACGGCCTCACCGCCGGGCACACCACCGGCGAGGTGGTCGCCGACGGCACCGGCCGTGACCGCGAACCGATCGCCATCGTCGCCATGAGCTGCCGCTTCCCCGGCGGGGTCACCTCGCCCGAGCAGCTCTGGGACCTGCTGGCCACCGGCACCGACGCGCTGAGCCTGATGCCCGGCGAGCGCGGCTGGAACCTCGCCGAGCTGTACCACCCCGACCCCGAGCACCTCGGTACCAGCTACGTCCGGGAGGGCGGCTTCGTCGCCGGTGCCGGCGAGTTCGACCCGGCGTTCTTCGGCATCAGCCCCCGCGAGGCCCTCGCCATGGACCCGCAGCAGCGGCTGCTGCTGGAGACCACCTGGGAGGCGTTCGAGCGGGCCCGGATCGACCCGACCGCCCTGCGCGGCAGCCGCACCGGCGTATACGTCGGCACCAACGGCCAGGACTACGGCTCGCTGCTGATGGCCACCGGGGACGTCGACGAGAACTACCTCGCCACCGGCACCTCCGCCAGCGTCATCTCCGGCCGGCTGGCGTACACCTTCGGGCTGCACGGCCCGGCCGTCACCGTCGACACGGCCTGCTCGTCGTCGCTGGTCGCGATGCACCTGGCCGCGCAGGCCCTGCAGACGGGGGAGTGCGACCTGGCCCTGGCCGGCGGCGCCACCGTGATGGCCACCCCCGGCATCTTCGTCGGCTTCTCCCGCCAGCGCGGTCTCGCCGCCGACGGCCGGTGCAAGCCGTTCGCCGGAGCCGCGGACGGCACCGGCTGGGGCGAGGGCGTCGGCCTGCTGGTGCTCCAGCGGCTCTCCGACGCCCGCCGCGACGGCAACCCGGTCCTCGCCGTGCTGCGCGGCAGCGCCGTCAACCAGGACGGCGCCTCCAACGGCCTCACCGCCCCCAACGGCCCCGCCCAGCAGCGGGTGATCCGGCAGGCCCTCGCGAACGCCGGACTCACCGCCGAGCAGGTGGACGCCGTCGAGGCGCACGGCACCGGCACCACCCTCGGCGACCCGATCGAGGCGCAGGCCCTCATCGCCACGTACGGCCAGGACCGGCCCGCCGACCGGCCGTTGTGGCTCGGCTCGATCAAGTCGAACATCGGGCACACCCAGGCGGCGGCGGGTGTGGCCGGGGTGATGAAGATGGTGCTGGCGATGCGGCACGGGGTGCTGCCGCCCACGCTGCACGTGGACGAGCCCACCCCGCACGTCGACTGGACCGGCGGCAGCGTCGAGCTGCTCACCTCCGCCCGGCCGTGGGAGCCGGCCGACGGGGTACGCCGCGCCGCCGTCTCCTCGTTCGGGATCAGCGGCACCAACGTGCACACCATCCTCGAACAGGCCCCCGCCGACGAGCCGGAGCCCGGACCGGCGGCCGACGTGCCGACCGGGGAGCTGCCCTGGGTGCTCTCCGGGCGCACCGTCGACGCCCTCACCGCCCGCACCCGGGACCTGCGCGAGCACCTCGGCACAGTGGACGACGACGCGCTCGCCGACGTCGGCTGGTCGCTGGCCGCCACCCGCGCCGCCCACGACCACCGGGCCGTCGTCTTCGCCGCCGACCGCGACGACCTGGCCGCGTCCCTCGACGCGCTCGCCGCCGGCCGGCCCGGCCCGCAGACCGTCACCCGCGTCCCCGGCACGCCGGGCGAGGTCGCGTTCGTCTTCCCGGGCCAGGGATCGCAGTGGGCCGGGATGGCCGCCGAGCTGCTCGACACCGCCCCCGTCTTCGCGGAGACGTTCGCCGCCTGCGCCGAGGCGCTGCGCCCGTACGTCGACTGGTCACCGACCGACGTGGTGCGCGGCGCGCCCGACGCCCCGTCGCTGGAGCGCGTCGACGTCGTGCAGCCCACCCTGTTCGCGGTCAGCGTCTCGCTCGCCGCGCTCTGGGAGTCGTACGGGGTGCGCCCCGGAGCCGTCGTCGGCCACTCCCAGGGGGAGATCGCCGCCGCGTACGTCGCCGGTGGCCTCACCCTCGACGACGCGGCGGCCGTGGTCGCGCTGCGCAGCCGGATCATCGCCGGCATCGCCGGGGACGGCGGCATGGTCTCGGTCGCCACCACCGCCGACGAGGCCACCGCGACGATCGCCCGCTGGTCCGGCCGCATCGCCCTGGCCGCCGTCAACGGACCCACCTCCGTCGTGGTCTCCGGCGACGGCGCCGCCCTCGACGAGTTCGTCGCCCACTACGAGTCCCACGAGGTGCGGGTGCGCCGCGTCCCCGTGGACTACGCCTCCCACTCCGCGCACGTCGAGCAACTGCGCGAGCAGCTCCTGGAACTGCTCGCCGGGCTGCGGCCCCGCACCGGCGAGGTCCGGTTCCGCTCCACCGTCGAGGGGGACTGGCTCGACACCGCCGCCCTCGACGCCGACTACTGGTACCGCAACCTGCGGCAGACCGTCCGCTTCGACGAAGCGGTACGCAGCCTCGTCGCCGCCGGCTACCAGACCTTCGTCGAGGTCAGCGCCCACCCCGTGCTGACGATGGCCACGCAGGAGAGCGTCGAGCTGGCCGCCGCCGATCCGGACGCGGTCACCGTCACCGGCAGCCTGCGCCGGGGCGAGGGCGGCCTCGGCCGCTTCCTGCGCGCCCTGGCCGAGGTCTGGGCCGGAGGTACGGCCGTGGACTGGCGGCCCGCCTTCGCCGGCCTCGCCGGGCGTCGCCTCGACCTGCCCACGTACCCGTTCCAGCGGCAGCTCTACTGGCCGCAGCCGTCGACCGCGCCCGCCCCCGCGGTCGGGACCGCCGGTGCCGTGGCCGACGACGAGGTCGACGCCCGGTTCTGGGCGGCCGTCGAGGCGGAGGACCTGACCGCGCTCACGGCTGAACTCTCCGCCACGACCGAGCCGGGGCCCGTCCCGGAGACGGCGTTCGCCGACGTGCTGCCGGTGCTCGCCGCCTGGCGTCGCCGGCACCGCGACCAGGCCACCGTGGACTCGTGGCGGTACCGGGACAGTTGGACGCCCGTCGCCCCCGACGCCTCCGGCGAGCCGGCCGTCACCGGCACCTGGTGGCTGCTCACCGGCCCCGACGACACCGGCGCGGCCGAGGCCG
>JAEZCL010000112.1 GCA_023433585.1 Pseudomonadota bacterium
GCGCACAGCCGCGCGTGCAGCGCCGCCGCCGCGGCGCGCGTGGCGGGGCGCTCCGCCGCCAGCGACTGGACGTCCGACAGGGCCGCGGTCAGGGTGGCGGGCCCGCCGAACAGGTCGAACCGCAACAGGTGGATCTCGCCGGACTCGATCGCCGCCGCGGCGGTCTGGTCGGGCGTCGCCGTATGGCGGGCGGCCTCGGAGGTGCATTTCGCGGCCCGGTCGAGGCTGTCGCGGCGGCCGGTGCGCCGCGCGTGCTCGCGCCACAGCGCCGAGGCCCGCAGCCAGCTGTCGAAGGGGCGGGGGCAGGACACGCGACCGGCGTCGACCGCCTCGCGCCGCGCCTCGGCCTCGACCAGGTCGGCGCCGATCAGCTCGAGCCAGCCGAGATCCTCGCTCTCGCGCGCCTTGTCGAACAGCTTCCTCAGGTCCCGGCCGAATTCGAACATGGGCTGACGCGCGCTCCGTCCCGCTTCGGGACTGACAGTCGTCCCTCTCGCCGCTGATGCAAACGCAGCGCCGGGGCGGAGGTTCGGCCCGATATTGGAGTGTCGCGTCGGGTCGCCGAAAATCGTCCGCCCCGAACTCCCCGGACGCGAGATAAAGCGAGACCGACTCGATCGATCCGGGCACATCCGGTTCCAAGCTTTGCTATTGGACGGAGCAGGGGCGCCATGGACATCGAACATCGGATCGACGAGCCGGGCAGGCGGGTCTTCATGCGCATGGGCGAGGCGGCGACAGGCGCAGCGGTGGCCAGCTGCATCGCGGAGCTCGCGGCCGCACGTCCGGAGCTCGCGGGGTGGGACTGGATCCAGGATGTGCGCCAGAGCCGCGGGGAGGTGAACAACGCCGACATCGCCGTTGTCGCGGAGGCCTTCGCCGGCGCCCCGCCGTCGCCGTGCTGGACGATATTCGTCAGCCACGACCCGAACCTCGGCCTGTGGTGCAGGGTCATGGACGCCATGTTCAACGGCCGGCTGCACCGGGCGGCGTCGACGCCGGAGGCGGCGCTCCAGCTGCTGGACTCGCTGCGGGCGGCTACCCCCGCTCCTTCGTCTTGGTGAAGGCCACCTTCGGGAAGCGCTCCATCACATAGCCGGTCTCCCAGCTCGACTTGGCGAGGAAGACCGGGTCGTCGTCGATGTCGCGGGCCATCTGGCCGCGGTACTTGCCCATGAAGTCCTCGAGATCGGCCTTCGAACCGCCGATCCAGCGGGCCTCGGCGAAGGGCGAGGGCTCGAAGATAACCTCCAGCCCGTACTCCTCGCCGAGCCGGTCGGCCATGACCTCGAACTGCAGCTGGCCGACGGCGCCGACGATGAAGTCGGAGCCCAGCTCGGGCCGGAACAGCTGGGTGACGCCCTCCTCGGCGAGGCCTTCCAGCGCCTTCTTCAGGTGCTTGGCCTTGAGGGGATCCTTGACCCGGACGCGCTGCAGGATCTCAGGCGCGAAATTGGGCAGGCCGGCGAAGCGGATCAGGCCGCTCTCGGACAGGCTGTCGCCGACGCGCAGCACGCCGTGGTTGGGGATGCCGATGACGTCGCCGGCGAAGGCGTCCTCGGCCAGCTCGCGGTCCGAGGCGAAGAACATGATCGGGGCGTTCACCGACAGCTGCTTGCCTGTGTTCTGGACCTTCAGCTTCATGCCGCGGCGGAACTGGCCCGAGGCCATGCGGAACATGGCGATCCGGTCCCGGTGGTTCGGGTCCATGTTCGCCTGCACCTTGAACACGAAGCCGGTGACCTCGGCGGCGCCGGGCTCGACGGCCAGGTCGACCGGGGCGGGGGCGTTGCGGGTCTCGGGCGGAGCCTCCTTGCGGGCCTTCATCACCTTGGGCGCCGGGGCCCATTCGCCGATGGCCTTCAGCAGTTCGCCGATGCCGAAATGGCGCAGGGCCGAACCCCACAGAACGGGCGTCATATGGCCTTCGAGGAAAGACTGTCGGTCGAAGGCCGGATAGCCGCCCTCGACCAGCTCCTGCGCCTCGATCAGGGCGTCTTGTTCGCCTTCCTCGAAATAGCGGCCCGCTTCCGAAAGAGGCAGGGCCTCGGGGTGGGGCACATCCTCGTTCGAGCCAGCCGGCTTCTTCGCATAGGGCTGGAACATCCCCGTACCCATCTCGACCATGCCGCGCAGGCGGTTGCCGCTCTCGGCCGGCCACCAGATCGGAGCGGGGTCCAGCTGCAGCCGGCTGGCGATCTCATCCAGCAGGGCCATGGGGTCCTGGGCCTCGCGGTCCAGCTTGTTGATGAAGGTGATAATCGGAATGTCGCGCAGGCGGCAGACCTCGAACAGCTTCAGGGTCTGCGGCTCGATGCCCTTGGCGGCGTCCAGCACCATGATGGCGCAATCGGCGGCGGGCAGGGTGCGGTAGGTGTCTTCCGAGAAGTCCTCGTGGCCCGGCGTGTCCAGCAGGTTGAACATCTTGCCGTCGTGCTCGAACGTCATCACCGAGGCGGTGACGGAGATGCCCCGCTCGCGCTCGATCTTCATCCAGTCCGAACGCGCCCGCCGGTTCTCCCCGCGCGCCTTGACCGCCCCGGCCGCGCGCACGGCGCCGCCCGCCAGCAGGATGTGCTCGGTCAGGGTCGTCTTGCCCGCGTCCAGGTGAGCGATGATGGCGAAGGTCCGCCGTCTCGCCGCCTCGGCGGCGAGGGAATCAGCAGGCATGGGCGGACTCATGGGCAAGGCAGGATGTCATGGCCGCGCCGATAGCGCGGACGACGGGCGCTGTCACCACATAGCGCGCCGGAGGTTCAGTCGGTCTCGTCGTCCTGATCGTCGTCGTCGCCGTCACCATCCTCGCCATCGTCGGCGTCCAGGCTGTCCCATGTCACCGAGGCCAGCGGGCGGCCCGCGCGGGCGGCGTCCAGCAGGGCGCGGGCGTATCGCGCCGTGCGCGGCGAATGGGGGGTGTTCAGCAGAGGCTCCAGAATGTGTTCGCCATAGTCCAGCTGTCCGCGTCCCAGAAGGGCGGTGGCGGTCTCCAGCCTCAGTTGCGACACTTGCGGTGCGACCTCCAGCGCCGCCAGATAGGCTTCGGTGGCATGGTCCGGCGCCGGGATGGTCCGTCCGCCGCCGTTGCGGGCGATGGCGTAAAGGGTCTGGAAGTGGTCCGGATCGGCCGCATAGGCCCGCGCCAGATGCCCGCGCGCCTCGGTGTCGAGGGCCGAAGCGTTCTCCGTGTCCGTCCGGGCGCGCTCCATCAGGCTCGAGGCCAGAAGCTGCAGCGCCTCCACATTGTTCAGGTCCTGGGACAGCACCTGGTGCAACATCCGTTCGCCCTCGGCCTGGTCGCCCAGGCGCACCTCCGCGCGCGCCAGGGTCAGCTGCGCGAACGGGTCGTCCGGATAGCGCCGCGCCCGGCTTCGGACGGTGCTCAGCAGACGATCATTCTCGCCGCGCTCTGAGTAGTATTTCACCTGCAGGGCCTCCAGCAGCAGGTCGTTCGCCGCCGGGCCCAGGGCCCGAACGGTGATCTCCGGCGTCGGGATCGTGTGCGTCGGATACTGGGTGATGCGCAGGCGGCGATAACCGGACAGCTCGCGTTGCAGCTGGCCCAGCGACATGCCCATGGCGTCTTCCATCGCATCGGCGGGGTCGGCGCCCTGGGCCACCGCGCGCAGATAGGCCTGGAGCTTCTGATAGCGCTCAGGATCGCTCATCAGATAGTGCGTCAGCAGCCAGGACTGGAAGTAGAAGTTGAACCGTTCCTCCCGGTCGCTCAGGCTCCATGGGCTGCTGGTCAGAAGCGTGCGCAGCGGCAGGTTGCGGCCGGACCCGACCCGTCCCTCCTGATGGTGGCCGATCTCCACCATGTCCGGCAGGAAGCGCGCCGTCATGAAGTATTCGGCGTAGCCCTCCACGATCCAGCCGGGATAGCCGTAGGGCGCGTTCTGCAACATGAAATGATGCACGTACTCATGCAGCATGATCCAGTCGGCGGTCGAGCGGTTGAATGACCGGGCGTTGCGTTCCCGGCCGTGCGCCGCGATGCCGAAGATGTTGTCGCCGCTGGCGCTGTAGAAGCCGCCGGTCGTCTCGCGCGTGTTCGGATTGACCCGGCGCAGATCCTGAAGATCGCGCACCAGATACATCTCCATCCGCCGCGGCGGCGCTTCGCGCATGTTCATGCCGTGCAGGGCGCGCAGCAGGGATTCGAACGTCTCCAGCTGCTCGACGTATTGGTGCAGGTTGTCTTCGGAACCGTTGCTGTAAACCACGAAGCGCGGGCTTTCCGCTCTCAGCCACTGGGCGTGCGCGGGCGCCGTCGTCAGGGCCAGCCCCAGCAGCGCGGCCATGACGGCCGCAAGACGTGAAAGGAATGCTCGGATCATGTCTGGCTCCTTCGCCGCCTATTCCTCGGGTTCTTCGTCCCCTGCCTCCGGTTCGACCTGAATCGTCATGCGGCCCGGCGGCATGCGGTTGGCGGCGCCGGCGGCCCGTTCGATCAGTTGCCGGGCGATCGCGGCGTTCTGGCGGTTATGCGGATCGTTGGCCATGGGCAGCAGCAGGACGACGGCCTCGGCGTTGCGGCCGCGCGCCATCAGGGTCTGGGCGTAGCCGAAACGCGCCTGGACGAGCTGCGGCGCCACCGTGAACGCCAGCTCCCAGGTCGCCAGGTCGTTCTCGTCGGGATAGCCCGGTTCGCCGATGCGGCTCTGGGCGATCAGCAAGAAAGTATAATAGTCGGCGTCGTCGGCGTTGTACGCCCTTTGCAGGAAGCCGCGCGCCTGGCGCCGGGCGACGTCCGGCCCTTCCGGGTGGTCGGCGGCGTCGTTCAGGCGGGCCAGGGCCATGAGCTGGAGCGCCTCCACATTGTCGGGCTGCTCCTCCAGCAAGGCGGTCAGCTCCGCCTCGCCCGAGGCCGGGTCTCCCAACAGGATTTCGGCGCGGCCCAGCACCAGCCGCGCGAAGGGATCCCCCGGATGCCGTCCCGCCAGATCATGCACTTCGGCGACCAGCGCATCCGCATCCTCCCGGCCGTAGCCCGCCTTGAGACGCTGGTTGACCAGCAGCAGGTCGTTCGCCGAGGGCGGCAGCCGCGTGATCTGCACCGGGACTGTCGGAAACCGCTGGGTCGTGCCCGAAATAGGCAGGTTTCCGCTGACGTAGCGCCTCAGGACGTTGCGAAGCTCGTTCGGCGTCAGCCCCGTCTGTCGCTGCATGCTGGCGACCGGATCCCCGCTGCGCCCGGCGTCGATGAGATAGCGCTGCAGCACGGCCTGCCGGTCGCGGTCGCTCAGGAACCAGTGGGTCAGCAGCCAGGCCAGGGGATAGTAGGTGGCGTTGAAATGCGTCCCCTCGGCGTTTACGGCCCGTCCCGCCAGCACGTCCTCGATGGGCATCCAGTCGGCGTACTGGAGCCAGTCGAGCTGATCCTGGCTGAAATGGCCCACCTCCACCCGGTTCGAGGTGATGTTGACGGTGGCGTAGTATTCCGCGAACCCCTCGATGAACCATGCCGGATGGGGCTCCGGCGCGTTCTGGAACATGAAGTGGTGAGCGTATTCGTGCAGCAGGGTGGAATCGTCCCTGCGCGCCCGGCGGGCCACGGCGAAGATGTCCTGCTCGGCGGGAATGTAGATTCCCTGCAGGATCTCGGTCGCGCCTGGAACGACCCGCGCCAGCTCCCGGTGGTTGCCGACCAGATAGATCGGCAGCGGGCGCGGCGGCGCCTCGTCCAGGGACAGGTCGGCGGCGATCCACAGCCGCAGCACCCGGTCGAAGGTCTCCAGCTTCTGCACATATCGCCTCAGCGTCCGCTCATCGCCGTCGCTGTAGACGATGAAGCGCTCGCTCTCGGCGCGCAGCCAGTCGGCTTTCGCCGGCGCCGCGACGACGGTCAGGGCGATGAACACGGCCAGAAACGCCGTGATCGCCCGCGGAATCGAGAGAATTCGCATGACAGCCTCCCCGGCGGGAAGACTACAGGCGCCGGGTTTCAGGATGCAAATTCAGCGGGCGGGGGGCGTCACGCCGCCATGCGGTTCCAGACGGCGCGGTCGGCGGCGACGGCGTCCAGCGCGCCCTTTTCCGCGCGGGCGTGGAGCTGGCGCATCACCGGGGCGGGCAGGGCGCAGAAGCGCGGCTCCACCAGCTCGGGCGCGCAGTCCTTCTCCGGCGCGGCGAACAGGGCCGCGTTCAGCTCGGGCGCGCGATCCGCGATCAGCCAGGCCAGACGGCGCGCGCGCTCTGGGTCATTGTGCTGCATCAGCGGATCCTCGGCGAACAGCTCGCAGGCCAGCTCGATCACATAGTCCAGGTCCAGGCGGTCGAAACGGCGCGCATCGGCCGCCGTGACCGGGCTGGCCGCGTCGAGATCGAACACCACGTCGTTCAGCAGAAAGAGCACAGGACCATCACCGTTCTTGTCAGGCGCATTCTTCGCCCGTTGACGGTGACACTAGCGGTGCGCGCTTTCGGCCCGGTTCACGAACGCGGTTAAGGAATGGTGGCGGGGGGGAGGGGGTGATTAGTGGTTAGTGATTAGGGGTTCGGGTGGGCGGGCAATGTCTCCAGCCCATGGGAATGACCAGCCGCCCGCGCCAATCACTAATCACTAACCACTAATCACTCGCCCTTCACTCCCCCTCCACCGTCTCGGTGATGAAGTGCCGCCCCTGGCGGTCCTCGACCTCGACCACCCACAGGTCGGGATCGTAGCCGGCCTGGCGCTCTATATAGGCGTCCAGCTCGCTTTCCTGATCGCTCGAGACCGGCTGGATCCACAGGCGGTCGCCGTCCGGGCCGAAGGCTTCGGAATAGAGGCGCGCGGTCCGCTCGGTGGTGTCATAGGCCTTGACGATGACGGTTCCGGCCCGCGCGTCGCCCCGGCGCACGACGGTGGCGAAGGCGCCCGCCAGCTCGGCGCGGCGGATCAGGGCGCTGACCCAGACGTCGCTGGAGATAAGCAAATCGCTAACCCTGAAAGGAAACGGGACCGGAACCGGTATGGCCTAGTCTGGGTCCATGTTCAAAGGCCTGACAGAAGGTTTGGCGGCGGGCGCGGTGGTGCTGGCCCTTTCGGCCGGCGCGGCGTGCGCGGGGGCCGAACGGCTCTATTACGAACGTAGCCTGATGCTGGCGGCGGACGCCCGATGCGGGCTGTTCGAGGCGGGGGTGCGCGCGGCTCTGGCCGCCTCGGCGCACCAGGCCCGGGGCGCGGCCCTGCGTGCCGGAACGGCCGATCCGGAGTTGAGCGCGACCCAGGCGCGAGCGGTGACGCGGGCCCGCTCCACGGACTGCGGCTCAAGTGACCTGGATGTGGCGGCGGCGCGGGTCCGCGACGGCTTCGCCGGATGGCTTCGCACCGCGCGCATGACCTTCCCCGGCGCGCGCCAGGACTGGCGCGCGGACCGGACGCAGCTTCCGCGCGCCGCCTGGCGGCTGCAGCAGTCGGGGCGGTTCCGTTCGGCGCCGGTGATCTTCGGCCATGCGGCGGATGCGGACGGCGCGGGCGGCCTGGCGGCGGTGGTGTCCTTCCCCGGCCGGTCGCGGCCCTATGCGGCGCGGATCGTGATGCGGGACCCGGCGCGCGCCCACAGGCCCTGGATCGTCCAGGCCGGCCTGACGCCTCAAAGTCCGGCGCCCCAAAGCCTGGGGGCCTTGCCGCCCGTCAATGCGCGGCGCGCCTTCTGGGCCGCCTCCAGCCGGGCGGCGCCGGCCGCGCTGCTGCCCGCCGACCGGCGTCAGGGGGAGATCTGGCGCTTCCCCGACGAGGCGGGAGACGCCATCGCCGGGCTGGACCCGCGCGAGCGCTTCACGGTCGAGTTCTTGTTCCGCGACGACAGCGTCATGCGGGTGCGCTTCGAGGCGGGCGACTACGCCGCCGCCCGGGCGTTCCTGGCGCTGGGCGGGATCTGACCCTCGCGTCCGTCCCGCTTTTCCGGACCCCAATCGCCTTGTCCACAACCTGGCGCGGTCCGCCAAGGCGGTTTTCATCCCCGTCGGCTCCACCGCCGTCAGAATGGGCGCCGGTGCTCATGGGGAAACGGGATCACCGTGAAGGTTACGTTGGGGACTCATATTCCCCCATCCGTCATTCCCGCCCTTGTGGCGGGAATCCATACACACGGAACGTTCCGGGCTTGCCCCGCCCCATCGGCGCGTATGGATCGCCGGGACAAGCCCGGCGATGACGGAAGAGTATGAGTTTGGACGAATAAAATCAGTCGTTTGTATAGGTTCTCAACCTAGAGTCTCATTGGACTGTTTTTCAGTTTCGGAGTCCAACGCGGTCACAGCAGCGGGTCAGCCCGCTCGATCGGCCGCGCGACCACGGCGGCCGCGTCGGTCTCGAGGATCGGGCGCTCCACCAGGATCGGGTGCTGGACCATGGCGTGCAGGATCAGATCGTCCGGCGCGTCCGGGGCGGTCAGGCCCATGTCCTGGGCCAGGGTCTCGCGGCGGCGCAGGATGTCGGCGGGCCGCGCGCCGTCCATCTTGGCCAGCAGGCCCTTCAGCTGATCCTCGGTCCAGCCGGTCTTCAGATACTCCACCACCACAGGCCGGACGCCCCGTTCGGCCAGGGCGGCGAGCAGCTTGTTGGAGGTTCCGCAGCGCGGATTGTGGAACACGGTGACGGTCATGTCGCGTGGCCCTCCTTGGCGACGGGTTCGATGAGGCGGGCGCTCAGCGACAGGCCTGCGCCCGCGATCAGGGCGACGGCCGCGAGCACGGCCAGCACCTCCAGGCCCCGTCGCGAAACGGGCGCCAGGGGACGGGCCAGCATGGCGGTCATCAGGGCGATCAGGGTCAGGACGCCGGGCAGGTCCATGCCTACGCCCAGGAAGGTCCAGTGTCCGGCGGCAAACAGCCAGCCGCCCAGAAGCGCCGTCACGATCAAGGCGGGCCACAGCGAGACATGCCGCTCGAGCCGGGGGTCGATCAGGACGCCCAGCGCGGCGGCCGCGGCCGCGCCCAGCACCGGCCAGGCGATCAGGAAGGCGGCGGTCGGGGCCACGACCTGGACCACGGCGGCCAGGACAAGCATCAGGGCGATCAGGCCGGTCCAGGCCGAGGCCCGGCTCGCGTTCATCCAGCCGCTGTAGAGCGCACCCGCCACGGCCGCCGCCGCCAGCGCCAGGATCACCAGGCTGAAGCCCTGAAGGCTGAGAGCCAGGATCGCCGCGACGGCCAGCACCCCGGCCACGATGCGCCGCCGGCCCTGGCCCGAGCCGAACAGGATCAGGACGGCGGCCAGCAGGCTCAGCGTCACGCCCGCCTCAAGCCAGGGCAGGCGGCGCAGCATGGCGTAATAGAAGTCCGGCGAACCGGCGCGGGTCAGGGACGGGCCGGCCAGCCCGCGCATGGCCGTGGCCAGCACCACGCCCGAGATCGCCAGCCACACGCCGCCCAGCGCGCCCAGGCCCATGCCCGCGAAGGTCAGGGCGTCCGCGCCGCGGCTCCGTAGGACGGCGACGACCAGCAGCCCCGCCGCGACCGCCAGCACCAGCCAGCCGATCCAGGGCGGGTAGAGGATGAAGCCCAGGCCCAGGAAGTCGGAATAGACCACGTCGTGCGTGGCCATGGGCAGGGCGTCGGCGCGGATGAAGTGATCGGCCGCCTCCAGGGCGGTCTCGCCGATGTGCTGGACGCTGCCCCGGTCCAGGGCGGCGGGGGTGGAGGCGGGGTCGTGATACTGATGGGCGCGGCCGATGAAGGCCAGGTTCACCCCGGCGATCCCGCGTTCGCGCGCCAGGGTGTAGTCGGTGCCGTTGGGCATGTTCTCATAGACGAGAACCGCCAGGGAGTTGCTGTTCGCGCCGCTGGGGACGCGGTCCATGGCGCGGGCATAGGCGCGCACGGTCTGGGTGTTGCCGGGGCCGGTCTCGAACATGGAGGCGCGGCCGCCGCCGCCGCGCGCCTCCAGGTTCACCACCATGCCGACGCGGGCGGCCAGGGGGTGTTCGTCCAGGAACAGGCGCATGCCGTCCAGGCCCAGCTCCTCGGCGTCGGTGAACAGGACGATCAGGTCCCGTTCCGCCGGGCCGCGCGCCCGGATGGCCCGCACGGCTTCCAGGATCGCCGCCACCCCGGTGGAATCGTCGGCCGCGCCCGGTGAATCCCACACCGTGTCGTGGTGCGCGGCCAGCATGACCGCCGGCCCGTCCCGGTCGCGGCCGGGCAGCACGCCGACCAGGTTGACGATCTCGCGGCTTTCGGCCTGGTCGTCGCCCCAGCGGGTCAGGCGCTGGACCGACGGTTCGCTCAGGGCGCCGGTCTGAGCGGCGGGCTCCAGCCCCAGTTCGGCCATGCGCTCCAGCAGATAGGCCCTTACCCGGGCGTTCTCCTGCGAGCCGGTGGGGTGGGGCCTTTGCGCGATCTCCTCGATGTCCGCCATGGCCCGTTCGGCCGAGAAGGCCGTCTCGGGGGCGCTCGCCGGCGCCGGATCCGGTGAATGGGACGCCGCCACCGCCACCGCCAGGGCCAGGCCCAGGGCGGCGACCAGCAGCACGATGCGGTTCATGAAGGCCCCCAGTGTCATGGGGCCATTAGTAGGCGCCCGAACGGCGGGCGTCGAGCGGGGTCATTTCATATCCACCCGTCATCGCCGGGCCTGTCCTGGCGATCCATACGCGCCGACAGGGCCAGGCGAACCCGGAGCGCTCCGTGATTATGGATTCCCCGGACGAGCCCGGGAATGACGGACGGGGGGATGAGGCTATGCGCTTTCAGGCCGCCTGTTTCAGGCCGCGCGTTTCAGGGCGGCCGGGGCCTTGACGAACAGGCCGGGGCGGCCGGGCACGGGGCGGAAGGAGTCCGGGCGTTCGGCGGCCGCCTCGTCCAGGCCCAGGAACAGGCAGCCGTCGTCGGCCAGGGCCTGCTCCAGCACGTCCAGGGCGCGGGCGCGACGCTCGGGCGCCATGTCGCCCAGCACATAGCGGCAGAAGATCACGTCGAAGCGCCCGCCGGCGGGGGGCTCGTCCAGCAGATTGGCGTGCTCGAAGGCGACGGCCGAGCGCAGGTGGGGTTTGGCCTCCCACATGTCTTCGCTCTGGTCGAACCAGGTCAGCAACTGACGCGCCGACAGGCCGCGCTGGACCTCGAACTGGGTGTAGATGCCCGCGCGCGCCTTCTCCAGGCCGCGCTGGGACAGGTCGGTGGCCGCGATCTCGACATTGGCGTGGGCTTCCAGCGCGGGCATGGCCAGGGAATAGGCTTCCTGACCGGACGAACAGCCGGCGGACCAGATGCGCACCCGTCCGTCCGGACGCACCCGCGCGATGGCGGGCAGCACCTCATGGGTGAAGGTGGCGAAGGGCTTGCGGTCGCGCCGGAACCAGGTTTCGGGATTCAGCACCGCTTCGATGACGGACCAGGCCAGGGCGCCGGGCGTCGCGGCGCGCACCGCGTCCAGCAGGGCGTCGACCCCGGCGTAGCCTTCGCGCCTGGCCACCGGGGTCAGGCGGTGCGCGGCCAGTTGCGCCCGGTCGGCCGTCAGCAGGAAACCGGTCCGGCTGACCAGAAGCGCCTGAAGATGCTGAAGGTTGTCGGGGGTCATGCGCGGTCAGACCACCCCTGCCTCGGCCAGCTTGGATTCCAGGATCTCGCCGTCGAAGGGCTTCATGACATATTCGTCCGCGCCGGCGTCCAGCGCCTCGGCGATCCGCCCCGCCTCGGTCTCGATGGTGCAGAACAGCACCTTGGGCTGGTCGCCGCCGGGCTGGCCGCGCAGGCGGCGCAGGAAGGTCAGCCCGTCCATGACCGGCATGTTCCAGTCCAGCAGGATCACCTCGGGCGTGGCGGTGGCGCAGAAGGCCAGGGCCTCGGCGCCGTCGGCGGCCTCGTCCACTTCGAATCCCAGGCTCTCGACGATGCGGCGCGCCACCTTGCGGATGATGCGGCTGTCATCGACGATCAGACAGGTTCTGGCCTCGACGGACTGGGGTTGCACGTGGGTGATTCCGGACGGTTGACGCGGCGCGGGACGTTTACGCTTTATCCATGGCTTATCGCGCGATGCGGTTAACGACTTGTTGGCGGACAACCTTAAGCGGCGTTCAGCATGACGCCCTGAACATCTCCTCCCCACAAGGTGGGGAGGGGGACCGCGCCCGCCAGGGCGTGGTGGAGGGGGCGGCTCGGGGTCTGAAGATCGAGGCGCCAATCCCTTTCCGCCCGCGCCGCCCCCTCCGTCACGGGCGCTGAACCGCGCCCGCGCCACCTCCCCATCGTTCCGATGGGGAGGAGAAAGCGAGTCCTACGCCGGCATTCGCGCCGTCAGCATCACCCGATCCTCGCCGACCGTGAACCCCAGCGTCCCTCCGTGATCGGTCACGGTGCGCCACAGCCAGTAGGGCTGGATCCACTGGCCGGCCAGGCCCTCGGTCAGGCGCTCGCCCGACAGGCCCGTGACCGCCTCGGGCTTGAGGCGCGCGCGCGGCGCCTCGGCCTCGCCGCGCAGGGTCAGCCAGCCGTCGTCCTCGCGGGCGGTGATGGTCGCGGTCCCGCCGCCGGGCAGGGCGCCGCCGGTCAGCTGGGTCAGGTTCAGAAGCGCGCGGGCCTGGGGCTTGGTGAACTCGCGGCCTTCGACCCGCCAGTCCAGGTCGGCGCGCGCGCCCTTGAAGACGCTGCCCGCCAGGGGCTTCAGCTCATCGGCGGTGAAGCGCTCGGCGCTGGAGGCCGCGCCATAGGCCACGCGGGCGAAATTAATCAGGGCCACCAGTTTCTCGGAGCTGGCCTCGATCAGGCCCATGGCCTCGTCGCGCATGTCCTGGGCCGAGGGGTCCTTCAGCAGGTCCAGGCCCGAGGCGATGGCCCCGGCCGGGCTGATGAAGTCATGGCACAGCTTGGCCGTCAGGAAGGTGGCCAGGTCAGCGCCGTCAACGGCGGGATCGTCGGTCGTCATCGTGTCTCACAGCCCACAGGAACGGAACCGCGACAAGCTGACCTGATTTGCCGGTTCTTCAAACGGTCCGCATGGTCTAATGACCGCCGCCTGATGACGTTCCTGCCCCCGAATCTGAAACGCGACCTGGCCACGGGCCGCTTGACCGAACAACTCGCCGAGATCGCCGAGGAGGCGTCGGCCCTGATCCTGCCCTTCTGGCGCGCCGACGCCGCCGTCACCCGCAAGGCCGACGACAGCCCGGTGACCGAGGCCGACCAGAAAGCCGAGCTCCTGATCGTGGCGCGCCTCGCCGCGCTCTATCCCGAGGTCCAGGCGGTGGCCGAGGAAGCCTGCGCCGCGGACGGCGCGCCGGACGCCGAACGCGCCTTCTTCCTGATCGACCCGCTGGACGGCACCAAGGCGTTCGTGGCCGAGCGCGAAGCCTTCACCGTCAACATCGCCCTGGTGAAGGGCGAACAGGTCGTGGCCGGCGTGATCTCGGCGCCGGCCATGAGCCAGACCTGGCGTTCGGGCGGGACGGACGCGGCCGGCGCCGGCGCCTTCACGCGCCGGTTCGGCGACCCGGCCTGGCGGCCCGTACGGGTGCGCGAGAAACCCGAGAAGGGATCGGCCCTGGTCAGCCATTCGCTGAAGGAGGACGAGGCCGAGCGCATCGCCGCCCGGTTCGGCTGCGGGCAATGGCAGGCGCTGGATTCCTCGGTGAAGTTCTGCCTGATCGCCGAGGGGCGCTTCGACGTCTATCCGCGCACCGGCCCCACCTGCGAATGGGACACCGGCGCCGGCCAGGCGATCCTGGAGGCTGCGGGCGGACGGGTTCTGACCCTGGACGGCCAGCCCCTGACCTACGCCAAGCCGGGCTTCCTGAATCCGGGCTTCGTGGCCATGGGCGGGTAAGCGAGCGAAGCGACGCCTTTCCTCCCCATCGCGTAGCGAAGGGGAGGGGGACCGCGCGGGCGATTCAGCCCGCGTGGTGGAGGGGGCGGCTCGGCGCCTAAGATCGAAGCGCCAATCCCTTTCCGCCCGCGCCGCCCCCTCCGCCACGGGCGCTTAAGTCGCGCCCGCGCCACCTCCCCATGCGCTTCGCTTTGGGGAGGAGAGGACTCGGCGACGGCGCCGATCCCAACCGCCCCCGCCGCCCTCATGCCGAAAGAAAAAGGCCCGCCGGATCGCTCCGGCGGGCCTTTTCGTTTCGATTATGGAGTCGATCAGGCGGCGGCGGCCGCAGCGCCTTCCTGCGGGTCGCGCAGGACGTAGCCCCGGCCCCAGACGGTCTCGATGTAGTGCTTGCCGTTCGCGGCGGTGGCCAGCTTCTTGCGCAGCTTGCAGATGAAGACGTCGATGATCTTCAGCTCCGGCTCGTCCATGCCGCCATAGAGATGGTTCAGGAACATCTCCTTGGTCAGGGTCGTGCCCTTGCGCAGCGAAAGCAGCTCCAGCATCTGGTATTCCTTGCCGGTCAGGTGGACCCGGTGGCCGTCCACCTCCACCGTCTTGGCGTCCAGGTTCACCGCGATCTCGCCGGTGGTGATGATGGCCTGGGCGTGGCCCTTTGAGCGGCGCACCACGGCGTGGACGCGGGCGATCAGCTCGTCCTTGTGGAACGGCTTGGTCAGATAGTCGTCGGCGCCGCCGCCGAAGGTCTTGACCTTGGTTTCGATCTCCGTCGTGCCCGACAGGATCATGACCGGCGTATTGATCTTGCCCACGCGCAACTGGCGCAGAACCTCAAGCCCGTTCATGTCCGGCAGGTTCAGGTCCAGAAGAATGAGGTCGTAGTCGTAGATCTTGCCCAGATCGACGCCTTCCTCACCCAGATCGGTGGTGTAGACGTTAAAGCCTTCCGACTTGAGCATCAGCTCGATGCTTTGGGCAGTGGCGCTGTCATCTTCGATCAGCAGGACACGCATTATCAGCCCCTCCAGGCGAACCTTGACCATAAGGCCGCTCGCACGGGGAGCGGGTAACCTTTCCGACCAGTTAAGGCCGCAAAACCTTAAGAACGGTTAATGGCGAATCGATAGGCTGATTTGTGAATCGACGTCCAGTGGGCCGAGTCAAGGATTCGGAATTTCTTTCGCCGGCGCTCCCGGCCGGCCCTCGCGTCGGTGATCCGCGCGCAATCCCCGCATCCGCGCATGTCCAATGCCGCAATCCTTAACGCCCTGCGTCCGACTCTGGCGCATGAAATAGGAATAAAATCCTCTCACGCCCGAAACGGCTCCAGCCTTGGGGAACGCGCAAGACGCGGTTCGGGGAGAAGGACCATGGACGAAGAGATCGACGACCGGCTGATGATGCAGATTGAACAGACGCGCGCCGACCGCCTGCGCGCCCTCCTGGCCATGCAGGCGGTGGCCAGCGTGACGGGCGTGCCCGCCGCCGCCATCGGCTCGAAGCGGCGGTTGGGCCGTGAGGTGCGCCGGGCGCGGTCGCTGGCGCTCTATCTGTGCCACACCGAATACGGCTGGCCGCTGCATCGGGTGGGCGCCGCCTTCGACCGGGACCGGACCACGGTGGGCGTGGCCTGCCGCGACGTGGAGGATTGGCGTGACGATCCGGCGCTGGATGCGCTGCTGGACCGCCTGGGCCGGGGTCTGGTCCAGATCACCGCCTGCGGGGTCGCGGCATGAGCGGGGATCAGACCAGGGGCGTCCAGCGCGCCCGCGCCCTGCTGGCCCGGCCCGGCGCCTGGCTGGAGGGCGCGCCCGAGGGCGGGTATCGCCTGCGCCTGTCGCCGGACCGCCGCCGCCGCCCGGCGCTGATG
>JAEZCL010000143.1 GCA_023433585.1 Pseudomonadota bacterium
CCGGTGACCCGGGGGCGGCTCTGCGGCGACCCGAGCGACAGATACACGTCCTGCCGCAACGGCGACCAGGTGGTGATCAACGTGGCCCGCTGGGTGTACGGGGTGCCGCACGTGCCCGACCTCGACCTTTACCGGCAGTACCTGCTCAACCACGAGGTCGGTCACCGGCTGGGCCGGGGACACGAGCGCTGCCCCCGGGCCGGCGGTCCGGCGCCGGTGATGGTGCAGCAGACGCTCGGGCTGCACGGGTGCACGCCGAACCCGTGGCCGATCGTGGACGGCGAACCGCTCGCCGGGCCGTCCGGCCAGTACGACGACCCGATCCCGGCCGGGGACCGCTGAGCCCTCGCCCGGCGGCCGCCCCGGCCGTCAGCGGGAGAACGCGGCCCAGATGTTCTTGGTGGACCCGGTGGCGTACCAGCCGACGTCGAGCGAGACCGACTGGGCCAGGAACAGTCCGCGCCCGCCCGAGTCCGTCGGGCTGATGTCGGTCAGCTCCGGCACCGAGCTGACGTCGTGGTCGGCCACGTCGAGCAGGAACCGGTCGTCGGTGGCGAGCAGCGTGATGATGGTGGGCGGGCGGCCGTGCCGCAGCGCGTTGCTCGCCAGTTCGGTGGCAACCAGCACGACCAGGTGCGGCACCTCGTCGAGGTCCTCACCCTGCACCAGGCCGTGCCGGTTCAGCGCGTCGCGCAGCGAGGCGCGCAGGACGCGCAGATCCTCCGGGGAGTCGAGCACCCACCGCTCCAGCTCCGAGGCCTGTGGCGGCGGCGGCGAGGTGCGCAACTGTCCCATGATCTGGCTTTACCCTGCGTAGCCGTTCGTTAAGCAGTCACCGTCGCAACAGCGCGAACACTCCCCACCCCATGTACTCGCGCTGGAAGCGGACGTACCGCAGCGGGTCCTCGGTCAGCTCCCGCCGCAGCTCCGGGGCCAGTTCGTCGTCCGGATTGGCGTCCAGCCAGCGGCGCAGGTTCAGCCAGTGCGCGGCCGCGTACCGGTCCCAGCTGTCCTGGTCGGCGAGGACCATCTCGACCAGGTCCCAGCCGCACTCGCCGAAGAGCCGCACCAGGCCGGGCAGGTCGTGGAACTCGTCCCGGGACCGGGCGTGCGAGCCGGTGACCGCCTCCTCGTCCGGCGGGTCCCGCCGCCAGTAGGGCTCGCCGACCAGCGCCATGCCGCCGGGCCGCAACGCCCGGCCGAGCAGTTCCAGCGTGCCCGGCACCCCGTCGCCGATCCAGGTCGCCCCGACACAGGCCGCCACGTCGACCGGCCGCTCCGGTGAGTACGCCGCCGCGTCGCCGTGCACGAACCGTACGTGCTCGGTGACGCCCAGTTCGGCGGCGCGTTCCCGGGCGGCGGCGGTGAAGGCGCTGCTGATGTCGACCCCGGTGCCGGTGACCCCGTGGTCGCGGGCCCAGGTGCAGAGCAGCTCGCCCTTGCCGCTGCACAGATCCAGCAGTTCGTCGCCGGGTCGCAGCCGGATCGCGCGGCCCAGCGTGGCCAGCTTGACGTCGTCGAACGGATTGAGGATCCGCAGGTCGCCCTCGCGGATGGTGAAGCTGCGCGGCAGGTCCGGTGCTGTCATTCGGGGAGCGTGCGCCGCCCGGCCGACGGCGGCAACCGATTTGCGTCTGTGCTGCTCCGGGTCTCCTGCGGTACGGTCACGACATGGTGGTCGAGGAACACTGGTGGAACGGCGTCAACAACCCTCGCGGACGGCGTGACGTCTACATCTGCACCGACGGAAGCCAGTGGCAGGTCCAGGCACAGATCGGCGGGGCGTCCGGCCGGTCCAAGATCCAGCAGTGCCCGAGCCGTGGCTCGGCGAGCATCCTGGCGGGCGCGTGGCGCGCGAGTGGCTCCGGCTGGCGGGCGATGCCCCGCTGACCGCACGCTCAGTCACGAGGGCCGTGCACAGCGCGGTGCACGAGTGACTCGGCGACCTCGCCGAGGCACTAGTTGCCCGCGCTGTCGAGCGCTGAGGTCCGCGCCCCTGTCCGGTGGGCGTGAAACCGCCGTGAAACCGCGCTGATCCCCGCCGCCGTCACGGTTACCGCATGACGACGACAACCTCACCGATGGTCGAGGCGACCGGGCTGCGCAAGGCGTACCGGAAGCAGGTGGTGCTCGACGGCATCGACCTGCGCGTACCCGGGGCCACGGTCTTCGCCCTGCTCGGCCCGAACGGCGCCGGCAAGACCACCACAGTGCAGATCCTCTCCACGCTGATCCGACCGGACGGCGGAACCGTGCGCGTCGCCGGCCACGACCTGGCCGCCGAGCCGGACCGGGTACGCGCCGTGATCGGCGTGACCGGCCAGTTCTCCGCCGTCGACGCGTTGCTCACCGGCGCGGAGAACCTGCGGCTGATGACCGACCTGCGGCATCTGGGCCGGATCGAGGGACGGCGGGTGGTAGACGACCTGCTGGCCCGTTTCGACCTGACCGACGCGGCGGACAAGCCGGCGGCGGCGTACTCCGGCGGGATGAAGCGGCGGCTGGACCTGGCGATGACGCTCGTCGGCCGCCCCCGGCTGATCTTCCTGGACGAGCCGACGGCCGGCCTGGACCCGCGCAGCCGGCGGGCGATGTGGCAGATCGTGCGGGAGCTGGTGGCCGAGGGCACCACCGTCTTCCTGACCACGCAGTACCTGGAGGAGGCCGACCACCTGGCCGACCGGGTCGCGTTGCTCGACGGCGGTCGCCTCGTCGCCGAGGGCAGCCCGGCCGAGCTGAAGCGGCTGGTGCCCGGCGGTCACGTACGCCTGCACTTCACCGACCCGGCGCAACTGGCCGCGGCGGCCGGGCTGTTCCCGGCGGCCACCCGGCACGACGACGACCTGACCCTGCGGGTGCCCGGCGACGGCGGCGTCAGCGCAGTGAAGGACCTGCTCGGCCGGCTCGACGCCGCCGGGGTCGCGGTCGAGTCGATGAGCCTGCACACCCCCGACCTGGACGACGTCTTCCTGGCCCTCACCGGCCACCGCACCGAGGAGAAGGTGACCGCATGAGCACGCTCGCCCACACCGTCGGCGACTCGGCGACGATGCTGCGCCGCAACCTGAAGCACGCGGTGCGCTATCCGTCCCTGACGGCAGTGGTGATCGCCCTGCCGGTGGTCTTCCTGCTGCTGTTCGTCTACGTCTTCGGCGGCACGCTCGGCAACGGGCTCGGCGGCGTGGCCGGGGGCCGGTCCGCGTACGTCGACTACGTGACCCCCGGCATCCTGCTGCTCGCCCTGGCCGGCGCGGCGCAGGGCACCGCGATCTCGGTGGCCATGGACATGACCGAGGGCATCGTGGCCCGGTTCCGCACCATGTCCATCGCCCGCGCGGCGGTGCTCACCGGCCACGTCGTGGGCGCGGTGACGCAGACGCTGATCGGGCTGGCGGTGGTGGTCGCCGTGGCGCTGCTCGTCGGCTTCCGGCCGGATGCCGGCCCGGCGCAGTGGCTAGCCGCGGCCGGGCTGCTCACCCTCACCGCGTTCGCCATCACCTGGCTGTCGGTCGCGCTGGGCATGGTGCCCAAGAGCGTGGAGAGCGCAAGCAACCTGCCGATGCCGCTGATGCTGCTGCCGTTCCTGGGCAGCGGTTTCGTGCCGACCGACTCGATGCCCGGGTGGCTCGCCTGGTTCGCCGAGCACCAGCCGTTCACCCCGATCATGGAGACGCTGCGCGGGCTGCTCCTGGCCGGTCCGGTCGGCGGCGGCGACGCGCTCGGGGCGGTGGCCTGGTGTGCCGGGATCAGCCTGGTGGGCTACCTGTGGGCGCGCCGGTTGTACGACCGGGACCCGTCCCGCTGAGTTCCGCCACGGCGACGAGCCGCAGCTCGT
>JAEZCL010000168.1 GCA_023433585.1 Pseudomonadota bacterium
AAGGACAACCCCGGCTGCAACGTGCAGGTGCCGGAACGCTGGGGTGGCGGCGACACGCTGATGGACCCGCCGCAGTGAACCGCGTCGACGCTGCCGGTCGCGCAGATGATCGAGGCGCGCACCGGCACCGACGTCCCGCGACCGCCGGGCGACACCTGGCAGGACGAGTCCGTCGCGTTCGGCGTGCAGTGGAACGCGAGCTACGCGTACTTCCCCAGCTGCGACTCGCGGGACGCCGAGCACGTCTTCCAGCGCGAGGACACCTACCCGCCCGCGGTCGCACCGACGCCCCCGCCCGAGGGGTCGTGCGCGCTCAGCGGCGGCGGCGGGGCGTACCTGTCGAACGAGTCGGCGTACCGCAACACGCTGCTTCGTGACCGGTCCGGGCTCGACATCCCGGCGGGGCACATCCACACCCCGGACATGCAGCACTTCGCCACGGACTTCGCCGTGACGGACGCGACGTTCGAGGCGTGGCGCGACGCGATCGTCGCCCAGTCGCGCGAGCTCGTCGACGTGGTCGCAGCCCACAGCTGACGCCGTCGTCAGTGGCGTCCCTGATAGTGGTGTAGCGCCGGTGGCGACGGGGTCGTCGACGACGGTGCGGTCACCGCGTGATCCTTCGAGTGAACCTCTCACAGCACTCTCGAACGGAGCATCACGATGACCGCACCTCGCATTGTCGACCCTTCGATCGTCCGGATGGGGCACGGACGCCGCACCTGCGACCCGTGTCCGCACTGGTAGGTCGAACGCCCTACCCGTCCGGACCGACCTGCGTCGTGCCGTCAGAAGGCGCCGATCTTCGGACGGGACCGGGGCGTCCCGCCGCGCCCTTCGTCGTGGGCGGGGACGGACGACGAGTCCACGTTCCGCCGCGCCGGGTTGAGGCGCGAAGGCAGGGCTGCTGGCGCATCCGACGGAGCTGACCTGGTCATGCACCCAGGCGGAGCGACTGGGGGACCGCACCGGTGGTCCCGAGCTGCTCCCGCCCGCGGCGTGCGCACGGCTGCTTGACCCGAGTTATCCGTAAAGCGACTCTTACCCCGCTATCGGCCTATCCGAGAGCCGGTCCGAAGGGGCCGCTGACCGCATGAAAGACGGTTTGATGCGTCGAAAGACCTCCGTGGCAACTCTCGCCCTGCTGCTCGCTCTGATACCCACCACCGCGCTCGCCGCGCCCCCAGGCCCGCCCGCACCCGCCGAGCCCGCCCTCAGCGTCACCAAGGAGTTTGAGCAGGTCGACGGCGACCGCGCTCGCGGTAAGGACAAGGCGCACGTCCAGCAGCACGTCGACGAGACCATGCGCACGTCCGGGCTCGTCTCCGCCGACGACGTCGAGGTCTGGACCGCCGAGGTCGACGGCAGCGAGATCACAGCCGTCATCCCCGAGGGCAGCACGGTCGAGAGTGCAGCAACCGTCACGGACGAGGTTGAGGGCACCGAGATCACCGGTTTCGGCATGGAGATCGCAGAGACCGAGGAGTCCGTCGGTACAGCACCGCCGGTCGCGCACCTCGAAGGTCGGGGCACGCCGCTTCGTGAGTACTGCCGGACGATCTGGTTCGACGCCAGGAGCATCGCGAGCGGCGACGACCAGGTCTACGACTGCTACGAGAAGTACAAGATCTCGAACTCGTCGTACATCTACAACCGGTACGCCAAGGGAACCCTGGCGAACGGCGGCGTGCAGCGTCGCGAGTTCCACGAGTTCACGATCCGCTTCCGTCAGCACAAGAACTTCAGTCGCATCACCGGTGGGCCTTACAACTACGGGCCGCTGCCGAGCAGCACCGAGTGCGGCGCCGGTCAGTTCTCGTACGGTGGCGTGACGATTCCTCTCACCTCGTGCGCGAGCATCAAGAACCTCGCCGGCGGCAGCTACTTCGCAACCGGTACGCGGTACACAGGTCACGCGCAAGGTCAGAAGTACGTCGACACCTACGCTCGGTACACGACGAACGGGTCCGAGCCGTACTTCGCTGACTACGTGTGGCTCACCATCGGTCAGTGCGGCCAGATCGGCGTCCCGTGCGCCGTCCCGGGCACGGACTACTCGGTCAGCTGGACCGACGGAAACTACTACCGGTAGTGAAGCGCCGGATCCTTATTCCACTGGCGGTTCTCGCCGCCGTGGTGGTGGCTGCCGGGGTTCGTCTCTCATCCGAGAGCGGCCCCGGCAGTTCGCCGCGCGGCGATGTCACCGCCGAAGCGGGAGCGCGCTCACCTGAGGTACGCACGCCGTCATGTGCGTACCCCGCGACCTCCGCCGAGGAGTGGTGCTCCACGGTCGAGATCGAGGGCACGTGGACCCGCTACGTCCTCATGCGCGCGGACACCCCGTCGGCCCGCACCATGATCTACGACCCGGGCGGTCCGGGCGTATCCATTCTGTCGCGGCACCTCGGCGACCTGGACGCGAAGGCGGCCGACGCCCACCGACGCGGGTTCAACCTGCTCGTGATCGACGAGCCGTGGGTCGTCGCACCGTACGTCGAGGAGTGCCGCTCGGCTCTCGCCGGCTACTTCGCCAGCGCCGAGGCCCACTACCCCGAGGTCGCAGAGACCAGCTCGTCCGAGCAGGTGCGCGACGCGTGCCTGGGTGAGGCGAACCCCGCCGAGATGACGGCGGACAGGTACCGGCAGATCGTCGCCGCGATCGAACAGGTCGAGGACGTGCGCGTCCAACGGCTCGAGGGGTACTCGTTCGCCTCGGTCCGCGCCGCGTACCTGGGGACCACGCACCCTGACCTCGTTGCAGCGGTCGGGACACCTTTCCCCGTCGGGGCACGGGCTGGTGAGTTCTTCGCAGCGGTGCCGAGCCCCGGCGCTCAAGGCGACCTGGAGTCCGGCACCTTGGCGGCTGATTCCGCCGCGGCGTACTACCAGATGACGGGCTTGACCACGGCGGACTTCGAGCCGGACGTGGCAAGTCGCGCGTTCTGGCAAACGGACGGCAACGGGCAGGTCTCCCTGTCCGGGGTGGGGTACTTCTCCGAGATGTGCCGCGCGCTGACCGGGTGGGACGAGTTCTCAGCGTCGGAAATCGCCGACAACCCCAGCCTGGCCGCGCAAAGGTCGCTGCACGCCGTGTGCGGCGGCATGGTTCCCGCTCCGGACCTGAGACTGCCGGCGGTGACCTGCTTCACTGTGCTCAGCAGCGACATGCAGACACCTTGGCAAGAATCCGAACTGACCAGGGGCGCCAAGATCGAGATTGTGGAGGCGGGACGACATGGAGACCTCACCATCCCCAGCTGCGGCTAGCGAGGTGCACGAGCCGCATGACCTGCAGTTCTCGAGTCGATGGCTCTGGCGCGCGACGTGGGCTGCGTTCGGGGTCTTCCTGGCTGTCGGGGTCGCCGGGTACGCCATGGTGTTCACCGTTGCCGTTGTCCCGCTGTGGCTGTTGTTGGCGGTCGGTAGCGGTCTCGTGCTGTCAGCGGCCATGTTCGCGGTGAACGTCGACGTCGCGGACGCCCGCCGGGAGCGAGGCAGGAGCTTCATCGACCTGGTCGCGCGGTTCGCTGCTGTCCTGCTCGTCGGGTTGTGGCTTGCCCTGCTGTGGACGCTGCTAGTAGACGGATGCTTCACCCAGGAATGCGACCCTGCGCCCCTGTGGCGGATCCTCTTCGTCCTGGTCCCGGTCGTACCGCTCGCGGGGATGACCCTGGCCGGCTTCCTCGTACGGCGCGACGTGCGGCGTCACGCCTGAGTCGCTGCACCCGACGACCACGACAGGCACGGCGACGCCCAGGCTGATGCACGAGTAGGTAGCTGCCCGGCGCACCGCGCCGCGTCGCCCGGCCACTCCCCACGCGCGACGGGGCGCGCACGGACGAAC
>JAEZCL010000291.1 GCA_023433585.1 Pseudomonadota bacterium
CCCGCATCTGGGGCCAGCCGGTCGCCATTCTGGCCAATAATGGCGTGCTGTTCTCGGAAAGCGCGCAGAAGGGGGCGCACTTCATCGAGCTGGCCTGCAAGCGCAAGATCCCGCTGCTGTTCCTGCAAAACATCTCGGGCTTCATGGTTGGCGGCAAGTATGAGGCCGAGGGCATTGCCAAGCACGGGGCCAAGCTGGTCACCGCCGTCGCCAGCGCCGAGGTGCCCAAGTTCACCGTCCTGATCGGCGGGTCTTTTGGCGCAGGCAACTATGGTATGTGCGGCCGCGCCTACAGCCCGCGCTTCCTCTTCACCTGGCCCAACAGCCGTATCAGCGTGATGGGCGGCGAGCAGGCCGCCAGCGTCCTGGCCACCGTCCACCGCGACGCCGACAGCTGGACCGACGCCGACGCTGAAGCCTTCAAGGCCCCCATCCGCCAGAAATACGAGGACGAGGGCAACCCTTACTACGCAACCGCCCGCCTCTGGGACGACGGCGTCATCGACCCGGCCCAGACGCGGGATGTGCTGGGGTTGGCCATATCCGCCTCCCTCAATGCGCCAATCCCGGAAACGACGTTCGGCGTGTTCAGGATGTAGGCGGGGGTCACAGGGAGGGGACGATGGAACGTTTTGAACTGCTCGTGGTGCTGCTGTCGTTTGTCTATGCGCTGGCGCTGACGCATCTGCTGGCCAGTGTCGCGGCCATGCTTCTGGAGCGGGAGCGGACGCGGTTTTCGCTGGTCCAGTCCATGTGGATGCTGGCGGCGGTGATGCTGCTGTTCAACAACTGGCTGTCGCTGGAGGGCCTGCGGGGCGCGTCATGGAGCGCCGGGCTGGCGGCCTGGGCGCTGGTGTTCGCCATCGTTCAGTATGTGGCCTGCGCCCTCGTCTCGCCGCGCGCGACGGAACCGGGGGCGGCGATCGACATGGCCGCCCACCACGAGCGCCACGGCCGTCTGTTCAAGGCGGCGTTCGCCCTGGTGGCCGCAGTCGCCATGATCGGCAACATCAACGCTCACCTTAGAACAGGAGGGGCCCTGGTCCCGTCCGTCGGCTCGCAGGCGCCGATCCTGCTGATGACGGGCGTCATCCTGCTGGCCCTGTGGCGGCGCGAGAAGTGGGTCCAGATCGCCTGTTCGAGCGTCCTTCTTCTGCTGCTGGCCGCCATCGTGTTCATCTGAGGCGGCGTGTTCAGGAGGTAACGTCTTCCCTTCTCCCCTCGGGGGAGAAGGTGGGCGGCGGAGCCGCTCGGATGAGGGGGTTGTCAGACGCCATGTTCCAGACGCCCGACAGAACGCGCCGCTCCCGCCGCCTGCGTTCCGACATGACCGGCGCGGAATCCCGCCTGTGGTCGCTGCTGCGCGCCCGTCGCTTCGAGGGCTGGAAGTTCCGCCGCCAGGCCCCGGTCGCCGGATTCATCGCCGACTTCTTCTGTCCGGACCTGAAGCTGGTCATTGAACTGGACGGCGGCATCCATCGGCTCAAGGAAGAGAGCGACGCCCTGCGCGATCTGCGGATCACTCAGGCCGGGTTCGCCGTTATCCGTTTCGACAACGAAGCGTTCCTGAAAAATCCTAATGTGGTGCTGGACGCGATCCGTCTTCGTGCGGCGGAGATGCGGAAACAGCCCCCTCATCCGTCAGGCTCCGCCTGACACCTTCTCCCCCGAGGGGAGAAGGGCCGACCCGAACGCCCCGATCCCGGAAGCGACGTTAGGTGTGTTCATGATGTAGTTGACTTTTTCGCGATTTTATTGTATAATACTGTTGATGTCGTCAATTTTGACCCATCAATCACCAACCTCATATTGGATTGGAGTCTTATATTAAAGGAAATACATTTGATGTTAAAATTACAAAAGCACGAAAGAGCGGCGGCGGGCGTCGCAGAAGCCATCTTCGACCAAGCTCAGCTCGAGCATCGGCGCGAACGTGGAAAGAAGCATCTCTGCATCGTCGTTACGTACCAAGACAGCGAGCGAAAGCTGCCGATAGCGGGGTCTCCGAGAGGAGATGAGACCAGCCTCGTCAATATGACACGGCAACAGGCGACAAAAATGGTGCGCGAACTCGGCATTGATCCGACTGGCGAGCCTCTGAAGAAGGCTAGCTGAGCGGATTTGAGGTGTCGTGCGGGCATAGGTCCAGTGGAGGTGTCCTTTTTGGACGCCTTCACCCCGCCCGCAGCACCTTTTCCATCGCCTTCCCCTTGGCCACCTCGTCCACCAGCTTATCCAGGTGGCGCAGTTCGCGCATGAAGGGGTCCTCGATCTCCTCGACGCGATAGCCGCAGATCACGCCGGTGATCAGGAAACGGTTGGGATTCATCGCCGGGGCCTGGGCGAAAAAGGTCTCGAAATCGGTCTTGTCCGCCAGCAGGGCGTCCAACTGATCCTGTGAATAGCCCGTCAGCCAGCGGATCACCTGATCCACCTCGGCGCGCGTGCGGCCCTTCTTCTCGACCTTGGCGACATAGTGGACGTGGACGCTGGCCACGCTGGTCTTGCGGATGCGGTCGGTCGCGGTGGTCTTCATCAGCCCGATCTCCTCGTCGCAGCCGTATTCGGTTCGCTCCGTCATGCGTTATAGGTCGGAAACCGCATGAGATCACCCGACCCCTTCCTTGGGGAGACGGAACAGCAGGAACCGACATGGCCAAGCCCACCGACCCCGACCTGAACGCCCTGGACGTCACCGACGCCGAGGCGGCCGAGATGAACCGCATCAACCATCCGCTGGTGGCCAATCCGGCGCCGGATGCGGACGACCGGCTGGCGCGCATCGATTCCACGGCCGACGGCATGGTGTTCATCACCATCAACCGCCCGGCCAAGAAGAACGCCTTTGACGCCGCCACCATCGCGGCGTTGCGCGAGGCGTTCGAGACCCTGCACGGCGCCGACCGTGTGCGGGCGGTCTTCATCCGGGGGGCGGGCGGCACGTTCAGCGCGGGGGCGGACCTGAACTGGATGCGTGACGCGGCGGACTGGTCTGAGGGCGACAACCGCGACGACGCCATGGGCCTGGCCGTCATGCTCAAGGCTCTGCGCGACGTGCCCGCCCTGACGGTGGCCATCGTCGAAGGTGCGGCCATGGGCGGCGGGGCGGGCATCGTGGCCGCCTGTGACACCGCCGTGGCGGTGAAGGGCGCCAAATTCGCCTTCAGCGAGGTCCGGCTGGGCCTGATCCCCGCGACCATCGCGCCCTATGTGATCGAGGCCGTGGGGCCACGCAGGGCCCGGGCCCTGTTCATGACCGCCGAGATGTTCGACGCCCAGGCGGCCCAGGAATTCGGCCTGGTGGATCACGTGCTGGACAGCGCCGAGGACATGGATCGGTTCGTGGCCGATTTCGCCTCTTCCATGCGCGATTGCGCTCCCGGCGCCCTGGGCGCCGCTAAACGGCTGGTGCACGACCTGACGGGTCGGTCCATCGATTCCGGCCTGATGGAGGACACCGCCCGCCGCATCGCCCGGGCCCGTGTCAGTCCCGAGGGACAGGAAGGCGTGCGCGCCTTCCTGGAACGGCGCAAGCCGAACTGGGCGAAGTAGGCGCCGCCAGGTGCAGGAGGGGGCATGACCAACGAACTGGAGACCGCCGCCGCCGCCTCGGTCGGCGGCTGGCTGCGCTGGCGCCGGAAACAGGCGGACATCCCGCCCGGAACGCCCTGCGCCAACTGCGAGACGCCGTTGGCCGGGACCTACTGCCACGCCTGCGGCCAGCTGGCCGAGGATTTCCACAAGTCCGTCTGGAAGCTGGGGCGCGAGGCGCTGGAGAGCTTCTTCCACCTGGACGGCCGCCTGGCCCGCACCCTGCCGCGCCTGATCGTCCGGCCCGGCCGCCTGACCCGCGACTACATCGACGGCAAGCGCGCCGCGCAGGTGCCGCCCCTGCGCCTGTTCCTGGTGATCCTGCTGCTCACCTTCGTGATGGGGCAGTGCGCGCTCGGCGGCGGCGCCACGGACGAGCTGGTGCGCCAGACAGGCGGCGCGGCTTCCGATCCCGCCTCCGCCCTGGATCAGGCGCGCGCCGAGATCGTAGCCGACGAAAGCCTGACCGAGGCCGAGCGCCGCGTCGCGCAGGCCGCCCTGGACCGCAACTGGGGCGGCCTGGTCGCGGGCGTCACGGCGGCCCAGGAAGCGAACCAGATCATTCAGGAACAGGCCGAAAACCCCGCCGATCGCCAAAGCGTCTCGGCCTTCGAGGCCTGGCTGACCGAACGGCTGGAGGCGGTCCAGGCCGAGCCCCGCCGCTTCACCCTCATCCTCGCCGTCTGGGCTCAGCGGGTGATCGTGCTGATGCTGCCTGTGTCGGCCCTGATGCTGGCGTGCCTGTTCTTCTGGCGGCGCGACCTTTACCTGTTCGACCATCTGATCTTCTCGATGCACTCCCTGTCGTTCCAGCTCTTGTTGATAACGGCGGCGTTCCTGCTGGCCATGGGGATCGGTCCGGCCGCCTGGGCCCTCCTGTGGCTGTCGCCCGTGCACCTGTTCGCGCACATGCGCGGGGCCTACGCCAGCGGGACGTGGATGACCCTGCTGCGCATGTTCATCCTGTTCACCGCCACCACCATCGCCGCCAGCTTCATGATGCTGCTGTGGCTGTTCCTGGCCTTCAACGAGATGTCGGGGTGACCGTCGTCAGGCGGCGCGCGATGGGCTAGGGAGGCGGAATGTTCAAATCCGTTCTGGTCGCCAACCGAGGCGAGATCGCCTGCCGCGTCTTCCGCACCGCCCGCGCCATGGGCGTGCGGACCATCGCCGTCTATTCCGAAGCCGACGCCGACGCCCTGCATGTCCGCATGGCCGACGAAGCCGTCCTGATTGGCCCCGCCGCCGCGCGCGAGAGCTATCTGGACGCGGCCAGGGTGCTGGCCGCCGCGAAACAGACGGGTGCGGAGGCCATCCACCCCGGCTACGGCTTCCTGTCCGAAAACGCCGAGTTCGCAGAGGCGGTCATGGCCGCCGGGCTGGTCTGGATCGGCCCGCCGCCTTCGGCCATCCGCGCCATGGGCCTGAAGGACGCGGCCAAGGACCTGATGGACAAGGCGGGCGTCCCCGTCACCCCCGGCTATCTGGGCGCCGATCAGTCCGAGGAAACACTCGCCGCCGAGGCTGGGCGCATCGGCTACCCCGTCCTCATCAAGGCCGTGGCCGGGGGCGGCGGCAAGGGCATGAAGCGGGGCGACGACCCGACCGACTTCGCCTCCGGCTTGGCCAGCGCCAAGCGCGAGGCCGCCGCCGCCTTCGGTGACGACCGGGTGCTGATCGAACGCTACATCACCCGCCCGCGCCATATCGAGGTGCAGGTGTTCGGCGACCGTCAGGGGAACGTCGTCCACCTCTACGAGCGCGACTGCTCGCTCCAGCGCCGCCACCAGAAGGTGATCGAGGAGGCCCCGGCCCCCGGCATGGACGCCGCCACGCGCGCCGCCGTCACCGAGGCGGCCGTGCGCGCCGCCAAGGCCGTGAACTACGTCGGCGCCGGCACGGTGGAGTTCATCGCCGACGCCTCCGAGGGCCTGAAACCGGACCGCATCTGGTTCATGGAAATGAACACCCGGCTGCAGGTCGAGCACCCCGTCACCGAGGCCGTCACCGGCGTCGACCTGGTGGAATGGCAGTTCCGCGTGGCGGCGGGCGAATCCATCCCTCTGAAACAGGCCGACATCCCCCTGACCGGCTGGGCCATGGAGGCCCGCCTCTACGCCGAGGATCCGCAAAACGGCTTCCTGCCCTCCATCGGCAAGCTCCAGCACTTCCGCCTCCCCGTCCCCTCCCCCCGCCGGGGGGAGGGGGACCGCGCAGCGGTGGAGGGGTTGCCGGGCTCAGGCTCGCTCTCAGGCTCGGTCCGCATCGACACCGGCGTCACCCAGGGCGGCGAGGTCAGCCAGCACTACGACCCCATGATCGCCAAGCTGATCGTCCACGCTGACACCCGCGAGGCCGCCGCCGCCCGCCTCGCCGACGCCTGCCGCCAGGTCGAGGTCTGGCCCGTCCGCACCAACGCCGCCTTCCTCGCCCGCTGCCTGGACCATCCCCGTTTCGTCGCAGGCGACGTGGACACGGCCTTCATCGCGGCGGAGGAGGAAACACTCACTCAGAAGCCGTGCCACCAGTTAGAGAGAGCTGTGCGAGCCGGAGCCGTCGCGCTCACCGATGCATCGTTCAAGGATTTTGCAAACCGGACAGGCCAAGTCGATGACCCGTGGACAGCTCATCGGGGCAATATTCCGGGCTTCCGGGTCAATCGAGCGCCGGGCTTTGATGTGCTGATCGACCTGAATGGACCGCATCGAGTCAGCTTCGACACGAGCGAATTCGGTGTCATCGCCGCGACCTACGGAGACACGGAAAGTCTGCAACCAGTTTATCGGAATTACGGACACGACAACTCCGTCGAATCCGCCCTCGGCAGCGCCATTCGCTTCTATGAGGACGACAAGGGGATTGTTCTCTTCGACGACGGGGACGCCTATGTCGCCAAGCCCCATCGTGCCGTGATCGGAGCAACCGCCGCCGCCTCCGACGGCGCCCTCCGCGCCCCCATGCCCGGCCGGATCGTCGCCGTGTCCGCCCAGCCCGGCCAGGCCGTCACGAAAGGTCAGTCGATCATCGTGCTGGAAGCCATGAAGATGGAGCACGCCCTGACCGCGCCCTTCGACGGCGTGGCGGGGGAGATTTCGGCCTCGGTCGGCGATCAGGTCGCCGAGGGAACCATTCTGGCGACCGTCACGGCGCCGGCGGGCGAGGGGGAATGATGATGAGGACCATGATCGCGGCGGGCGCCCTGGCGCTGAGCCTGATGGCGGGCGGGGCCATGGCCCAGCCGTCCGGGGACGCCGAATCCCGGCGCGACCTGACCTGCATGGCCGTGTTCCTGGCCATCGCAGACAGCGACGATCCCGAGATGGTCCAGGCCGGAACCATCGGTTCGCTGTTCTTCTACGGCCGCCTGCAAGGCCGCGAGCCGAACGTGAACTGGTTCGAGCAGCTGGCCGCCTACGCCGACTCCGCCACCATGGATGAGCTGATGGGCCACGTCCAGGAATGTGGCGGCATCGTCGAGCAGGTCGGCCAGGACATGATCGCCTACGCCGAACAGTACGGCGGATAGGCTCATAAATCCGTCATCCTCGGGCTTGTCCCGAGGACCCATCGCGGCCTCATGCGCGATTTCATGCGGGGTTGAACGCCTGTTGCGACCCCGGCGCCTGTCGTGATGGCTTCGACCATAGGCCCTCGGGACAAGCCCGAGGGTGACGGAATATCGGAATTCAATCTGTTCCATGAGTCCCGCCGAGCGCGCCTCGCCTCGCGCCCGGCTTTCGGCTAGACGGACCGGACGATTCCGCCGCTACGAGACGCCCCAATGACCTCACGCGCCGCCGTCATCCTCGCCGCCGGGCAGGGTACGCGCATGAAAAGCCCGCTGCCCAAGGTGCTGCACCCGGTGGGCGGGCGCGCCATGCTGGACCACGCCATCGACGCGGCCGAGGCGCTGGGCTGCGAGCGCATCGTGGTGGTGGTGGGGACCCACTCGCCCGAGGTCCGCGCCCATGTGGAGGCGCGCCTGGGCGCGGCCGCCGTGGCGGTCCAGGATCCGCCGCTGGGCACCGGCCACGCCGTCCTCGCTGCGCGTGAGGCGCTGGCCGGATTCGCGGGCGAGGTGGTCGTCACCTATGGGGACGTGCCCTTGCTCAAGGCCGACCACATCGGCCCGGTGTTCGGCGCGCCGGGCGTCACCGTGCTGGGCTTCGAGGCCGCCGACCCCGCCGCCTATGGTCGTCTGATCGTCAGCCCCGACGGAACGCTGGAGGCCATCGTGGAGGCCAAGGAGGCGACGCCCGAACAACTGGCCGTCACCGCCTGCAACTCCGGCGTCATCGCGGTGGAGGCGGACCTGCTGTTCCAGCTTCTGGACCAGGTCGGCAACGACAACGCCAAGGGCGAATACTATCTGACCGACATCGTCGCCCTGGCGCGGCGCGGCGGCCATCTGACCCGCGCCGTCTTCGCCGACGAAGCCGCCGTCATGGGGGTGAACAGCCAGGCCGAGCTGGCCGAGGCCGAGCGCCTGTTCCAGCAGGCCCGGCGCGAGCATTTCCTGGCCGCCGGGGTCACCATGCCCGCGCCCCACACCGTCCATTTCGCCTGGGACACGGCCGTCGAGGGCGGGGTGCTGATCGAACCCAACGTGGTCTTCGGCCCCGGCGTCCGTGTCGCCGCCGGCGCCCGCATCCGCGCCTTCTCGCATCTGGAAGGCGCGACGGTCGCCTCCGGCGCCGAGGTCGGCCCCTACGCTCGCCTGCGCCCCGGCGCCGCGCTGGGGCAGGGGGCCAAGGTCGGCAATTTCGTCGAGGTCAAGAACGTGACCATGGGTCCCGGCGCAAAGGCCAATCATCTGGCCTATCTCGGCGACGGCGAGGTGGGGGCCAAGGCCAACATCGGCGCCGGAACCATCTTCTGCAACTACGACGGTTTCTTCAAGCACCGCACGGTGGTGGGCGAGGGGGCCTTCGTCGGCTCCAACAGTTCGCTGGTCGCGCCCGTGACCATCGGCGCGGGCGCCATGACCGGCTCCGGCTCGGTCATCACCGCCGACGTGGCGCCCGGCGACCTGGCCCTGGCCCGCGCCAAACAGGACAACAGGCCCGGCTGGGCCGCGCGGTTCATGGCCGCCATGCGCGCGAAGAAAGCGAAAAAGACATGATGCACACCCCCATGATCCTTCTCCCAATGGGAGAAGGGGGAACCCGCGCACCGGAGCGCAGCGGAGGTCCTTGCGCGGGGGATGAGGGTCGGGTGATCCAGCAAGGAACCACCGAACCCTCACCCTGCGCGCGAAGAAGCGCCTTGTTTCACAAGCCGCTGCGCGCAGCCCTCTCCCGTCGGGAGAGGGGTGTCTTTGGGAAAACCGCATGACCGCCGACCTCCAAAAACAGCACGCCGGCCAAGCCGCCGCCGACCTGATCCAGCCCGGCATGACCGTGGGCCTGGGCACCGGCTCCACCGCCGCCTGGTTCGTCAAGGCGCTGGCGGCGCGCAACCTGGCGGACCTGCGCTGCGTCCCCACGTCCGAGGCCACCGCCGACCTGGCCCGGTCGCTGGGCCTGCCCCTGACCACGCTGGAAGACGTGGCCCGCATCGACGTCACCGTGGACGGCGCGGACGAGGTCGGCCCCGGCCTGGCGCTCATCAAGGGCGGCGGCGCGGCCCTGCTGCGCGAGAAGCTGGTGTGGGAGGCGTCGGACCGCTGCGTCGTCATCGCCGACGCCGCCAAGGTGGTGAAGGCGCTCGGCCGCTTCGCCCTGCCCATCGAGGTCGTCGCCTTCGGGCACAAGACCACCGCCAACCGCATCGCCGACGTCCTGGCCGACCACGACATCGCCATGCCCGCCCGCCTGCGTACCGCCGACCGGGGCATCGTGCGGACAGACGGCGGCAACGTCATCTATGACGCGGCCTGCGGCGTCATCCACGACCCGGCCCGCCTCGCCGACGACCTCAAGGCCATCACCGGCGTGGTGGAGCACGGCCTGTTCCTCGACCTGGCGGACGAGGCGGTCATCGGCTTGGATTCGGGCGTCGAGCGCCTAAGTCCGTAAGCAGCACTCCAGCCGTCATCCTCGGGCTTGTCCCGAGGAGCCATTGATGGATCAAGCGTGATGTAAGCCGCTTCGCATTGAAGCGGATGACACATGGATCCTCGGGACAAGCTCGAGGATGACGGAATTCGAGGGCTGCATGGCGACTTCCTACGACTACGACCTCTTCGTCATCGGCGCGGGTTCCGGCGGTGTCCGCGCCGCGCGGCTGACGGCGCTGGACGGCAAGCGCGTCGGGATCGCCGAGGAATACCGCTACGGCGGCACCTGCGTAGTGCGCGGCTGCATTCCCAAGAAGCTGATGGTCTATGCGTCCGAGTTCCCGCACGTGTTCGAAACCGCGCGCGGCTATGGCTGGGACGTGGGCCAGCCCACCTTCGACTGGCAGGCGTTCCTTGAGGCCAAGGAGGTCGAGATCGCCCGCCTGTCCGGCATCTACGCGGCCAATCTCAGCAAGGCGGGGGTCGAGACTTTCCATGCCCGCGCCGTGCTGAAGGACGCCCACACCATCGATATGGGCGACAAGGGGATCGTGACGGCCGAGAAAATCCTCATCGCCACCGGCGGCCGCCCCTGGGTTCCCGAGGGCATCCCGGGCATCGAGCACGTCATCACCTCCGAAGAGGCCTTCCACCTGCCCGAACTGCCCAAACGCATCATGATCGCGGGCGGCGGCTATATCGCGGTGGAGTTCGCGGGCATCTTCGCCGGGCTGGGGGTGGAGACGACCCTGGTTTACCGCGGCCCCAACATCCTGCGCGGCTTCGACGACGACGTGCGCGCCCACCTGGCGGGCGAGATCGAGAAGCACGGGATCAAGGTGGTGCTGGGCTGCCAGCATGACTCCATCGAGAAGACCGACGCCGGCCTGGTCAGCCATATGGCCAACGGCATGACCATCGAGACCGATCAGATCATGTTCGCCACCGGCCGCGTGCCCCATGTGAAAGGGCTGGGCCTGGAGACCGCCGGGGTCCAGCTGACCGAAACCGGGGCGATCAAGGTGGACGAACATTCCCGCACCACCGCCGAGAACATCTGGGCGATCGGCGACGTCACCGACCGCATGAACCTGACCCCCGTGGCCATCCGCGAGGCCGTGGCCTTCCACGAGACAGTGTTCAAGAATAATCCCCAGGCCTTCGACTATGAAGCCGTGCCTACCGCCGTGTTCAGCCAGCCGCCGGTGGGGACCGTCGGCCTGACCGAAGCCGAGGCGCGCAAGGTCTGTGGCGGCGTGGACGTCTATCTGACCCGCTTCCGGCCCATGAAGACGTCCTTCTACGGCGACGAATCCCGCACCCTGATGAAGCTGATCGTCCAGGCCGAGACCGACCGGGTGGTGGGCTGCCACATCGTCGGCCCCGACGCACCCGAGATGATCCAGCTGGCGGCCATCGCCGTGAAGGCCGGTCTCACCAAGGCCCAATGGGACGCCACCTGCGCCCTTCACCCCACCGCCGCCGAGGAGCTTGTCCTCATGCGCGAGAAACAGACCCCGGAAAGCGTCGCGGCGGGCTAAACCTTCTCCCTCCCCGTCCAGGGGAGGGCGGTCGTCGCGTTGCGACGGCCGGGTGGGAAGGGCTCGGCGAGATTTCCTAGTGCGCTACCGCTCGGCGCGCGGCGCCTCGCTGCTTGAGCGCGCCGTCGCGCCGCCGCGTAATTCCCGCTTCTGCTCCGCTTGACGCCAGGTCACGTCAGGCTTTCACGGTTTCCAACGCGCCTTTTCGTCCCGCCCTTCACGCCGCGCCTATGCTCGGCAGGTTTCCCGGCGGACGAAGAAAGAAACGTGGAATGAGAGTCCAATTAGACTGTTTTTTCAGTTCAGAGTCCAAGTCCCCATTCCTTCTCCTCACCTCGGGAGGGTGTCCATGGCCCTCTTGTCATCCCGGAAGCGCCGCAGGCGCTATCCGGGACGCGCCGGGGAGAAACCTCTTCCAAGGCCCGGACGGCGCACTGCGACGATCCGGGCCAAGGGGTTCTCGCCGCCGCCCTTCGCCCGGCTCAACCTCGGCTGTCCGGGCGATGAGATCGTCGAACGCCCTTCGTCCCGGCTCTCCGCTTCGCTTCGGCCGGGATGACAAAAAAAGAGGATCCTCACACCGCCATGTTGTCGATCAGTCGCGTCTTGCCCAGCCAGGCCGCCGCCAGGATGCGCGCGGGGGCGTCCACGGCGCCGCTGAACGGCGACAGGTCCTCGGCCCGGCGCACGGCTATGTAGTCGACCTTGCCGAACCCGGATGCGATCAGCGCCTCTTCGGCGTCCGCCTCCACCGCCGCGACCGGCTGGCCCGCCGCCGCCCGGTCCGCCGCTTCGCGCAGCACCGCATTCAGCCGCCGCGCCGTCGCCAGCTCGTCGGGCGACAGATAGGCGTTGCGCGACGACAGGGCCAGGCCGTGTTCGTCCCGCACCGTCGGCGCGCCGACGATCTCGGTGGGAATGTCCAGGTCGCGCGCCATACGCCTAACAACCAGTAATTGCTGATAATCTTTCTCGCCGAACACGGCCACGTCCGCCTGGACCTGGTTCAGCAGCTTGGCCACCACCACCGCCACACCGGCGAAGAAGTGGGGCCGGAAGTCGGTCTCCAGCCCTTCGGCCGGGCCGCCCACCTGAACGCCGGTGGCGAAGCCGGGCGGATACATCTCGGCCGCGTCCGGCGCGAACAGGATCGAACACCCCGCCGCCGCCAGCAGCTCGGCGTCCCGCGCCTCCTGCCGGGGATAGGTTCCCAGGTCCTCGTGCGCCGCGAACTGGGTCGGGTTGACGAACACGCTGGCGATCACCGCGTCCGCCCGCCGCCGCGCTTCGGCCGCCAGCGTCAGGTGTCCTTCGTGCAGGGCGCCCATGGTGGGAACGAACCCGATGCGCTTTCCCGCGTTCCTCAGGGCGGCGACCTGTCGACGAAGATCGGCGACGGTGCGCGCCAGGGTCAGGGTGTGTTGCGTCATGGTTTACCCGTTAACCCCGCCGGTTAAGCGTGTCTTTCAACGGCGTCTTGAGAGCCGCCCGCTAGGGTGGCGCTTATGACGCCGACCGACCTGTTCCGTAAAGTGCTGATGGCCGCAGCGACATTGTCGCTGGGCGCCTGCGGCATGGTCGAGGCCGATCCGCATCGGTTCGAGACCCTGGCTGAGCGCGTGGCCGATATCCGGTTGTCGGCTGAGCCTTCGCGTGACGCGCCGGCCGCCCCGCGCGCCGCCGATGAATCCGGTCTGCGCCCCGCTCTTCGGGTCGAGGTGCTGGATCCGCACGCATTATGGGACGCCCGGGACGGCGGCCTGCGCGGCTTCGTCGAGGCGGCGGCTCCCGCCGTGGCCGAAGCGGCGGCGCCCGCGATCGTCCAGGCCGCGTCCGATCAGGTCACCCGCGCCGTCTCCGCCCATCTGCGCCCGCCGCGCGACGTGGCCG
>JAEZCL010000014.1 GCA_023433585.1 Pseudomonadota bacterium
CCGCCGTGCATGTCGCGGGCCTCGCGCGCGATGGCCAGCGCCTTGCCGCAGTTGTTGCGCTTCATCATCGAGATGGCCTCGGGGACCCAGGCACCCTGGTCCAGCAGGCGGCCCAGCGCCAGGGCGCCCTCCAGCCCCAGGAAGATCTCGGTCTGCATGTCGGCCAGCTTCTTCTGCACCAGCTGGCGCGACGACAGCGGCCGGCCGAACAGCATCCGCTCGCCCACATAGTCGCGCGTGGCGTGGAAGCAGAACTCCGCCGCCCCCATGGCCCCCCAGGCGATGCCGTAGCGCGCCTTGTTCAGGCAGCTGAACGGCCCGCGCAGGCCCTTCACCCCCGGCAGGATGTTGGCCTCGGGCACGAACACGTCGTTCAGACCGATGTCGCCGGTGACCGAGGCGCGCAGGGAAAGCTTGTCGCCGATCTTGTCGGTGGTGAAGCCGTCGAAATCCCGCTCGACGATGAAGCCCCGGATCACATCGTCCAGCTTGGCCCAGACGATGGCCAGGTCGCTGATCGGGCTGTTGGTGATCCAGTATTTGGCGCCGTTCAGGCGATAGCCGCCGTCCACCTTGACCGCCTTGGTCTTCATGGAGGCCGGGTCGGACCCGCCGTCCGCTTCGGTCAGGCCGAAACAGCCGATCAGTTCGCCCGCCGCCATCTTGGGCAGGAATTTCGCCTTCTGTTCGTCCGAACCGAAGGCGTAGATCGGATACATGGCCAGGGACGACTGCACGCTCATGGCCGAGCGGTATCCCGAATCCACCGCCTCGATCTCGCGCGCGATCAGGCCGTAGGCCACGTGCGACGCTTCGGAGCCGCCGTATTGCTCGGGCAGCATGGCGCCCAGGAAGCCCATCTCGCCCATCTCGGTCATGATGGCCCGGTCGAAGGTCTCGTCACGGAAGGCGGCGACCACGCGCGGCAACAGGGCGGCGCGCGCATAGGCCCGCGCCGCGTCGCGCACCATCCGCTCGTCGTCGGTCAGGCGCCCCTCCAGGTCCAGCGGGTCGTCCCAGCGGAAGGTCTTGGCGGGGGAGGTGGCGGACATGGGCATGGTCTTTTCTTCTGCGGCCGGATCACGCACGAAACGCCCAGCCTGTTTCCTGATCGTCCGCGCCGCTTTAGGATAGATCATCGGCCACGGGTAGGGGTGAGGACCGCCGGCGCATGATGAAATCGCTCGCAAGACTGTTCCTGGATCACCCGCGCGAGGTGGAGGAATCCTACTTCGAGCACATGGGCGCGGCCTCGTCCTACGGTTTCCGCCTGCTGGGCGCGGCGGCGATGGCGTTCCTCCACGCCATTGTGCCCGGCGTCTGCAAGACCGCCGCCTCGGACCGGGTCAAGGCCATGGCCGACGAACTGAACGGCCGCGCCGTGACCGCCCGCGAGACGCGGATGCGCGAGGCGGGCGCGATCGATCCGGGGCTTTAAGCCGTCTCCTCTCCCAAAGCGAAGCGCATGGGGGAGGGGGACCACGAAGTGGTGGAGGGGGCGACCCCATCCGCTGAGTTTGAAGCTTGCCCCCTCCACAGCCTACGGCGGTCCCCCTCCCCCGCAATGCGGGGGAGGAGACATCACCTCAACCACGCCGCCAGCGGCTCTCGCGCCAGCATCTCGTCATAGGTCGGACGGGGCCGGACCACGGCCCAGCGGTCGCCGTCCACCAGCACCTCGGGGACCAGGGGGCGGCTGTTGTATTCGTTCGACATGGTTGCGCCGTAGGCCCCGGCGGTCATGAAGGCGACCAGATCCCCGGCCTGAAGCGACGGCAGGTCGCGGTCGCGCGCGAAGGTGTCGCCGGTCTCGCACACCGGTCCGACCACGTCATAGGGGCCGCTTTCTCCCCCGCGCGGGCGCACCGGGCGGATGTCATGGAAGGCGTCGTACAGCGCCGGGCGCATCAGGTCGTTCATGGCCGCGTCCAGCACCAGGAAGCGCGGGCCGCCCGGCCGTTCGTTCACATGGATGACGCGGCTCAGGAGCACCCCGGCGTTGGCCGCGATCATGCGCCCTGGTTCAAAGGCCAGCTGCACGTCCAGGCCCCGTGCCGCCTCGGCCGCGACGGCGGCGTAGTCGGCCGGATCGACCTCGCCCGGCTGGTCGAAATAGGGCACGCCCAGACCGCCGCCGAAATCCAGACGCTCCACCGAAAACTCCTGCGCGCGCAGGTCCAGCGTCATCCGGCGCAGCACGGCGAAAGCGGACCGGAACGGCGACAGGTCGGTGATCTGGCTGCCGATGTGACAGGCCAGGCCCATGGGCCGCACGTGCGGCGAGGCGGCGGCGCGGGCGTAGAGCGCCATCGCCTCCTCCACCGGCGCGCCGAACTTGTCGCGGGCGCCGCCGGTGGTGATCTTGGCGTGGGCGCCGGAGCCCACGTTCGGATTGACGCGGAAGACGATGTCCGGCCGCGCCTTCAGCGCCGCCGCCACGGCGATCAGCCGGTCCAGCTCGGCGGCGGACTCCACATTGATCTCGAGCACGCCCGTCTGGACGGCGAAGGCCAGTTCGGCGTCGGTCTTGCCCACGCCGGAAAAGACGATGCGATCGGGCGGAATCCCCGCCGCCAGCGCCCGCCGGATTTCACCTTCGGACACCGTGTCGGCGCCCAGCCCCTCGGCGGCCAGCACCTTGAGAACCGACAGGTTCGAACTGGCCTTCACCGCGAAGGCGATCAGGGCGCCCTTCGTCTCCCCGTGACCGTCCATGGCCGCGCGCAGCACCCGCGCGTGGCGCCTCAGGGTGGCGGCGGAATAGACGTAGGCGGGCGTGCCGACCTCGGCCGCGACGGCCTCCAGCGATACGGCCTCGGCGTGCATCACGCCGTCCTTGAGCTCGAAGTGGTTCACGGCCGGGGAGGGCTTTCTGACAGGCTTATTGCGGCTCGCGTCCCGCCGCCGTGCCGCCGACGGGGTTGCTGGGCCCGCCGTCTATGGGCTGCTGGCTGGACGGGCGGTTGACGGTGGCGGGTTCGGGCAGGCCGGGCGCCCGGGCCGAGCGCGGCGCCCGCTCGGTCTCGCGATAGGGCGATTCCAGTTCGCCCATGCGGCCGCAGCCGGACAGCGCCACCACGGCCCCGGCGGCGAGGATCAGGACAGCTCTCATTTCAGGCGCTCCTTCCATTCGGCGATGCGCGCCCGGACCTGTTCCGGCGCCGTGCCCCCGAAGCTCTGACGACTGGCGCATGAAGCCTCAGGGGTCAGCACCTTGTAAACCTCGGCGGTCACGCCCGCCTCAAGCTTTTGCAGTTCCTCCAGCGGCAGGCCGGACAGATCGACGCCCAGCGCCTCGGCCCGCTTGACCGCCGCGCCGGTCACATGATGCGCCTTTCGGAACGGCAGGTTCAGTTCGCGCACTAGCCAGTCGGCCAGGTCCGTCGCGGTGGAGAAGCCCGATCCCGCCGCCGCCGCCATCTTCGCCGTGTCCGGCGTCAGGGCCGCGACCATGGCCGTCATGGCCCCGACAGCGAGATCAAGCGCGTCGAACGCCTCGAACACCGGCGGCTTGTCCTCCTGCATGTCCTTGGAATAGGCCAGCGGCAGGCCCTTCATGACGGTGGACAGGGCCACGAACGCCCCCATCACCCGGCCCGTCTTGGCCCGCACCAGCTCGGCCGCGTCGGCGTTCTTCTTCTGCGGCATGATGGACGAGCCGGTGGTCAGGTCGTCCGGCAGGGCGACGAAGCCGAACTGCGGGGTCATCCAGATCACGATCTCTTCGGCCAGGCGCGACAGGTGCCCGGCGCAGATGGACGCCGCCGCCATGACCTCCAGGGCGAAGTCGCGCGCCGAAACCGCGTCCAGGGAATTGGCCATGGGCCGCTCGAACCCCAGCGCCTCGGCCGTCTGATGCCGGTCGATGGGGAAGGGCGAACCGGCCAGCGCCGCCGCCCCCAGCGGGCTTTCATTCAGGCGCGCGCGGGCGTCGGAAAACCGCCCCGCGTCCCGCCCGATCATCTCCACATAGGCCATCAGGTGGTGGCCGAAGGTCACCGGCTGGGCCGGCTGCAGGTGGGTGAAGCCGGGCATCAGGTCGCCCGCGTGGGCTTCGGCCTTCATCAGCAGCGCGCGCTGCAGGCCCTTCAGTTGATCCACCGTCCGGTCGCAGGCGGCGCGGGTCCACAGGCGGAAGTCGGTGGCCACCTGATCGTTGCGCGAGCGGGCGGTGTGCAGGCGCCCTGACGGCTCGCCGATCAGCTCGGAAAGCCGCGCCTCCACATTCATGTGGATGTCTTCATAGGCGTCCCTGAACGGAAAGGTCCCGGCCTCGATCTCGGCCTGGATCGCATCCAGCCCGCCCAGGATCGCCTCGGCGTCGGCCGCAGCGATGATTCCCCGGTCAGCCAGCATGCGGCAATGGGCCCGCGACCCTTCCAGATCCTCGCGCCACAGCCTTTGATCGACGCCGATGGAGACATTGATCGCCTGCATGATCTCGGCGGGCTTGGCGGAAAAGCGTCCGCCCCATAGACTTTGGCCCCTGGCCTCATCCTTGGGGGTCGATTGGGGGCTGTCGGTCATGGCGGAGAACTCGGGGAAGCGCGGGAAGCGGTGGCTTGTGACCCTCCTTATCATCGCGGGCGTCCTTGTCATCGGCATACCCATTGCGAAGTTCGTCGTTGGCTCCGTCTATCTGCGAAACGCCGACATCGAACTTCGCTCCGTTCATGAGAACTCGTTGGCCGCTCATGCGCGCGGCACGCTGGCCGCGCTGGAGACCCCCGCCGACCTGGCCACGCCCCCCGACCAGGTCTTCATGGACCGCGAGGGGAGTGAGGTCGCCTTCGCCGATTTCCGGGGCCGGGTGGTGGTGGTCAACCTGTGGGCCATGTGGTGCGCGCCCTGCCGCACCGAGATGCCGACCCTGGCGGCGCTCCAGCGCGCCTATCCCGAGGACCAGGTCTTCGTGCTGCCCGTGAACGTGGACACCGGCGACGACGCGGTGGCCGACGCCATCAGCTTCATCGACGTGCATGAGCCCCTGCCCTTCTATTCGGACCGCAGCTTCCGCCTGCCGTTCGTGTTCCCCGGCTCCGGCAAGATGCCCCAGACCATCGTGCTGGACCGCCAGGGCCGCATCCGCGCCTGGATGGCGGGCGAGGCCGACTGGGCCGGCGCCGAGGCCCGCGCCCTGATCGACGCCCTGCTGGCCGAGGAAGCCTGATGAGGGTCTAAGCCCATCGACCCCTTTCTCCTCTCCATCGCCGCAGAGCGATGGGGAGCAACCATGTCAGTTGTTCTGTGGCGTGAGCCAAGGCTGGTTGCGCTTGAGGACGAGGTTTGCGGCCTCGATGAGTTTTCGCATGACGGCGACGATGGCGACCTTGGGTGGTTTTCCGT
>JAEZCL010000017.1 GCA_023433585.1 Pseudomonadota bacterium
CTCCCCACGATGTGGGGAGGAGACATGTCGTCGCGCCGCGCCCGCCTTTCCCATTCCGAAACAGAATCCGGCTATCGTCCCCCTTCATGAACACGCCCCGCGACACCAGCCTGGAAGCGGCCCTGGCCCACATCTTCGCCGCCGAGGGCGAGACGCGGGCCAGCTGGTTCGCCCTGACCGGCGGCGAGCGGCTGTTCAGCGCCGGGGATGCGGCGGACACCCTGTATCTGGTGCGCTCCGGACGGCTGGGCGTCTTCCGGCATGAGCCCGGCGGGACCGAGCCGCGCTTTCTGGGGGTCATCCGGCCGGGCGAGCCGGCGGGCGAGATGTCCCTGATCGCCGGCACGCCGCACACCGCCACCGCCGTGGCCCTGAGGGACAGCGAGATTCTGGCCCTGCCCCGCGACGCCTTCCTGGACGCCGCGCGGGACCATCCGGACGTGATGGTGGAGCTGGCCCGGCTGATCGTGCGGCGCGCGCGCGAGACGGTTCCCCACGCCGCCGACCCCAGCGTGTTCGGCTTCATCGGTGCGCGCAGCCGCCCCATCCGCGACTTCGTGGAGCGCGTCCGCGACCAGATCGGCGCCCTGGGCTTCACCGCCCGGGTCATCGATTCCTCGGCCCTGAACTCGGCGGCCGAGTGGCTGTCGCTGATCGAACAGACCCACGACTATGTCCTCTACTGCGCCGAGCAGGACGAGGTCGCCTGGGCCGGGCTGTGCGCGCGGCAGGTGGACCGGCTGTTCGTGGTGGGCGACATGGGCGGCCCGGCGCGGATGCCGCCGATCCGGCGCAGCGGCTCGCTGGAGGAGCATCAGCTCACCGACCTGATCCTGCTACGCCCGCCGGGCGGCCCGCCGCGCGACACCGAGCGCTGGCTGAAGGCCGTCGACCCGACCCGCTGGTTCCATGTGCGCGAAGGAACGGCCGAGGACGAAAGCCGCATCGCCCGTGTGGTCACCGCCACCTGTGTCGGGCTGGTTCTGTCCGGCGGCGGGGCGCGGGCCTATGCGCACCTGGGCGCCATCGCGGCCCTGCGCGAGGCGGGCGTGCCCTTCGACTTCATCGGCGGCTCGTCCATGGGCGCGCTCATCGGCGCGGGCGTGGCCCTGGGCTGGGATCAGCCCGACCTGGAGACGCGCATCCACAAGGCGTTCGTCGAGCAAGGCCCCCTGACCGACATCGCCTTTCCCATCATCGCCATGACCCATGGGCGCAGGGTCGATCAGCTTCTGATCGACGCCTATGGCGACGTGGACATCGCCGACCTGCCCCTGCCCTTCTTCTGCGGCTCGTCGAACCTGTCGACCAACAGCTATCTGGTGCATCGGCGCGGCATGCTGCGGCGGGCGCTGAGAGCCAGCATATCCCTGCCCGGGGTGCTGCCGCCGCCGGTGGTGGACGGCCAGGTGCTGGTGGACGGTGCGGTGCTGATGAACCTGCCCGCCGACGTCATGCGGGCGTGGCAGCCGGGGCCGGTGGTGGCGGTGGACGTGTCGCGCGCCCACACCATCGACCCGACGGTGCTCGAGAATCCCAAATCCTGGTGGCGCTGGGTCCTGTCGGGCGACTGGAAGAAGGGGCCGCCCATCGTCTCGATCCTGATGCGGGCGGCGACGATCGCCGGCGGCGCCGAGGTGGCCCAGGCGCGGCTGGCCACGGACCTGCTCATCATGCCCCAGCTGGAGGGCGTGGAGATCCGCGACTGGAAGGCCTACGAACCGGCGGTCAAGGCGGGCTGGACGGCGGCGCAAGACGCCCTGTCGAAGCTGGAAGGCCCCGTCACCCATCTGCGCCTGCGCCGCGCCCGCGCGCGGGACCGGGAGCTGGCGCTCAGCGACGCGCGATCACGAACAACCTTGGAAAGGGCGTCAGGGTCGCCCCGTCCGGCCGCCGGGGGAAAGCCTGCGAAAGCCGCACGGAAAGCGCCGAAAGGAACGCCGCGCGCAAAAGCCGGGAAAGCGCGGTCAGACAGGGCCTGAGCGCGGTTCCTTTCATCCATTCCAGCACCGCAGGCCTGTCGATCACGAAACGGTCACTTCCGGTCAAGGCTCTTGCGAAGTCGAGGTTCGGGTCTAACCTCATGAGTCCCTGTTAAACAGCTGAAAGGAGGTGATCCGGTGTCTCATTGTCACTTGACGCAAGCGGAGATCGGAACCCGGACCTCTTCGGAGGCCCGCGCCTGACCTTTCAGGCAAGGGAATGATCGGCCGCTCGTAAAGAGTGCGAAATCTGACCCGCGCAGGACTGCGTCCGACGCGACTGATTTCGCCCTTGCGGTCAGACAATGCGGGGCCGCCGGAGCGATCCGACGGCCCCGGTTGCCTTCAGAACAGCCCGTTGATCCAGCCGCCCATGGCGTGAAACACCGCCACGACCGCGCTCCACACCAGGAACAGATAGGCGCCGCAGACGGCCGTTCCCGCCGCGCCGATCAGCACCGCCACTCCGTCCCTCTGCATGATCCCCAGGCCGAAGAAGATCAGGGTCACGGCCGGCAGCAGATCCCCGAACGGCACCGGCAACGCCATCATCACCGCCAGGGCGGCGCAGACCAGCCCGGTCACCACATCCGCCGTCTCGCCCGTCAGACGAAGGATTCGGGGTCGTGACAGGCGCTCCACGAACCGCACCGCCCCGATCACCCGCGCCAGCGCCAGGCGATAGGTCTCGCGCCGGATCGACAGTTTCAGCATCCATCGCGGCATCCACACCTCGCGCCGCTGGAACGCCAGCTCCAGCGACAACAGGATGATCGGCGCGCCCAGGATGGCCTTGGACCCCGGCGGCCAGGGAAACAGGCTGACCAGGGCGATAATCAGGATCAGGGCGCCGAAGCCGCGCTCCCCGAACGCATCGACGATCTCGCCCAGGCTCAGGTCCGGTTCATCGCCGCGCGCCAGATCCTCCAGAACCTCCGAAAAGGTCCGGCTGCATTCGGGCGGAAGCGTCAGGGCCGTCGACGACATCGAGCGTCCGTCATGCGTGCGAGACGCCGGGCCGATCCCGTCGTCCGCCCACAGATGGCGCATCCGGCCGGCGCGTCAACGGTCGCTCTTGTGCTCGGGTTTGTCCTTGCGCGAGGTGGAGGCCATTTTCTTCAGTTCCGTCTCGCTCATGGACTCGACCATGGATTTCGAGGCGCCTTTCAGCTTCGACTTCGGCGTATCCCCCCGCTTGGCCGACAGGGCGGCCCCGGCGGCCTTCTGCTGGGCGGCGGACTTGGCGGGCATGGCTGGCTCCTTTCGTGCGGAAAGAACCGCCGCCGCCCGCTTCCGGTTCCGGCCGCCGGGGCTTCCCATGGACCGGCGGACAAAATGGTCTAGGGTTCGAATCGGGACTGGAGGAACGACATTATGCGGATCATCACCATGGTTTCGGGCCTTGCGGCCCTTTCTCTCGCCGCGTGCGGACAGGGCGACGGCGACGCCCCGGGCGGGCGCTCCAGCGCCTCCGTCGAGGCCGCCATGGCCGAGGGTCCGGCGCCGGGCCTGTGGCGGGTGACCACCCGCATCGGCGACATGAGCTTCCCGCCCGTGGAAAGCTGCGTCCAGGAGCCGCAATTCGAGACGCCCGACGCCCTGACCGACGATGACGACATGACCTGCACCGACGAGACCTTCCGCCGCGAGGGCGACGCCATGGTGGCCCGCGCCGTCTGCACCGCCCCCGACGGCGAACGCACCACCGCCGAGATGCGCGTCACCGGCGACTTCTCGCGCAACTACACCATGGAGATGCGGGTCAGGACCGATCCGTCGCCCGACCCGTCGATGGCCGAGATGACCATTGTGTCCACCGGCGAACGGCTGGGCGACTGCCCGGCGGACATGGCGGCGGACTGAGCCTGAACGGCGGCGTGGGGTGACCCGGACTCAGGCCCGGCGCCCCACGATCCGGCCCAGGTTGCTTCGCGCCTGCGCTTCAAACGCTTCGCGGCCCCAGGTCGCGAAATAGAGTCGGGGTCGCTCGAGAAAGCCCTTCAGGATTCGACGGCGCGCCAACCCGTAGAGGGGCAGGAAGACATGCCTGTATTCCTTGCGGATGGCCCGGTCATAGGCACGGAAGGTCGGCCGTTCCGAGCCCAGTATCGACAGGTCCATATCGAGAAAATGTGCAATGTCCCCTTCGGGCTCGGCGCCGGGCGGCAGTTGATGGCGCGCCGTCGCCAGCGTCATCTCCACCGCTTTCGCCACGGCCTGATCCGACCAGCCCGATAAGGGCGTGACCGTCAGCAGCCCCGCGCTCTCCGCTTCATTGTCCGTGCGGCGCGGATCATAGACGGCGTCGTGGAAAAGAATGGCCAGAAACACGGCGTCGGGGTCATCAAGGGTGTCCGCGCGAAGATCGAACCAGCGCAACAACGCTTCGACGTGCGCCCAGGTGTGATAGTGGCGCCGAGGGTCCGCGTACCGCTGCCGCAGGTCGGTGAGGATCGCCGGATCAAGCCTGGCCAGCCGATCCGCCGCCGCGCTCATCCCCCCAACAGCTCCCGTCCGATCAGGAAGCGCCGGATCTCGTTGGTCCCCGCGCCGATGTCGTAGAGCTTCGCATCCCGCACCAGACGCTCCACCGGCCATTCTTTCGTATAGCCCGCACCGCCCAGGGCCTGCACGGCCTCCAGCGACACCTTCACCGCATTCTCGCTGGCCAGCAGGATGGCGCCCGCCGCGTCATAGCGCGTGGTCTGGCCAGCGTCGCAGGCGCGCGCGACGGCGTAGACGTAGGTGCGGGCCGAGTTCAGGGCCACATACATGTCGGCCACCTTGGCCTGCATCAGCTGGAAGCTGCCGATGGCCTTTCCGAACTGCTTGCGCTCGCGGACATAGGGCAGCACCACGTCCAGCGCCGCCTGCATGATGCCCAGCGGCCCGGCCGCCAGCACCGCGCGCTCATAGTCCAGGCCCGACATCAGCACGGCCGCGCCGCGCCCCTCGCCGCCCATGACGTTGTCCTCGGGCACCTCGCAGTCCTCGAACACCAGCTCGGCGGTGTCCGATCCGCGCATGCCCATCTTGTCCAGCTTCCTGGAGACGCTGAACCCCTTCATGCCCTTCTCGATCAGGAAGGCGGTGACGCCGCCGTTGCCCTCTCCCGTTCGGGCATAGACCACCAGCGTATCGGCCGAGGGCGCATTGGTGATCCAGAATTTCGTCCCGTTCAGCACATAGCGGTCGCCCTTCTTCTCGGCGCGAGTCTTCATGGACATGACGTCCGAACCCGACCCGGCCTCTGACATGGCCAGGGAGCCCACATGCTCGCCGCTGATGAGTTTCGGCAGGTATTTCGCCTTCTGCTCGGGCGTGCCCCAGCGGCGGATCTGATTGACGCACAGGTTCGAGTGGGCGCCGTAGCTAAGGCCGATGGAGGCCGAGGCGCGGCTCACCTCTTCCATCGCCACCACATGCTCCAGATAGCCCAGCCCCAGCCCGCCGTGCTCTTCCTCCACCGTGATCCCGTGCAGGCCCAGTTCGCCCATCTCGGGCCACAGGTCGCGGGCGAATTCGTTCTTCTCGTCGATCTCGGCGGCGCGCGGCGCCAGGCGGTCGGCGGCCCAGCGGGCGGTGGTCTCGCGGATCATGTCCGCGTTCTCGCCGAGGCCGAAGTTCATGCTTTGCGGGGCGAAGGGAATGCTCATGCGCCGGGCGTAGCACCGCCCGACCGCTTCGCAAAGCCGCTCAACCGTCGTTGCGACGGCTCCAGCGCAGATAGAGATTGTAGGAGGATATGCCCACGCACAGGGCCCCGATCAGGGCCAGGATCCCCGCCGCCACGGTCGTCTGGTCCAGGAGCGCGCCCGTCGGACGGTCGGCGGCCATGCGGAATCCGACGATGGCGGCCCCGAAGGCGGCCAGGCCCACGCCGCCCATACCCAGGAAGGCGCCGGTCTCGCTCCAGTCGAAGCGGCCGCCGGGCTCGGGGTCGAAATTCTCGGGCATGAACACCGGCTGCCCGCCCATGCGCAGGGCCGGATCCTCGATGAACAGCGGCTCCTCCTCCGCCGTCGGACCGGGACGGGCGGCGTCCGGCCAGACTTCGCGGGTCGGGGGCTCCGGCTCCACCTCCGGCGGCGACGTCAGGACCAGCACCTCGCTGGGCGGAGCTTCCTCTTCCTGAACGGGCGGGGGCGCGACGTCATTTCCGACGGGCGTGTCCAGGGACAGCGGCCCCACGATGCCGACCGCATAGGGCTGATGAAACCGCATGGCCGGGGACACGGGCGCGGACCTCGGGGTGTCCGGCGCGGGCTCCGCTTCCGGCGCGGCGACGGCCGGATCGACCGGCGCCGGAGCGTTGGCGGCTTCGGCGGGGACGTCATCCGGCGCGGCAGGCTCAGCTTCGGCGCTGTTCTCGTTGGCGGCCGCGACGGGGGACTGTTCGAGTTTCAAAACGTCGTCGTCCGGCGCGGCGAAGGACGGCACGATCACCGGCAGTTCGTCGATGCGGGTCTCGGCGGCGGCTTCACCGTCTGGCGAACCCGTCTCGCCCAGCAGGACGGCCACGGCCATGGCGCGGGCGTCCCCGGCGGGGTCCGGCGTCCGGGGGATGTCCGGCGGCTGCGGCGCGGCGACGGGCGCGGCCAGCAGTTCGGCCAGATCGGCCTCGCGCTCGGGATCGTGGCGGAACAGGGCGCTCTCGGCGGCGCGGCGGCGCGCGACCGGGTCAGGAGCCGTCACGGCCCCGGCGGCGTGCGCCGACAGGGCGCGGGCGGCGTCCTCGGGCTCGCCCGCATTGACCCACACCAGCACCTCGGACGCCAGGAACCGCTCCAGGCCCAGGTTCAGCCCGAAACTGGCCAGGGCGTCCACCTGATGCTGATTCAGCGGCAGGCTGACCTTTTCTCCGACGGCGTTCAGGATGGGCAGCAGATCATATTGGAGCAGCAGTTCGGCCTCATTGGCCGTCACCTCGGCGCCCTCGCGGGCGGACAGGGTGTGGCCATGGCCGATGATCCAGCGGCCGTCGTCCAGCCGTTCGGCGCGCGGCCGGAAGCCCTCGAAGCTCTTGATGAGCTCCAGGCCCCGGCGGGACACCTTCAGCTTCGGCCTTTCGGTCTGCGACAACGGTTCTGACCCAGAATGAAACGGGCGGGTTCGCCCTGAAAGCGAACCAGCAAGGCCCGGGCCGTTCTCCTTAAAGTAGGATCAGCCCGGCCAGACCCAGGAAGGTGAAGAAGCCCACCGTATCGGTGATCCAGGTCACGAACACCGGCGAGGCCACCGCCGGGTCCCGGTCCAGCCGGTCCAGGATCATGGGAATCAGCACCCCCGCCAGGGCCGCGGCCACCAGATTGATCGTCACCGCCAAGCCGATCACAAGGCTCAGCATCGGCATGCCGAACCACACCGCCGCCACCGCCGCCAGCAGCACGGCGATGGCCGCGCCGTTCAGAAAGCCGACGATCGTCTCACGCCGCACGATGCGCACGGCGTTGGCCGCCGACAGCTCGCGCGCCGCCAGCGAGCGCACCGCCACGGTCATGGCCTGGACCCCCGCGTTGCCGCCGATGGAGGCCACGATGGGCATCAGAACGGCCAGGGCGACCAGCGCCTCGATCTCGTCCTGGAACGCGCCGATCACCAGCGAGGCGGCCACGGCCGTGCCGAGATTGATGACCAGCCAGGGGATGCGCGACCGCATCATGCCGAAGATGCCGGCGTCGCGCCCCTCGTCCGACACGCCGGCCAGGCGCAGCAGGTCCTCGCGGCTCTCTTCCTGGATGATGTTGACGATGTCGTCGACGGTGATCTGGCCCACCAGCCGCCCGCCCGCGTCGACCACCGGGGCCGAGATCAGGTGGTACTTCTCGAAGATGTAGGCCACCTCCTCCTGGTCCACCTTCACTTCGATCTCGTTCACCGGCTCCATCAGCGCCGACAGCTTCACGTTGCGGCCCGAGCGCAGCAGGCGGCTGACCGCCACCCCGCCCACGGGGCGATAGTGCGGGTCCACCACATAGATGTCGAAGAACAGCTCCGGCAGATCCTCGCCCTGGGCGCGCAGGTGGTCGATGGTGTCGCCCACGCTCCAGAACTCGGGCGCGGCCATCACCTCGCGCTGCATCAGGCGGCCGGCGGAATCCTCGGCGTGGCCCAGCGAGCTTTCGCTGGCGGCCCGGTCCTGCTCGGGCATGGCGGCCAGCACCTCGCGGCGCTGGTCCTCCTCCATCTCTTACACCACGGCGGCGGCGTCGTCGGAATCCAGCTCCTGCAGCGCCTCGGCCAGGGCGCCGGACGGCAGGCGCTCGACCACCTGCTCGCGGATGTCGTCGTCCAGCTCGGGCAGCACCTCGGCCAGCACGTCCGGCGCCAGCCAGGTCACCACCACCGCCCGATGTTCGGCGGTCAGGAAGCCCATCAGGTCGGCGATGTCGGCCGGGTGCAGGTCCTGCAGCAGGTCGCGCAGGCGCATGCCGTCGCCGGCGTCGGCGGCGTCCACCACCTTCTCCACGAAGGCGGCGGTCAGGGCGTAGTCGTCACCCAGATGCTCATCGGCGTCGATTTCGGGGGCAGGAGCGGCGGAGGTTTCGCGCACGTCGTCGATGGTCACGAGCGGCCTCCCTGGTGCGACTCAATCCGTCTTGTTCGTCAGCTTATCGCCGATCAGCGCGCCCCTGAAGGTGATGGTGCGGTCGAGAAGACTCGAACTTCCACGGGTTGCCCCACAGCGACCTCAACGCTGCGCGTCTACCAATTCCGCCACGACCGCTCGCATCGGAGCGCGGGGAAATAGCCGAGGATGAAGCGAAAGGAAAGGGGGCAGCGGGCAGTGGGGACGAACGCTCCGCCCTTCTCCCTCCCCTTCATGGGG
>JAEZCL010000055.1 GCA_023433585.1 Pseudomonadota bacterium
CTCCCTCCCCTTCATGGGGAGGGGGCGGAGCCGAAGGCGAAGCGGGTGGGGGCGGCTTAAGCAAGACAGCGCTCCCGTCGCCAAGTCCTTCCCACCCGGCCGCTGCGCGGCCCCCCACCCCCAGCAGGGGGGGGGGGCGGGGGGGGGCTGGGCGCCGCCCGGGCCCGGGGCCCCCGCGACGGCGGCGCAGAGAATGAGTGTGGATCGAGCCATGTGAATCTCCCCGGTCAGATCATGGCCGTGGCGTAACGCCGATCGTCAGCGCGGCCTATGGGCGAGGCCCCAACTGTCAGGCTTCGTCAGCCCGCCGGGAGCGACAGGCGCCGTTCATCCCGCATTTCGCCAGGCCGACGCCGCTTGAAACAGGCGCTACGGGCTTTCCGGCGCCTTTTTGCCCCCGCCCCACCAACAGGCCCCAGAATGCCTTTCTCCCTCCCCTTCATGGGGAGGGGGGCCGCGCAGCGGCCGGGTGGGAAGGACTTGGCGACGGGAGCGCTGTCTTGCTTAAGCCGCCCCCACCCGCTTCGCCTTCGGCTCCGCCCCCTCCCCATGAAGGGGAGGGAGAAGGATGAGACTCCGAATTGCACTGTTTTTCGCTGCACAGGTCCAATCCCCACACCTTGTCATCCCGGAAGCGCCGCAGGCGCTATCCGGGACGCAGGACACTCATCGCGTCAGGCCCGGACGGCGCACCGCGACGATCCGGGCCAACGGGTCCACGGGAGCGCCGTCACCCTGTCGCCCGGCTCAGCCTCGCGGCTGTCCGGGCGGTCATCAAGGATGTCCCGTCCCGTCCCGGCTCACCGCTTCGCGTCGGCCGGGATGACAAGGGATTGCACTGTTTTTCCGTCCACGAGTCCAACTCGGCCGGTCTCACCCCCCGAAGCCGCCGCCGTCCAGGAACGCCTGCTCCTCTGGCGTCGTGTCTCGACCAAGTGACTGATTTCTATGAGGATAGCGCCCGAACTTCACGATAATGTCGCGGTGGATCCGGCCCCATTTCTCGGACTCCGTGTCCCCCGCCGCCAGCGCCATGTAGCGGTCCTGGTCCTCCATGGCCTCGGAATGCTGGAACGGCAGCAGGATGAAGTTGCGCAGGGGAAAATCGAACGCCTGGTGGTGGCCGCGCTCGACCGCCTCATTGGCGAACATCAGGGCCAGCGGGTCGGTGGCGAAGGCGTGGCCCGTGCCGCGAAAGCAGTTCCTCGGAAACTGGTCCAGCAGGATCAGCAGCGCCAGCGCGCCCTCGGGCGTCTCGATCCAGTCGTCCAGCTCACGCCGGGCGGCCGCCACATGGGCGTCGTGGAGTCGCCGGCGGAATTCGGCGTCGAAGGCGTCGTCCTTGCTGAACCATTTGTCGGGACCGGCCTCTTTCCAGAAGGCGCCGACGGCGGAAGGGGCTATGCTCGTGCTCATGACTGACAACCTACGCTCCCCGCTGCCCGTTTTCCACGACCGTGACTGCGATCTCTCCATCATCCGCGCCCGCAAGGTGGCGGTCATCGGCTACGGCAGCCAGGGCCGCACCCACGCCCTGAACCTGCGCGATTCCGGCGTCACCGACATCCGCGTGGCGCTCAAGGCCGATTCGGCCACCCGCGTCCGAGCCGAGGCGGACGGCTTTCAGGTGCTCACCGCGTCCGAGGCGGCGGCCTGGGGCGATGTCCTGGCGATCATGGTCTCGGACGAGGCCCACCGCGACCTGTGGACCGACGAACTGGCCCCCCATGTGCGGCCGGGAACGGCGCTGGTCTTCGCCCACGGCCTGTCGATCAGCTTCGGTCTGGTCCAGCCGCCCGCCGACCTGGACGTGATCCTGGCCTCGCCCAAGGGCATCGGCCCGCGCATCCGCGAGATCTACGAACAGGGCGACGGCGTCTTCTGCCTGTTCGGGGTGCATCAGGACGCGACGGGGCAGGCGAGGGGCATCGGCCTGGCCTACGCCGCCGCGCTGGGCTGTGGCCGCAAGGGCATCCTTGAGACCACCATGAAGGCCGAATGTGAAAGCGACCTGTTCGGCGAACAGGTGGTCCTGTGCGGCGGCGTCGGCCAGCTGATCGACCAGGCGTTCATGAAGCTGGTCGAGGCCGGATACCCGCCCGAGGTCGCCTGGTTCGAGTGCTTCTACGAGGTCAAGCTGGTCACCGACCTGATGTTCGAGCGCGGCATCGCCGGCGCCTTCGGCCGCATCTCCAACACCGCCGAATACGGCGCCTATCTGACCGGCCCGCGCATCATCAACGAACAGTCGCGCAAGGCCATGGACGATGTGCTGGCCGAGGTCCGAAACGGCGATTTCGTCCGCCGCCTGATGGCCGACCACGACGCCGGCTCCCCCGACCTCCTGGCCCGCCGCAAGGCTCTCGGCCAGCGCCCCATCGAAGGCGTCGGCGCCCACCTGGCCGAAACGGCCGCAAAGGCAAAGGATTAAACCCCGCCCTCAAGCAGCGAGCGGCCGCGCCACGAGCGGTAGGGCAGAAAGGAAAAGAAAGCGCCCTCAAGCAGCGAGGCGCCGCGCGCCGAGCGATAGGGCAAGAAAGAAAACCCCGCCCTCAAGCAGCGAGGCGCCGCGCGCCGAGCGATAGGGCCAGAATAATGGTCGGAGTGGCAGGATTCGAACCTGCGACCCCCGCGTCCCGAACGCGGTGCTCTACCAGACTGAGCCACACTCCGACTTGAGGACGGGGCTTATAACGAGGCGCTTCGGCCCCCGCAAGCGCTGTTCCGCGCCCTTGTTAAAAAGGCCGCACAACCGGTGTTGCATCCTGAATCCGCTTGGCGTATTCGACCGCCTCCCGATGGCGAACCGCCCGGGACGCCGGACCTGCTGGGGAATGGTGTAATGGTAACACTACGGTTTTTGGTACCGTCATTCTAGGTTCGAGTCCTAGTTCCCCAGCCATCCGCCTCAAGGCCTCTTGAAGATCAGATGTCGGCGAAAGCCTGACCTCAGAACGCCAGGCTGATCTCGGCGGCGAGGGTGTCGGCGTATTTGCGGTCGCCGGGGATGTCGATGCTGGTGTCGTAGTAGCGCACGTCCAGGTCCAGGTTCCGGGTCAGGGCGTAGGTCGCGCCGATGTTCCAGCCTGTGTAATCCGGGCTGTTGCGCAGCTCGCGCCGACCGATGGCGGCGGTGGCCTCCAGGCGCGGGGTGAATTCCCAGCCCACCCGCGCCTCGACCCATGTGAAGCTGCCGGTCGATCCGGTGCTGTCCGGGGAATACTGATACTGCAGCCGCGCGCTGGCCGGGCCGATGGAGCGCGACATGTTGGCGGTGAACTCCCAGGCGTCGTCGTCCGTGCCCGGAACCGGGTCGATCAGCCACTTGTGGGCGGCGTTGATGTCGAAGTCGAAGCCCGCGAACTGCGGCGTCCAGCCGACCGTCAGCTTGCTCTCCCAGTCGGCGCCCGAGGCGTCGACGCCCTCGATGGAGCCCGAGACATAGACATCGCCCGTCGCCGGCGCCCAGTCGATGATGCCGTAGGCATAGGCGTCACCCTCGGTCTTGGAGGTGTTCTTGGAGCGGTTGTCGGTGCCCGCGCCGATCTCGATGCCGAAGCCGTCCGGCAGCGTCTGGGCGTATGCGGCGGCGGGCAGGCCCATCAGGGCGGCGGCCAGGACAGCGGTGCGGATCATGGATCGACTCGAGGTTTGATGAGGAAGACGCCGCGCCATTAACTCCGCTTTCTGACGAATTTATCACAAGCGGATTCGAATTCGTCATTCAGCCTGCGGATCAGTTCTGCGACTCCGGGAATGTCGTGCACCGCGCCGGCGCCCTGGCCGGCCGACCATACGGTCTTCCAGGCCCGCGCCTCTTCGCCCATGTCCAGCTTGTGCTCGGGCAGGCTCTTGGGATCGATGCCGTTGGCGACCAGGGACGGGGTCAGGAAATTGGCCGGAATGCCCGACACGGCGGGGGTGTAGGTGATGTCCGAAGCGCCGGAGTCCACGATCATCTGCTTGTATTCCGGCTGGGCCATGGATTCGGTCGTGGCGATGAAGCGGGTGCCCATATAGGCGAAGTCCGCCCCCATCATCAGGGCGGCGGCCACGTCCTGGCCGGTGGATAAACACCCCGACAGGATGATCGTTCCGTTGAAGAAGCGGCGCACCTCGTTGACCAGGGCGAAGGGGTTGACCACCCCGGCGTGGCCGCCCGCGCCGCCCGCCACCAGGATCAGCCCGTCCACGCCCGCCTCGGCCGCCTTGCGCGCGTGGCGCACATTGGCGATGTCGTGGAACACCACCCCGCCGTATCCATGCACCGCGTCCACCACGTCGCGCACCGCGCCCAGGGAGGTGATGATGAGGGGCACCTTCTGCTCCACCGACACCATCATGTCGGCCATCAGGCGCGGATTGGTGGGGTGGACGATGTGATTGACGCCGAAGGGCGCCGCGTCAGGGCCCAGGCGCTCGCGGATCTCGATCAGCCAGTCGCGGTAGCCCTCGGTGGTGCGCTGGTTCAGCGAGGGGAAGGTTCCGATCACCCCGGCGTTGCACGCCTCCACCACCAGATCCGGGCCGGACACCAGGAACATGGGGGCGGCGATGACGGGCAGTTTCAGGCCCTGTTGCAGCGAAGCGGGAATGGCCACGGGCGTCTCCTGGGTTTCGTTTCGCTACGCATAGCGGCCTGTCCCGGGGGAAGGCAACGCCATCAGGCGTCGCCCAGACGCTTCAATTCGCTGGCGCCGTAGAAGCGCGGCTCCAGCCCCGGCATCCAGGCGACCTTGCCCAGGCCACGCGCGGCGCGGTCCATCAGGAAGGCGCGGCGCGAGTGGCCGACCAGGGTCATCATCAGGGCCGCCGCCCCGAACACCGTCGCCTGGCCCGCGCCCACGATCATCCAGCGCGCGACGGCGACCCAGTTCCGATCCTTGGCCGCCGTCTGCGACGGTCCCTGGCCATAGGCGAAGGCGCGGGTCAGGGCGTAGCGCAGGGTGGCGCGGTGGGGCGGGGCGAACTCCTCCACCCAGGCGTCGGCGGCCCAGCCGAACCGGCCGCCGCGCGCGGTCAGGGCCGCGAACAGCGCGTCGTCCTCGCCGCCGGACTGATCGGCGGAGACGTCGAACGGCGCCGGGCCGGGCAGGGCGGTCGCCCGCGTCATCAGCGAGGCGCCGCAGCCGTATGAATGGTCGATCAGGCCGCTCTCGGCCGGGCCTTCGCGCCCGAAGAAACGCTCCAGATACGGCTTCACCCAGGCCGGCGCGTCCGGCGCCCGCCCCCGGATGGGACTGAAGGTCACGTCCGCCCCGAACGCCTCATGGGCCTTCATCAGGTTCGCCAGCCAGCTCGGCTCGGCCGCCTCGTCGTCGTCGAGAAAGGCGATCAGCGGCGCATCCGTGGCCGCCAGGGCGGCGTTGCGCGCCGTCGCCACGCCGGGCCTGGGGACATGGCGATAGATCAGGGGCCAGGGGCTGTGGGCGCGCAGATGCTCCACCCGCTCGCGCGCGGAGCCTTGCGGGTCGTTGTCGGCCACCACAATCTCGCGGATGCGGTCGGCCACGCGCGTCTGCACGAACAGCGACCTCAGCGCACGTTCCAGGCTGTCAGGCCGACGCAGGGTCGGGATGATGACGGCCACGTCCCCGCTCATGACAGCACCTCGCCCACGGTGCGGATGGCGGCCCCGCGCGCCTTGGCATGGGCCACGAGGCGTTCCAGCGCGGCGGGGGTGCAGCCGTACTTCGACGGATCGTCGCGCACGTCGTGGGTGTAGAGGATGACCCAGGCGTTGTTTGCGACCGCCCGGTCGATCCAGCGCATGGCCTCGGCCTCGCCGTCCTCGCCCTCAATGCCGACGGCGGGCAACTGGTTCAGGTCCGATCCGCTGACGACCATTCCCGAATGCACCGCGCGCAACGAGCCGTAGCGGCCCTTCAGCGCCTTCTTGGCCTGGGGCGAGACTTCTCCATAGGGGTAGGCGAAATGGCGGGGTCGGGGAGCGAAGCCGGCCAGTTCATCGGCGTTGCGGTCGGCGTCCGCGCCGATGGCGGCCTCGTCCGCTATGCCGCAATCCAGGTGCGAATGGGTGTGGCAGGCGATCTCGTGGCCCGCCTCGGCCAGCCGCGCCACCTCGTCGCGGTTGGCATAGCGCCCCATGTCCCCCGGCTGGTCGAACAGCCCGGCGCACACATACCAGGTGCCGCGCGCACCGGCGGCCTCCAGGATCGCGGCCCCCGTCTCGGCGCCCGAAATCGGCACGTCGTCAAAGGTGAAGCTGACCACCGGCCCATCGTGGGACAGGCGGGCGGCGCGGCGATGCATCATCCGCACCGCGCGGCGGCGCACCTTGCCGAACAGGCTGGCGTCGGCGTTGTAGGGCTGGGCCTGGGCTTCCTGCATCACACAGCCTCCGCATAGAGCGCGGCCCGATAGAGCCTCAGCGAGAACGCCCGGGTTCCGGCGGGCAGCCATTCGGTCTTCGCCGCCCGTTTCAGCAAGGGCCGGGCCATGTCCATTCCCGGCGCCCGTTTCAGCAGCCGCGCCGCCTTGTAGCTGGGATAGGCCGAGACGATGTCGGGGTGGCGCGCCACGACGCGGGCGAAGTTCGGCGCCGACTGCTCATATTTGGCGGCCAGGGCCTCCACCGTGTCCAGGCCCATGTGGGTGGCCGGATTGTCCACGTGCACCACGCGGAAACGGCGCGAGACCCGCATGGCCCATTCCACGTCCTCCCAGCCCCAGCCGGTGAAGCTCTGGGCGAAGGCTTCGGCCTCGAACACGTCGCGGCGCACCAGCAGATTGGACGTATAGACGTACTTCTCCGGCTGGCGGGCGCGGTCCTGATAGGGCACGCATTCCGAGCGCGAGGCCAGCGCCCGGTGCACGGCGAAGCGCGGCTCGTCCGGCGCCTGTAACAGCGAAAAGCCGCCGAAGGCCACGGCCGGATCCTCGCGCGCAATCAGATCGGCCCAGACCTCAAGGAAATGTCGATGATCCGGCCGCATATCGCTGTCCAGAAACAGGAAACTTCCCCCGCGCGCGGCGGCGGCCAGGCGATTTCGCCCCTTTGAGCGGCCTTCGTTCCTTTTCAGGTCGATCAGGCGGGCGGGCAGGCGCATCGACCGGACCGCCGCCGCCACGCGCGCGACCAGTTCGGCGTCCCCGCCGCCGTCGGACAGCACGATGACCTCCACCGAACGGTCCACCACGCTGGCCTCGTCGTTGAGGTCGCTCAGCAGGCCGCAGGGGTCGTCCCGATAGAACGGGATCAGCACCGACAGGGCCGGGCGGCGGCCCCGCCAGCGGGCGTTGACGATGGCTCGGCTCATGCCCCGGCCCCCCTTGCGCGATAGTCGTTCAGCAGGCGCGTGGCCGTGTCGCGCACGCCCGATGCGTTGAGAATCACTGCGGCCAGAGCATAGACCGCCCCGCCGATCGCCGCCTTGGCGATCAGCTCGACCGCGCCGCCCACCGGCGGGATGACCGCCACGACCCCCGCCATGACCGCGCAGGCCAGGCCGCAGCGCGCCAGCGCCTCATACGGAATGGGCAGGCGCATGACCGAGCGGCCGATCAGGATCGAGGCGCAAAGACCCAGGGCGAAGCTGGCCGCCGTGGCCCAGGCCGCGCCGATCAGGCCGAACCGGGGGATCAGGATCAGGTTCAGAATCACATTGGCCCCGGCCGGAACCGCCATGGCCCACAGCATCCGGTCGGTGCGGTGGCCCAGGGTGAAGACCTGGTTGAAATAATAGACTGTCACCCCCGACAGGGCCGCGCCCAGGGCGATCCAGGGGGTGATGAGCGCGGCGGCCGAGCGCAGGTCCTCGCCGATCAGCACCTCGGCCAGCGGGCGCGCCACCAGCATGACCCCGACGGCGGCGGGCAGGCCGACCAGCACGAACAGCCCGGCCTGTTCGCGCGCGGCGTCCTGCAACGCCTGGCGCCCGCCGCGCTCCAGCGCCATGACCATGGCGGGCGCCCCGGCGGCGCCCAGCCAGATGAACATGACGTCCAGGGTGCGGTTGGCGATGGAATAGCCCGCGTGATAGGCGCCCACCGCCGCCTCGTCCATGAACACCGCCAGCAGGAACCGGTCGGTCGAGGCCAGCACCAGCGACAGGATCAGCGACACGGCGATGGGATAGCCGAAGGCGGCGTAGCGTTTCAGCCGCACCGGGTCCGGCGCCCCGCCGCGCGCGTGCCTCAGTTCGCCGGGCAGGATGAAGGGCAGGGCGAACAGGGGCGCCAGCAGAAGGCCCAGCAGTGGCGCCGCGCCGCCCAGTCCGGCCAGGGCGAACACCACCCCGATCAGGAACCCGCCGGTGGTGGTGGCCATGTCCAGCCCCGCCGCCTTGGCCACCTCGCCTGCGGCCCGGTAGCGTTCCTGGGCCAGCTTGGCCAGGGCGCGCACCGGCACCCCGATCAGGGCCACGCCCAGCGCCAGGCGGAACGCCGGCTCGGCCGGCCACAGCATGACGCCGAAGACCACCAGCGGAATGAACGCCGCCGTCAGCCAGAAGGCGGCGCGGTACAGGCTGGCGAAATGGTCCGCCAGGCCGGTCTGGGGCGTCTCGGCGGCCCAGTAGCGCGCCATGGCCGCCTCCAGCCAGGTGAACACCGCCACATGGGCCAGGGTGAACACGGAATAGGCCAGGGCGTAACGCCCGAAATCCTCGGGGCTGAGCAGGCGCGTGAACACCACGATGGCCAGGAACCCGACCACGCCCTGCACGATGTTGGCCGGCAGATAGCCCCAGACCCCGCGCCAGAACATCAGCGAACCGCCACCCTGTCGCCCAGCAGCACGGGCACGGTCACCGCCATGATCCACAGGTCCAGCCAGAACGACTGGCGCTCCACATACTCCACGTCCAGCCGTACGCGCTGACGCACCTCGGCGGCGGTGTGCAGCGGCCCGCGTGACCCCTTGACGGCGGCCCAGCCGGTCATGCCCGGCTTGATGCGGTGGCGGTGGGCGTATTCGGCGACCAGCCGGGCGGACTCCACATGGCCGGTCTTCATGCCGATGGCGTGGGGGCGCGGCCCGACCAGCGACATCTCGCCCTTCAGCACATTGATGAGCTGCGGCAGTTCATCCAGGCTGGTGGAGCGCAGGAAGCGCCCCGCGCGGGTGATGCGGTCGTCGTCGGCGGTCACCTGGCGCGACGCCGTGGCGTCGGCGGCCTCGTGGCGCATGGTGCGGAATTTCCACACCACGATCTCCTCGTTGTTGAAGCCGTGGCGGCGCTGGCGGAACAGCACCGGCCCGGGGCTGTCCAGCCGCACCATCAGGGCGATGACGGCCAGAACCGGCGCCAGCCCGATCAGCATCAGGCTTCCGATGACCAGGTCCTGCAGCCGCTTGTTGAAGGCCGCCCGGTCCGGGTCTGGGCCGTTCAGCGGCGCCAGGGGCGCGCGCGCCAGCTTTTCCAGCGCGGCGTTGCGCTCGTCGGCGCCCCGGGGATCGACCAGCAGGGTCACTTCATTGGGCAGGCCGCCCAGACGGCGCGTCAGCTCCCGCACCCGCTCACGCGCGGCCGGATCCACGGCCAGGACGATGTGATCCACATAGGGCGTCATGCGGTGGGTCATCAGCGCCTCGGTGTCGCCCAGAACGGGCACGCCCTCGACGCTGTCGGGCGCCCGCGCCAACCGGTCGTCGAACACGCCCAGAACATTCAGGTCGCGCCGCTCCAGCGCCTCGCGGATCAGCTTCTCGGCGTGCTTCGTGGCGCCGACCACCACCACATTGGGCGTCAGGGCGCCGCCGGCGCGCCAGCCTCGCACCCGGGCGCACCACACCATGTGCAGCCCCAGCAGCACGATCAGGGTCAGGCCCGCCCACAGCACGACCGGCGTCACGACGCCCGGCCCGGACAGCATCAGCGCCAGGGCCGACGCGACGGCCCCGCCCCCTGCGGCCGAGGCCCCGACCACGCCCAGGTGGACGGCCAGGCGCTGATCGCGCGAGAATCCATAGGCGCCGGCCGCCTTCAGCGCGGTCAGCACGATCACGGCGCCGGCCGCATAGGGCAGGATGATCGACAGCGGTAGGTCCAGCAGCCCCTGGGGGGCGGCCGTGACGGCGGCGCACATCAGGGTCAGGGCGATCACCGCCAATCCGTCCACGGCGCGGAACCAGTGGGCGGCCAGCCGCGAGGCGTGTCTCTGGCGCGCGCTCAGCCACACCTCGGGCCGGAACGGCCCGCGCCGCGCCGGGCCCGATTTCGGCCCCGCTTTCTGGCCCGCTTTCTGATCCGGCGACTGCGCGGCCGGGCGCGTCAGGGCCGAGGCGGCCAGCGCCTGCAGCCCCGCCGCGTCAAGGGGCGACGCGGCGTCTTCGGACGGGGCGATGTCGGGTCGTGTCTGGATGGAGAGCATGGCGGCCGTTCTGGTCTGACGGCCAGACAAGCACGGCGCCGTGGATTTCACGTTAACGGCGCAAACCCCGATTGCGCCCGCCGCCGCGACCCGCTATCGGAAGCCCCTGCCGGAGACGTGGCCGAGTGGCTGAAGGCAACGGTTTGCTAAATCGTCATACCCTGTAAGGGGTATCGAGGGTTCGAATCCCTCCGTCTCCGCCATCCCCCGGGTTTCCCCTTGGAAATCAATGGGGGTAACTTCGGTCTGCTGCGCCCTCCGACCTTTTGGTACACGGGCGCGGTACACGCTCCCTCGCCCGAGGCCACGTGTCGGGCGGCTCGCCAAAGGCGGGTTTAGGGATGGGACGTGCCGCCAAGGGCGGAAGCCATGTCCCGCATCTGCAACGACGTCATGGCACTTTTCATCTGCGCGTGCGGGTGCCGGACGACTTGCGTCTGCGGGTCGGCTTTCGGGAAGTTCGGCGGTCCCTTCGGGTCCACACCTTCGCTCAAGCTCGCCCATTGGCGCTCCGATACGCATCGCGCGTGATGGAGGTATTTGAGATGGCACGGACGAGCAGCATCACCCGCGACGAGGTGCAAGGACTGATACAGACCTGCTTCTCCGACTTGGCGGCTCAGGTGACCGACGGCTTCCAGCCAAGAACGTCGCAGCCCGACCTAGAGCGGGACTATCAGCGAGCAATGACCGAAGTGCACAGCGCACTGGTTGAAGGGCAGCTGGAGACGGGCCAGTTCGATCAGCCGGTCGATACCGAGGCTCTGCTCATTCTGCAGCGGGCCGGGATCGAACCTGACGCCGTGTCATCTGAAAGGTTCGACGATCTCCGCAGCGGTGTCGCGCGGGCGCTGCTGGAAAGGGATCGTCTCTTCCTATTCCGGATGTCGGAGCGGCTGCTTTCGTATGAACCGCATGACCCGCTTTTCAGAAAAGCGGCTGCGCCTTCCTTGGAAGCGCGGGCTGCTCCCACCGCCAATCTTGGTCCGACTTTGGGTGAAGCCCTTGACCTCTATCTGGATGAAGGCAGGCAGACTTGGCGACCGAAAACATGGAAGGGACGATGTCGCCAGTTGGGGCATCTTCGTGAGCACCTTGGTCCTGATCTGCCAATTTCGTCGATCTCCCCTCAAGACATTGTGGGCTATCGCGATGCGCTGCGCCGCCTTCGTCACCGCTCTAAGGGCGACGTGGGTGAGACCTTCCTCGCGAAACAAACGGACAATGAAGAGGCCCGCATCTCCGCCACCACAGTGGAGAACCTGTTCAACCCCTGCAGAGCCTTTTTCGCCTGGGCGCGGGACCAGCAAGGTCTGATATCGGCAAACCCCGCCGAAGGCGTGCGACTGCCCAAGGCAAAAAAGCCCAAAGGCCGAAAGGCCCGCCGCTCCTTCACATCCAGCGAGTTGGAGGTGCTTTTCGCAGCTCCAGTTTTCAGGGGCATGAAATCCCACAACCGGCGCTTCGAGCCGGGACCGAACGTTATCAAGGATGCGTACTACTGGATCCCCGTCCTTGGCTACTACACCGGCGCGCGGCTGGGGGAGCTTGTCCAACTGCATCTGGCCGACGTTCGGTTGGAAGAGCCTGTGCCTCATATCCTGATAACCGAGGAAGGATCGGCGGCGCAGGGCAGCGGGGAGGAGAAGCTGGTCAAGTCAGACGCGGGGGTCCGCCGCGTTCCGATCCATCCGGACGTGCTGGACTTGGGCTTCGGCGATTTCGTGAAGCGTCGTACGAAGGAGAAGCGGCCTTCGAAACGGCTTTTTTGGCAGATCGGCTATGGGGCGGACGGTCAGCCATCGACCGTGTTCTCCAAGTGGTTCGCTCGGCTGATGGACAAGATTGGGCTGGACGATCCCTCGCTAGTTTTCCATTCGTTCAGGCATACGGCCGAGGACGCTTTGCGCAACGCGCTGCTGCCCCAGTACGTGATTGACCGGGTCATCGGGCATACGGGTAAACAGACGAGCGACGGGTACGGCGAAGGCATCTCACTCGACGTTGCGAAAGAAGCGATTATGAAGATGGCACTGCTTCATAGAGTAACCAAAGACTGATTGAAGTTGTCACCGATCCACTTTTGTCAAGTCATTGCATCACCGCGTATTCGAAAAATATTCGACTGACTTCGATTGACAGGCGCGGCTGCGATTTGCATGATGTCTGGGATCCGGCGGCTTCAGGTCGCCATAGCATCACGCAGCGGCACACCTTGTGAGTGTGACCAATCTGTCATTGGCGGCGAATAGCCGCGCAGTTTGACACTTTTCATTCAGTCAGTCTCGCCGGGCACATCGTCCGCATTGGAAAGATCGTGATGTCTGTATCCCTCACTACGCGCGCTGGCGCGCTGTCACCGGTTCGGCCGCGTGACCCTGAACTACTCACCCGCGAAGAGGCAGCGTCATATCTGGGCGTGTCTGTTTCTAGCCTTGCTCACTGGTCCATGTCCGGATCTGGGCCAGTGTTTGTGAAGCTGGGAAAGCGCAGCTGGTACCGCCGCTCGACGTTGGATGCGTGGATTGAGCGCCAGGTGCCCGACCGGATGAGGGCGGAAAAGTGAGCCGCTCGTCTCCTCGTCGTTCCAATCGGGGGCGCGCCTATGATCAAGAGGTCATCTTCTACGCCAGCAGGATACTTCCTCTTCAGGAGCGGGGCATTAGAGGCGTCGTCGAGTTGGCCCAAGCCCTGAACGGTGTGGAGTGGGGCACGCCACCAGGAAAGCCTTGGACGAAGAGTTCTCTCCGGAGGCTTCTCATTCGCGGTTACGAGCTTGGGCTGATGCTCCCACCTCGGACCCTGTCCGAAGCCGCCCGAGAAAGGCCCTACGTTCATCGTAGCCGCTCGGCCCGGCTCAACCGCGCTGCGCGCCTCGAGCAGGCCCTTGGATCATACCGGGGCGTGGATCGGTCATGACTGCAAGGTCACCGCTAGCTGCGAGCCGCATTGTGAATGTCGCGTGGCGCGCCCTGGGAAAGGGCTGGGATGACTGTCCTCAGCTCGCGGAAGAAATCCGTCGCTGCGCCACCCGCCATGCCCGAGCCCTGCGTAAGCTTTCTGGCCGGTCGGCCCGATCCGGTCGTGCGCAGAGGAAGCTCGAGTACCATGCGCTTCGTGATGCTGACGCCCGCTTTTGTAGCCTTCTGCTGGCATGGCCGAAATACCGGTCGCCCATCGGGTTTGTGGCCGCCAGGGAAATGTCCGCGATACTCGACCCCCGCCGCGACTGCGGAGAGCCAGTAGCAGCCTTTTACCGTCCCAAGGCGGGCGGTGGCCGACGGCTTATCGTACGGTTTGGGCCGATGCGCCGTACTCTCCAACGGCTGGTCGCGGACATCCTGCGAGCGAGCCACGGAGAGAGCCCATTTGACTATTGCCGCAAAGGCCGGGGCGTCACTCGGGCAATGCTGGCGATGCAGTCCGCCGTAACCAAGAAAGGAGCACGATGGTTTTCAACGAGTGACATTAAGGACTGCTACGGATCCTTCGATAGGGAAGGGGTCATTACCGCTCTTCCCCTCCCCAGGTCCGTCGTGGTGAACTCCCTGCTGCTCCCACCCGACACCCCGATTGAGACGGAGGAGCATAACCAAGCGTCAGAGCAGGCGGCCCGCCGGGGCATCCCACAAGGCTCGCTCGCATCCCCCTATATCGCCGCCATGTTGCTGACCCCGGTGCTCAGTCAGCTGGCCGGTGAAGTGGTGCTCATTTTCGGTGACGACATCGTCACCGGAACGCGCACCGAGGCGGAATGCGAGGCGAACAAAAGCGCCTTGGCTGAAGCGTTCCTTCAGCACCCCGCCGGGCCGCTCCTCATGAAGCACAACGAGGTCACCAAGATGGGCTCTCCCATCGAAGCCCTCGGCTATCGAATGGTCTGGGTTCCAAAGGCGTTCGGCGGAGGAGTACGCTTTAGGCCCTCAGAGGCTGCTTTCGACAAGTTCTACGCCCGCCTTGAGCATAGCCTGTTGGAGGAGGGGTCATGGGAAGACCTCTCGGATCGCGCCATGACGAAAGCGCGTCACTGGCAAGCTGGCTCACCCATGTGGGACCGGTCCACAGCGAGTGACCTCATCGTTTGGGTGCACGTCCATCAGTACGTCATCCCGCCGGTTCGCACCCAGCTCATGAAGGCAGCCAAGGCCGGGATCTACGCCAGTCACGGGTGCGAATAGGACGCTATCGGCCGGTGACTAAAAATGCGGCGCGAACGCCCGTCCAACCAGGCCGAGCCGCCCCTAGGCACCCATCATTTTCCGCTCATCAGGTGCAGCATGAAGGCGTTCATAGATAAGCGCAGACATCGCCACATCCGCGTGCCGGCTCCCCGGCCGACTAACCGGAAGACCACCTGGCTACGGGGACGACGTCGTCTGCCTCATATCCTACTGATGCTGCATGCCGCCGCCGACCAAGTGCAACGCAGGCCGGTGTGGAAGGGCTACGTTCTAGCTAACGTGGCGTTCGGAGGACTTCCGTTTTTGGTCGGCCGGGACTGGCGACCATCGACTGAGACGTTTTTGGCCTGGCTTGTTCACCACCAGATTGCCCGCGACCTAGGTGGGGGCATGTTCGTCGCACATCCCCGCGCCCAAGAGATTTCCCGGCTGCCTAACCGAAACCGGGTTTACCTAGTCGGAAAGCTCATCCTCGAACGCGAAGGTGAAGTTGTCACCGATCCGCCAAAGCGCGGGAACGGCCGCAGAGGAAAATAATCCTTCCCTGCCAGAGTGGGTCGATTACGCCGTGGATCGCCTAAACCAACCCTTATCCGATCCAGCACCATGTCCCTCGTCGCATACACGCGCGTCTCGACCGGCAAGCAGCAGGTTTCCGGGCTCGGGCTGGAAGCGCAACAAGAAGCTATCGAGAGATATGCTGCCCGAACGGGCCAGCCGATACTAGCCGCCTTCACCGAGGTCGAAAGCGGAGCGGTTCGGGATCGACCGCAACTTGCGGCGGCGCTGGACCTTTGCCGGCGCAAGAAGGCGGTCCTCGTGATTGCGCGGCTGGATCGACTTTCTCGGTCGCTGGCCTTCATTGCCCAGCTACTGGAGGCGGGGGTCGATGTTCGAGCGGCGGATGTACCGGAGGCAAACAGGCTGACGCTTCAGTTGCTGGCAGTCTTCGCCGAGCATGAGCGAACGATCATCCGGGAGCGTACCCGGGCGGCTATGGCCGCAGCAAAAGCTCGGGGCACGATCCTCGGGGCGAACGGGGCTGTTCTGGCCGCCGAGCACAAGCGGCTCGCTGCCGACTTCGCAGAGACTGTCCGTCCGCAGGTCGAGGCGGTCTTGAGTGCCGGGGCGATCACGACGAGACAGATCGCCGAGTGTCTCAACGCCATGGGCGTGGCAACCCGAGAAGCCGGGCGCTGGCATCACTCCGGTGTCTCGAAACTGCTCCGCCGGCTCGACATTACCACCTTCTCTGCCAAGCCATGATCTCCACGCTCGAAGGCCAATCCAACAGCCTTCGGAGCCGCCGTGTTTCCCCCTTCATCCGACCTCCTCGTGGAGGAAGCCTTCGCCTGGGCCACCCGCTGGGCGACGCTGGAGCCGCAACCGGCTCACATCGATCCTGAGCATCGGTGGCGGATCAGAAGCTGTCTTCAGAAAGCCTGTCGACGGGGTCAGACCGACAGGGCGGTCAGGATGGCCCTTGCCCTCCATCGGCTAGATCCTCGATATGTCTGGCGGGCAATCTCGACAATAGCCGTCGAGGACATCGGCATCGGCGCTCCTGACGCGGTCTTTTGGGCTACCGCCGCCCAGCGGGCCGGCTTCCGAAAAGCCGTTGGCGAACTCCCCCTGTTGATAGCTCTGACGCGGCGGATGGCAGAGGCCACTAAGTCTCGCGCGGCTATCGAGCTGGCCTTCGTCACGGGCACCGACGAGCCAGAGATGTTCCGCCTGTTCGGTGGGATGAGCACCGGCCAGTTGCTCGACCGATTTGCCCGGTCTGATCCCTACGAGGCTTACGCCGCCCTGTCAGTGCTCCGGGGGATCGTGCCGAAAGGCTACCGCATCCGCCCGGCTGATCAGCAAGGCGTCATGGCGGCCGGGGAAATGCTGACAGATCAAATGGAGCCGGCTTCAGCCCGCGCCGCCAGAGCCGCCCTGTTCCACCCTCTGGATGAAATGAGCGTCGGGTTCATCGTGGCGGCCCGTCTGAAACAGCACGATGCCAAACGGAATGACGCCATGCCGGAGAGCAGGCTGATCGACGGCTACCCGACCGAGACCTTTGACCAGCACGAGCGGCTGGGGCGTCAAGCCATCGGTCGGTTCTCCAGATCACTCTCCCAGCAATCACCCGCCTTGGCCGCCTTATCTGCGGCAAAGGCTCAAGCTGCAGTCGCAGACGCTGTGTTTGTGGTCGAAGGCCAGTGTCTGGACCGCTGGGTCGGAGGTCCAGACTTAGACCGGCTTCGGGTCGAGGCCGACGGCTACAGCCTAACCCGCCATGGCCTGTCAGCCGATGCCGGAAGAGGTGTTCGGGAGCTTATCCGCCAGTCTCTGGCCGATCTCCATGCTATCCGGCTGATGGTGGTCAGTGAGGCGGATTGATCCTATCCGAAGCGGCCTCGTTAGGCGACAAACAGTCACCCGGGAACGCTCCTGAGCGGACGTTGGCGCTCAGCCTTGACGCAGACACTGACACAACCACAGACGAGCGCGCCTGCCGAACTGCCGCCAGGACGTGTCATCGGAGAGACTGACCCTTCACCGGGGATGACTTCCGGTACGACGCAGCCCACAAATCCGGTAGCGGGGAGGAGCGAGCATGTGGTGGTTCTGGCGATGGCTGTCCTCGGTGGCGATCCGAGGGAAATGCGACAGCCACCAGCACGCCCGCCTCAACGCACTCCTTCCGCCCTCTCGATCTGAGGCCGTACAGAAGGCAAGGGCGAAGGCCGGTGACGAGCTTAAGGGGTTCACGAAACTGGCGATGGCAGGGAGCTTCGCTGCAGTGGCAACCCTCGCGGGTTTCGCAGAGCTATTTGGCCCAGAAGGGCGCTCATCACTCCACCAAGCCGCAGCCTTCCTCGCACTTGCTGGCGTGGCCGCGACGGTCTCGCTCCTCCTCAGCATAATCGAGCCGACGTTCAGGGCGGCGGTGTGGAACCGGCTGAACCCCCAGGATGAGCCGATGACGGCCGAGGAGGACTATTACTTCAGCGAGGCCGTCAACGACCGCCTTTGGCAGGCCCCCGTGATCCTGAGAGCTGCGCTTCTGTGGCGGTTGGTTTCGGCGGTGAGAACCATTGCTCTACTGCTGTGTGCTGGATCATTTTGCGCCGCCCTTGTCGTCGCCGTGGGAGCCCTGAGGTGACACTTGGCTAAGGCGCGAACCCCCATTCCTGAGGATGTGGCAGCGGTGGTGAAGTTCGCCAGCGACAGGACGTGTTGCATTTGCCGCCAGCGCGGCCGGGCAGTCCAAATCCACCACATTGACGAGGAGCCCACTCACCACGATCCCGCGAACCTCGCGGTGTTATGCCTGCTCTGTCACAACGATACGCAGGTGCGGGGCGGGTTCGGTCGTGCCCTTCGTGCGCCGGACGTGGTCATAGCCCGTGACGATTGGTTGGAGACCGTCGCCCGCCGCCGCAGGATGGCGGATGAGGCAGCGGTTCAAGCCGGGCTTGGCTCGCCGGATGTAACTCGCAGCGTCATCCAACCTGATGACGCCAACGGGACGGTCAGCTCCGGCCCAGTGGCTGAGCAACCGCAAGACAAACTGCTGGCAGGTCTGCCTGGAATGCTTACCGCTGCCCGCGCGCTCGCTCAGGAGGCATGGGACACGGGCGTGACGATCCAGATGAACGAAGCCACCTGGGACGTGGTCAGCGTGGTGGCGAATATCTGGGTGCGCCTCGCCCGAAGGTACCCTGCTGACCACTTCGATGGACAGGAACCCCGCGACTTCTTTGATGCGCACCTCAGGCAGCGTGGGGAGTGGCATCACCTCATTGCTGAGCCTGATGGGGCCGGGTCGGGCGGCACGATCATTCGGATCATCGCGGCTGCCGCAATGCTGGAAGAAGCGCAGCGCATGGTGGAGGAGACCGTCGCCGCCCTCTGGTCCTACGACGACGCGGACGGCCTTAGTCGCTGGCGCGAAGCGTGGCGAAAGGCGTAGTGCGCCGGTCATGAGTGAAGCGGACCCAGACTACAGTCAGATGCGAGGGGTCGCCGATGAGCCCCATTGGAATGAGTTCGTTCAAACGGCTGGCGGACAGTTGATTGCGCCTCTGATCAAGCGGGAGCGCGTACAGAATGCTGACTATTTGTTCCCTGCCGCTCAGGTCATTGCAGAGCTGAAGGTGCTGGAGACAGAGTTCGCTGACGCTCCGGGCATGCAGGCTCGGATCGAACGGTTTGCCGAAAAGTACTCGGGAATGGACCCCGATGATGCTGCTCGCTCTTTGCGACGAGATATACTCCTAGAGCTTAAGAAGCCTCTGCAGCGGATCGTCAACAAGGCAAACCGGCAGATACGAGAGACAAAGGCGGAGCTAGGTTTGCCCGACCACCGCGGCGTCCTCATCTGCGTTAATGACGGCTTTCGAGGCATCCCGCCGGGCTTAGTGATCGGTCTAATCGGCCACATCATGTCCGGCACGAGCTACAAGTCGATCACAGCTGTGATCTACCAGACGAACCACTACGTCGAGTTTGAAGAGCTGCCCTTCGCTGCGCTTCTCTGGTCCCCGATGTATGCGGACGCGGCGGGAGAAGACCTCGTCGGCTTCGTCAACGATCTCGGCCGCAGGTGGCGTAGCTATGCGGCGACAAAGGAAGGGGCGCCGGAGTACAGCGAGGAGCGAGAACGGCTTAATCTAAGCGCTGCAACGATTGTCACAGGCCCATATCGCAACCGCTTCTACGAGGGCGACCTATGATCTCGTACCATCGCTTGAGCCGTCTTGCGGGGCAGACCAGTACATGACTGAGCCATCGGCAGCCTTTCATCGGGCCAAAGTCCTGCAGGAGTTGATGGTCAGGAAGGTTGGCGGTGACCATTCCGTCGAGGCCGAGGAGTACGAGCGGGTCAGGCGCGCTTTCCTCAGGGATCCCTCAATGCCTTCGGAACTCGTCCCTGAGGTGGTGAGAAAAAACCGCGACCTCGATACGCTCTGGACCTACGCGAAGGACTACCATGGCAGCTGGGAGCCGAGGCGACGGCACATCCGGGAGGAGTTCGGCCCGCTGCTGGATCACCTCGACCGTCCCGAACCTGCTCCTGCGGACGAGGCCATAACTTCGGGCCTGGTTCGCTTCGACAGCGAGGCCGTTACAGAGGCGTGGCAGCGCGCCCTCCAGCGGCGCTCCAGCGACCCAGCGGCGGCCATTACAGCCGCGCGGAGTATGCTTGAAAGTGTACTAAAGAACGTGCTGGACGACGCGAGGGAGACCTACGGGGACGCTGACGATCTGCCGAAGCTGTACCGCCGGGTAGGCGAGCTGCTGCGCCTCGCGCCCTCGCAGCACACCGAGATAATCTTCAAGCAAGTGCTGGGTGGGTGCGCCGCGGTGGTCGAGGGGCTTGGGGCGGTGCGGAACAAGGTGGGGGACGCCCACGGGAGCGGCCGAAGGCCGGTGAAGCCCGCCCCTAGGCATGCGGAGTTGGTCGTCAACTTGGCCGGAGCGATGGCCCTCTTCGTCATTCAGACTGCGGCAGACCGCGCGGAGGCGCGCCTATCCCACGGAGATGCTCCTGATGGTCGCTGACGAAGCGCTTGGAGCGAGACTTCGGGCCGCCGCTCCCGAAAGCCTGAGTAGCCCCGCGTGGCCGACTGCGTGTTAAACGCCGCAGGAACGCAGTGGGCGGGTCCCTTACCAACTCCTCAAAGAGACGGGACTGGACCGCCCCAGACCGCCCAAGCCGATTTTAGGCCGCCTATGCTCTCGGTTTAAGGGCAGCATCCAGCAGTCGGTCTACCCATTCCAGATCACGATCCGGCAAGGTCGACAGCCGAGCGATCAGATTGGTGAGGACCCGCCGCTGACCAGCGCCGCGAGGCAGGTCCGGCGTGAACAGCTCGGCGGGATCCACCTCCAAGGCATCGGCCAGCTTTTTGATGTTCGGAAATCGGGCCGCCGACACACCCCGTTCGATGCGATTGATCATGTCGAGGCTCACGCCACTCTCATCGGCCAACTTCTGCTGGGTCCAGTTTTTCCGCCGCCGGTTTGCCGCCACCAGCCTCCCGAACCTCTGCCGCAGATCGTCCATGAACACTCCCCGAGATGGGGTCAGGGATAAAGATCGGGGCCGGAAGGGTTAGGGAAGCCAATGCTGGTTAGGTGTGATTGCAGAACCTATTGCAATCAACCGCACCTGAAATACGCTTCTCGGAGAACAAAGAAGTAGGGGCGACTATGAGCGACGAGCATGACGGCGGCGGCAACGCACCGCGTAGGAAGCCACTCCAGTCCGTCGCCTCCTTCGTGGGCGGAGCGTGGGGCGGCCTATCGATAGCGGTCGGCTTGCTGATGCTGACCATGGGTTCGGAGGCGTCCCAACGCGTGATTGGCCTAGCGGCTGTCTGCGCTGGCCTTCTGCTCATTCCGCCTGTCGTTCGTCGTATCCGTCAGCGGGTGGCTTTCATGAGGAGACCGGGGATGCCGACGTTCGCGTCGCTGGTGGTAGGCGTGGCGATCCTAACCCAGACCCCAGCTTCAAACGCAGGTTGGGAAACCGTCCAGCCTGGCGAGACATTGCGCTCAGGAAGTCGCAATGAGCCGGCTGCGCCGGCCCCAGCAGAACTAGGAGAGCGGGTCGATATCGTCGCCGTAGGGGATCCGCTACGCCCCGCACAAGACGCTTTAAATCGAGGAAGTATCGCCGACGCTGTGCTGGCATTTTTCTCGGCGGACGTTCCGCAAGCACGTCGTGTTTCGCCGGAAGGACGTCGTCTCCGGGACGCCATCCAATCTGCATCAGATAGGAGTGCTGGGCTTGAAGACGGTGAGCGGGAAGCACAGGGTTTTATTGCAGCCCGCGCCAGCTTGGAGGCTTTGGGTAATCTCGCTCCCACCGCAACGGTCGGCGAGGTGTGGCGGCGCTTGACCGCCTTAGAAGACGCGGCTCGCGTTCTCGAGGAGCACCCGGAAGATGGCTTGCCTGAGAACGCGATAGGCGAGCGTCGTCGCTTGAGAACGACCCTAACCCAACGGCAGCAAGCGGATTTTCCTGCCATGCGAGAAGCCTATGGCGAAACCATGCGTCGCAATCTCTGGGAGCAGGACGTCGAGGTCAGGGTCACCGGCGAGCGGGCGACCATCATCGACTACGTAGGCGTGGTTTTCGCATCGAACAGAAATATCGCGCAGGTGCAAAGAGGGGCGGTTCCTCACCTTCAAAAGCTGCGGTTCGCGCAGTCCCAGTATCGTTGGTCCACGGCTGACGCTAGGCGGACGACCTATGATCTAGATGCAACAGACGATGGAACGGTCGGGTACTGGCAAGGTGGACGGTTTGCCGAGGTCAGATAGTTGAGATTGGCGATTGTAGGCGGGCCTAGCTGGGGTGTGGCGTGGCTCATGGTATAGACGGGGAAAATGACCTCTGCACACCAGATCGCGCGCCTCACTACTCATTCCGTCATGCCTGTCGGTGATCGGCCCGCTTGGCTTGAAGGGGCCGAGAATGCTGCGTCCTTCCTTAAGGCAAATGCGGTTTCAGACTATCTGGTCGTCTATGCGTCGATGCCGGCTGCCTTCATCTATGCGGTTCTCGCGCCCGAGAGCCTGCTAGCCAAGGCGGATAAGAAGCGCCTCGCGGACGCGCATTTCAGCGTTGACGCTACATGGTGCATCCAGCACGTCACGGGTGGAGGAGAACCTCCTCGCATCTATCTCGAAAAGCCGCTTGAAAGTACTTTCAACGGGCTGTTGGAGAACGGCGAGCCCATCGTCATTCGTCGAGACTTTCCCGGTCTTCGTGGCTACCGGTCACCCGTCGAGGTTAACCAGCGCATCGTGCATGCGCTCAATCTGCATTGGCTCCCAGAACGGAAAGCCTACTGCGAGCTGGACGACCGGGGAGACCTCGTCGACGTGATCGTCCTTCACGAGATTGCTGGCAAGACAGGCTGGGACGACACGACGGTGGTTTTGGTACAAGCCAAAAAGCTCTCAGACTACATGGCCGTGAGCGGCCAAAGCATGCTCCGCAAGTTCGACTTCACGCGCACTGCTCCCGAGAGTTTTCGTTCTTGGGACGGCAGGATTTTTAGCGATCATGAAAGCGATGATTTAGTCTACCACGGGGGAAAAATCGCCGGTCAGGCGAGCTATATCAATGGCGTACAGGTGATCCTCTCCCGGACCACCGTGGACGCCATGGTCAACGATTGGATTGCGTCCAAAGAACGCCCTCATGAATACGAGACGTTCAAGATGCTTGATATTCGGGATCGGTCGCTCGTCGAAGTTTCCTGCGGACCGGACGGCGTGCGAAACTATTTCACCGCTGCTGATAAGCCGTTCGAGACCTCGCCTGTTTTTTTCGTTCGGAAGTTCTGGCGCGCTACCGAGCCGACCCGGACAAGTACGACGTAACCGAACGCTCGATTTCATGCCGCAACGCCTGGTATTTGAAGTCGTACGACGTGAACGACGAATGCCAAGTGCACACTCTGGCTTGTGACTTAGCGGCGCTCCCGATTGAGGAACAGAGGTACTGGAAGCTGTTCAATGAGTGGCCGAAAGGTTTCGTTTCTGAACGGTCATTTCGGAGTGACTTTCTTGGTGAGTGGAGTGAGCCCGACGCTCTTCAAAGCGTGAAGCAGATCGTAGCTCGATGGGACGAGGTTTCGCCTTCCTGGTGGGTCCCTCGTGGTCAAGAACTTCACGACCGCGTTCTCTATCCTACATCCGGCTCGGCGAAAGAATGGGCAGACGATTTGCTCGCCCTCGACCAGTTGGTCGTGGAGGGATTTTCCGGCAAAACGCTCAAGAAGCTCGCCGCTCGTACTGGGAGTAAGGTCGATCCTGCTTGGGGCAGCCTGAAGGTTTTGGAGGCAGTCCTGATCGGATCAGGAATGAGTGCCGACCATTCGAAGTCGGTAGTGGAGCCGCTTCGCCGCCTCAACCATCTCCGCAGCAAGACGAAGGGACATGCTGCCCCTGATGTCCGTCGAGAGCTCGAGCGAGAGGCGCTCACGGACCATCAAACGTTCCGAGCACACTTCGATTATCTGGCCTCAGAGTGTGCAAAGGCGTTGGTTCAAATAGACGCTTCACTCACTGCCTTAGGCTGACCGCACGAGATTTTTTAGATCCTTGCGGAGGGGGAAATAGCTTGGCCCATCCCGAGCCCGACCAGGAACTTTTTCGCCGCTTGAGGATGGCGGCTGGTTCGATGCCGGCCGACAGCGAAATGCAACGGCTGCTGCTCAGTCTTGACGACCCCGTGCATGATGAGGCGTCGAAGGACAGGTATGTCGCGCTGGTCTGTGGTGCTGCCGTGGAGGAGGCGCTGAAAATCGCCCTTGCAAACTGGCTACTTCTTCAGGTCGACGATCCCATTTTTGCTGGAAAGCTCAGCCGGTTCGATGACCGGATAAAGCAGGCTAGTAAGCTGAAAATCATCACCACGGACGAGGCTCTCGAGTTGAACCGGATCAGATTTGTCCGAAATGCGTTCGCCCACGCCTTGACCTCGATTTCCTTTGATATGCCAGAAGTTCAGCAGATCACACGACGGATGTGGCATCATCCAGTGGCAAGCTGGACCGGATATTTTGCTCCGGTTTTTGCTCCACGGCATCACTTCGCCATCGTGTGCGGAGAGTTCTTTTCAAACCTGATTGCCCGTGGGCCAAGTCCCGCTGGTAGTGGGATTGATAAGCAACTGTCCTAACCCATCGTCCCCGCCGGCCCTCGCACGAGAAGGAACTGAACAGCCGCGAGGTCGTCCAGTGCGACACACCGGTGTGACACATCCCTGCTCCACAAAAGCAGACAGTCCTATACGATCCAACGACTTAGAAGGATCGAAGCTGTGACATTCAAATCCTGTCGGGAACGCCAAGTTGTGGCTGCGGCCCCGCTTGATCGATCTTGTTCGTCGGGCCGATTTTGGTACACAACCTTGGTACACCGGCTTGGTACACAAAGTTGGTTGCGCGCTAAAGGTATCAAGGGCTTAGGGGAAGGGCTGATGGCACACGCCATTTCCCTCCGTCTCCGCCATCCTGCATCCTGGTACGCCGGACGCTGCTGATGATAAACGCAGACGATATTGATGAACTGGGACCTCATCATCGCGATGTGATGTTGGATCTTGTCCTGGCTTGGGCATCGCTCGATGTGGCTCTTGGCATGATGTTGTGTCGACTCCTCAATGTGCCGATGCCACAAGGCGCTGAGCTCGTTAAAGATGTTCCTTCGCACGCAAGATTCGAGCATATGCGAAAACTGTTGCTGACTAATCCCACTGGCGCTGAAGCTGCAGGAAAATTGCGAAAATATAAGCGGAGTTACGAAAAGCACTCCAAAGTTCGCAATCTTCTAGCGCATTCACGTTGTGCCGGAGTGTGGAGGCGTGACCCTCAGTATGTAGTGTTTGCAACTTTCGCAAAGGTGGATGCTGACTCTTTGGCTGTTGATGCGGTTCCACTGGAAGAAATGAAACATGCGATCACATGGGGCCAAGCCATGACGAAGCTGGCCCTGGACATTGTTGACTCAAAGACGGAACACGTCGGCAATGATGCCGCGTCCTCTTGATCGACCTGTGTGGAGCGCTCTTACTGAACGGTAGATGGCTATGGCGAGGACTTATATTCCTCCATTCGTCATTCCCGGGCTTGTCCCGGGAATCCATACTCACGGAGCGTTCCGGGCGCGCTCTGCCCTTTGAGAGCGTATGGATCGCCGGGACAGGCCCGGCGATGACGGGCGGTGCTGGAGCGCGGCTCGTCCTGACCGGCCCCAAAATCCGTCATCCTCTTGACCCTAGGTGATCTTGTGGCCTGCCGCGCCGGGGGCTACCCATCGCTGAACATTCAAGGGAGACGACCATGGCCGATCTGGCTTCCGTAACCGAACACATCCGCAACGCCGTGGGCGAGGCGTCGGGTCTGGGCAAGACCGTCAAGATCGACCTGGGCGACGTGGGCCGCATCTTCATCGACGGCGCCTCGGTCCCCAACGCCGTGACCAACGAAGACAACCCCGCCGACGCCACCGTGTCGATCAACTGGGACGACTTCATCGCCCTGTCCGAGGGTCGGCTGGACCCCATGATGGCCTTCATGCAGGGCAAGCTGAAGATCGCCGGCGACATGATGATCGCCCAGAAGCTGGCCCCGCTGCTGAAGCGGTAAGGCGAGACGCGGACCTTCTCCCTCCCCGCAAGGGGAGGGAGAGATTGGAGCCTCCCCATGCACTTCCAGCCTTCCGACCGCGCCCTTGAGTGGCAGGATCGCCTCAAGCGCTTCATGGACGCCCGCGTCCTGCCCGCCGCCGCCGACTACTGGGCCGAGGTCAGGGCCGATCCGGACACCCAGCCCCCGACCATGGAGCGGCTGAAGGCCGAGGCGCGCGCCGAGGGGCTTTGGAACCTGTTCCTGCCGGGGCATGACGGGGCCGGGCTGACCAATCTGGAATACGCCCCCCTGGCCGAGATCATGGGCCGCGCCCTGTGGTCGGCCGAGGTGTTCAACTGCAACGCCCCGGACACCGGCAACATGGAGGTGCTGCACATGTTCGGCGATGCGGCCCAGCAGGACCGCTGGCTGAAACCGCTGATGGCGGGCGAGATCCGCTCCGCCTTCCTGATGACCGAGCCCGAGGTGGCCTCGTCCGACGCCACCAACATCCAGACCCGCATCGAGCGGGACGGCGACCATTACGTCATCAACGGGCGCAAATGGTGGTCCACCAACATGGCGCACCCGAACCTGGCGGTGACCATCGTCATGGGCAAGACGGACCCGGACGCCGCCCGCCACGCCCAGCAGTCCATGGTCATCGTGCCCGCCGATACGCCCGGCTTCCGGGTCGAGCGGATGCTGTCGGTGTTCGGCTATGACGAGGTTCCCATCGGCCACGCCGAGGTGGTGCTGGAGAACGTGCGCGTTCCGGCCGAGAACCTGATCGCGGGCGAGGGCAGGGGCTTCGAGATCGCGCAAGGGCGCCTGGGGCCGGGCCGCATCCACCACTGCATGCGGACCATCGGCTGCGCCGAGGCGGCGCTGGAGCTGATGGTCAAGCGGCTTCTGACCCGCACCGCGTTCAGGAAGACCATCGCCGAACATTCGGTGTGGGAACAGCGCGTGGCCGACGCCCGCACCAACATCGAGATGTGCCGCCTCCTGGTGCTGAAAGCCGCCTGGATGATGGACGAGGTCGGCGCCAAGAACGCCAAGTCAGAGATCGCCCAGATCAAGGTCGCGGCGCCGCGCATGGCGCTTCAGGTCATCGACGACGCCATCCAGGCGTTCGGCGGGGCCGGGGTATCTGGCGACACCGACCTGGCGGCCATGTACGCCATGGTCCGCACCCTGCGCATCGCCGACGGGCCGGACGAGGTCCACAACCGCACCATCGCCCGGCTGGAATACGCCCGGCACGGCCAGGGCTGACGCCTTACGACTGGCGCGGCGCCTTGTCCTTGCGGGCGCCGTGGGACGCCTCGCCGCCCTTGCGGCCGGCCTGGGCGGCCAGCATGCGGTCCTGGGAGAAGCTGCGCTTTTCGCTGGGCACGCTGGCGCCGCCCTTGCGGGCGATCTCGCGCTGACGTTCGGGGTCCATGGATGCGAAGCCGCGCTTGGAGACGCCTGATGGGCGCGGGGTCTGTCCTTCAGCCATGACGGGCTCCTTTCGGTCTGGTTCGCCTGAAGGGCGAGCGGTGCGGTTCGCAAAACTGAACCCCGGCGCCCCGCCAAGGTTCCCTGAGCCGCCGCATTTCACCGGTCTTCAGTCGTGCGGGCGAGAATCGCCTTCGCCGCCGCCGCCGGGCTCCGGCTGGGGGATTTCATCGGGCGTGTCCGAGGGGTCGATTTCGGGGCCGGGGGTGTTTCCCGGCTCGACTTCCGGCGACGGGCCGCCTGGGGGCGTGGGTTCGATATAGGTCATGATGCGTTTCCTTTCCCTGATGGAAACGCGCCGGTCGCCGGCCTGTTCACGGCTCAGCTGGAACCCCATGGGGTGCTGTCCGGTTGATCCCGGACACCTCTAGTCCCGGAGCTTTCCATGACCGACGTCACCCCCCATACTGACACCCCCATCGACCCGACCCTGTCGCCCCGCCCTGATCTGCGCGTGGGGAACGACACGGATCGAGCCCCCGCCACCGCGCGGGTGGAGCGCGTCCTGCGCGAGGGACGTCAATGGTGCGAATCCCGTTCGACCCAGGCCCGCGCCATGGTCCGCGCCCATCCGCTGCGCAGCGGCCTGGCCGCCGTCGGGGCGGGCGTTCTGGTCGGCATGTTGCTGCGGCGCTGATGAATTCTCCTCCCCATCACTTGAGATGGGGAGGTGGCGCGGGCGCGACTCAGCGCCCG
>JAEZCL010000077.1 GCA_023433585.1 Pseudomonadota bacterium
GCGGTCTCCGGGGCGCCTGCATGCGAACCTGGCCGAGGCGCCGGACGCGCGGCTGGCCGCGATCCTGGCCCCGACGGACGGCCTGGAGGGCGCCCCCGAGGACATGAGCGCGCCCCTGCGGCGGCTGAAGGCGGACCTGCATCTGCTGACGGCCCTCAGCGACCTGGGCGGCGTGTGGGACCTGGATCAGGTCACCGGCGCCCTGTCGGCCTTCGCGGACGCGGCGGTGCGGGCGGGTCTGCGCGCCGTGGCGCAAGAGGCGCGCGAGCGGGGCCGTCTGACCAGCCCCGCCGATGATCCGCGCGGGCCGATCCCCGGCCTGTTCGCCCTGGCCATGGGCAAGCACGGCGCCGACGAGCTGAACTATTCCAGCGACATCGACGTGTCGTTCTTCTTCGAGCCCGAGGTCGCCCAGTCCGCGCTGGCCGAAAACGTCGAGGCCCAGGTCTTCGTCAATCGGGCGGTGCAGGGAATCGCCGCCCTGCTGACCGAACGGACGGGCGAGGGCTATGTCTTCCGCGTGGACCTGAGGCTGCGGCCCGACCCGTCGTCGACCCCGCCGGTGGTCGCCGCGCCGGCGGCCCTGACCTATTACGAATCCGTGGGCCAGAACTGGGAGCGGGCGGCCTTCATCAAGGCGCGGCCGGTGGCGGGCGACATGAGGGAGGCGGCGGATTTCCTGAAAGCCCTGGCGCCCTTCGTGTGGCGACGGAGCCTGGATTATCACGCGGTCGCCGACATCCATTCCATCAAGCGCCAGATCCACGCCTACAAGACCGGCGAGGGGCTGAACGCGGCGGGCGCGAACCTGAAGCTGGGCCGGGGCGGCATCCGCGAGATCGAGTTCTTCGTCCAGACCCAGCAGCTGATCCTGGGCGGTCGTGATCCGGCCCTGAGGGCGCCGCGCACCCTGGATGCGCTTGCGGCCCTGACCGAGGCCGGTCATGTGAACGAAGCCGCCCGCGCCGAGCTGAGTGCGGCCTATGAGCGGCTGCGCGCCCTGGAGCACCGGGTGCAGATGCCGGCGGACGAACAGACCCACGCCCTGCCGGAAGACCCCGAGCGGCGCCGGGCCGTGGCGGCGCTGGCGGGCGAGGGCGATCTGGCCGCGTTCGACGCGGGGGTGGAGGCGGTGCTGAAGGGCGTGAATCGGCGCTATGGCGAGCTGTTCGCCGAGGAGGAGCCGTTGTCGTCTCCCTATGGCAGCCTGGTCTTCACCGGCGTGGAGAACGATCCGGAGACCCTGGCCACCCTGTCGCGCATGGGCTTCACCAACCCCGGGCAGGTGGCCGACACGATCCGGGGATGGCACCACGGGCGGATCCCCGCCACCCGCGCCTCGCGGGGGCGCGAGCTGTTCACACGGCTGGCGCCGAGGCTGCTGACCGCCGTGGCCGAGACCGGGACGGCCGATGCGGCCTTTGCGCGGTTTTCCGTGTTCTTCGCCGGGCTGACCAGCGGAACCCAGATTCAGTCGCTGTTCCTGGCCCAGCCGGAACTGTTCGACCTGATCGTGCGGGTGATGGCCTTCGCGCCGCGTCTGGCCCGGACGCTGGCCCGGCATCCGGCGGCGCTGGACAGCATGCTGGACGCCCGGTTCCTGGCGCCGCTGGACCGGGACAGCGGCGTGCTGGACCAGTTGGTCGCCGAGGCGGTGGGGGAAAGCGATTTCGAGGCGGCCATGAACGCGGTGCGCCGCATTCACCGCGACCAGGTGTTCCGCATCGGCATCCAGACCCTGACCGGGCGGGCCGACGCCGAAAGCGCGGGGCACGGCTACGCCGACCTGGCCGACGCCGCGATCCGGGCCCTGTCGACGGCGGCGCTGAAGGAGGTCGAGCGCCAGGGCGGGGCCTTCCAGGGCCGGGTGGCGGTGGCGGCGCTGGGCAAGGCCGGGTCGCGCGAGATGACGGCGGGTTCGGACCTGGACCTGATGACGATCTACGAGGCCGACGATCCGGCGGGCGTGTCGGCGGTGAAAGGCTGGAGCGCCGACACCTTCTATGGCCGCTTCACCCAGCGGCTGATCGCCGCCCTGTCGGCCCATACGGCGGAAGGGGCGCTCTATGAGGTGGACATGCGGCTGCGGCCCTCGGGCCGGGCCGGGCCGGTGGCGGTCAGCCGCAGGACGTTCGAGGACTATTACGCCGGTGAGGCGCAGACCTGGGAGGTCATGGCCCTGACCCGCGCGCGGGTGGTGTGGGCGTCCGACGCGGCGTTCGCGGATCAGGTCACCGCCGCCGTGACCACCGCCCTGCGCCGCCCGCGCGACGAGGACCAGGTGCGGCGCGACGTGCGCGAGATGCGCGCGCTGATGGACCGCGAACGGCCCGGCGGCGGTCCGTGGGAGCTGAAGCTGGCGCCGGGCGGGCAGGTGGATTGCGAGTTCGCCGCCCAGTACGGCCAGCTTCTGGCCGGCTCGAAGGGCGGAACCCTGACGGTTTCGACGCTGGAGGCCCTGGCGGCGCCGGGGCTGGATCCGGTTTTCGGCCGGGCCTGGGCGCTGCAGCAGTCCATCGCCCAGGTGATCCGCTGCGCCTTCGACGGCGATCCCGATCCGGAGACGGAACCCGCCGCGTTCCGCGAACGGCTGGCCGCCGTCGCCGGCTATGACGGGTTCGACGCCCTGAGGGCGGACCTGGGGGCCAGGAGAACGGCGGCGCGGGCGGCGCTGGAAGCCTTGCTGGGCGAGGCTTGAGACCCGCCGCGCCAGAGGCGGAGAACGCCTGAATCCGCGCCGCCGTCCTCTCCGCGACGGATTCCGGCCGTCGCTGCGTTCAATCTTTCGACAGGGACGGCTCATGCCGCCTTTCTTGAAGGGCGCATCAGGAGAATGACTCCATGAGAATGACGATCATACTGGGCGGCGTCGCCGCCCTGGCCGTGAGCGGCGCAGCCATGGCGCAGCCCCAGGATTCGCATCGCGACGCGCGGATGGACCCGAACGCCAGCATCAGCCAGGCCGAGTTCGTCGACCGGCGCGTGGCCCGTCTGACCGCCATGGACGCGGACGGCGACGGCGTCGTCAGCCGCGACGAGATGCGGGCGCACCGCCAGGCGCGCGCCGCCGACATGCGCGGCCGCATGTTCGAACGCATGGACGCCGACAGCGACGGCGCCCTGACCCGCGCCGAATATGACGCCGCCCATGAGCAACGCCGCGAACGCATGGCCGAGCGCATGACCCAGCGCCGGGCCGAACGCGGCGACCGGGCCGGTCCGAGCCGGGCCTGGCGCGGCCATCGCGGCCATCGCGCGGGCATGAGGCTTGACCGTGACGGCCAGGGCGTCAACATCGAACAGGCCCGTCAGCGTGCCGTCGAACAGTTCGCCCGCATGGACGCGGACGGCGACGGCCAGGTGACGGGCGCCGAGATGCGGGCCCATCACGAGGCGCGCCGGGCCGAACATCAGGCGCGTCGCGCCGAGCGCCGCGCCGGCGCGGCGACGGAGTAGAAGGCGATGTCGGGAATGACCGGGTCGATCCGGTCGGCCCGCTCGGACAGGAACGGAGCGAGCCGGCTTGACGACACGGGTGGTCGATCCCGACGAGGAGCTGGTGAGCCGCGTGGGTCAGGGCGACCCCGCGGCGATCCAGGCCATGGTCGCGCGCAAGCTGCCGCGCATGCTGGCCCTGGCGCAACGGATGCTGAACGACCCGGCCGAGGCCGAGGACGTGGCGCAGGAGGCGATGCTGAAGGCCTGGCGCCAGGCGCCGCGCTGGAAGCCGGGCAAGGCGCGCTTCGACACCTGGCTGCACCGGGTGGCGCTGAACCTCTGCTACGACCGGCTGCGGCGACGGCGCGAGGTTCCGACGGACGTGGTTCCGGACCGGCCCGATCCGGGCCCGCTTCCGGATCAGGGCCTGCACGCGGCGGCGCTGGGCGCGCGTGTGAACGTGGCTCTGGCGCAACTGCCGCAACGACAGCGCGAGGCCATCGTGCTGTGCCATTATCAGGAGCTGGGCAATATCGAGGCCGCGGCTCTGCTGGAGATCAGCGTCGAGGCGCTGGAGAGTCTGCTGTCACGAGGCCGCCGCGCGCTGCGCGCGTCGCTGGCCGAGACGGCGCGGGATGAAGGTATGCTGAGATGAACGCGGAAAGATTCAAGGCTCTGGCCGACGCCTACGGCGCCGATCCACGCCGCTGGCCCGAGGCCGAACGCGAGGCCGCCGCAGCCCTGATGCACGCCGATCCGGCGGGGGCCGAGCGGCTGCTGTTCGAGGCGCGTCAGACGGATCTGGCGCTGGACGCCTCGCCCCCGCCGCATGTCAGCCACGCCTTGCGCGAACGGGTGATCGCCCTGGCCGCGACGGCCGGCCTGAAGCCGCGCAGGTCTCGGTTCGGCCTGGGGCGGCTGGCCTGGCTCTCGGGCGCCGGATGGGCGGCCGCCTGCGCTGCGGGCGTCATCGCGGGGATGAATCTGTCGTCACCGTTCGTGACGGCGGTTGAGGCCGACGCCGTGCTTTACCAGGCCGCGCTGGAGGCCATGGACGACACCGAGGTGCTGGGATGAACAAGCGGAGCCTGATGATCGTCCTCGCCGTCTCCCTGGCGCTGAACCTGTTCGCGGCGGCGGCGGCGATGACCGCCTATGTGAACCGTGCGACCGTTCAGGAGCGGATCGAACAGACGCGGCCGGACCGGGTCCGCATCCCCGCCATGGAGGTGGTCGAGACCCTGGACGAATCCAAGCGCGAGGCGGTTCGCACGATGCTGCGCGAGGCCGCCCTGGCCGCGCGGCCGGACTTCCAGGAAGCCCGCCAGGCGCGCCGGGGAGCCATCGCCCTGTCCGAGGCCGAAGTCTTTGACGCGACCGCCGTCAGCGCCCTGCTGGAGCAGTCGCGCGCGTCTGAACTGCGGGGCCGCGCGCGGCTGGAAGGCGACGCCGTGCGCGTCCTGTCCGAATTGAACGCCGAAGAGCGCGCGCGGATGTCGGTCATCCTGATGCGCCATGGCCCCCGCCACCGCCAGCGCAGTGAGAACGCCACGCCGGACGGCCCGGCCGCCGCCGAGACGCCCAGCGGCGAATAGGACCGGGCGGCGGCCCTACATCCGTCACCCTCGGGCTCGTCCCGAGGGCCCATTGCGGCCTCAAACGCGATTTCAGAGCGGTTTCAGCGATCAGCGGAGACCGTGCTGATGTTCGCGGCGCATCCACCGTAGGCCCTCGGGACG
>JAEZCL010000083.1 GCA_023433585.1 Pseudomonadota bacterium
GGCCAAGGTCGCCGAGCGCATCTGGAACCTGTTGCTGGAGGACGCGCGGGTGAAGCCGATCGGGCTGGGCGCGCGGGATTCGCTGAGGCTGGAGGCGGGCCTGCCGCTGTACGGCCACGACGCGGACGAGACCACCAGCCCGGTCGAGGCGGCGCTGAGCTTCGCCATCTCGAAATCGCGCAAGGAACGCGGTGATTTCCCCGGCGCCGAGCGCATCCTGAAGGAGCTTGCGGACGGGCCGTCGCGGGTGCGCGTGGGGCTGCACGTCAAGGAAGGCGCGCCCGCCCGTGAAGGCGCCGAGATCGCCGACGCGGACGCCGCCGTGATCGGCAAGGTGACGTCCGGAGCGCCGTCGCCCACCCTGGGGAAAAACATCGCCATGGGCTATGTGCCGCCCGCGTTTTCTGAACCGGGGACCGAGCTGAAGGTTCTCGTCCGGGGCCGGCCGCTGGCCGCCGAGGTGGTCGCCACCCCGTTCGCCCCGACCCGTTACTATCGCAAACCCAAGTCCTGATCGTCAGGCCCGCAAGGAACGAACCAATGCGCTTCACCAAGGAACATGAGTGGGTCCGCCTGGACGGCGACGTGGTCACCGTCGGCATCTCGAAACACGCCGCCGATGCGCTGGGCGACGTGGTGTTCGTCGAGACGCCCGACGTCGGCAAGACCGTGAAGACGGGCGACAGCTTCGCCGTGGTCGAAAGCGTCAAGGCGGCCTCGGACATCTATGCGCCGGTGGACGGCGAGGTGGTCGAGGCCAACGCCGTCCTGGCCTCGGCGCCCGAGACCGTCAACGCCGACCCGCAAGGCGACGGCTGGTTCGCCCGGATCAAGGTGGCGGACGCCTCCGCCCTTGAGGGCCTGATGGATCAGGCCGCCTACGATCAGTACCTGACCACGCTCTGATACTTGTCATCCCGGACAGCGCGAAGCGCTGATCCGGGACGGGCAAGCCTCTCTCCAACATCCCGGAGAGCCTAGCTCATCCGGGATAAGCGCCGAATGACCTTCTCCGTGTCCCGGTTCAGCCCTGTGGGCCGACCGGGACGAAACACACTGCCACACTCCGTCCCGGCTCTCCGCTTCGCTTCGGCCGGGATGACAAGGTGAACTGAACCATGCGCTACCTTCCCCTGACGCCTGACGACCGCGCGGCCATGCTGGCCGCCATCGGGGCGAAATCGATCGATGACCTGTTCGTGGACGTGCCCGCCGCCGCCCGGCGCGACGGCCTGGTCGACCTGCCGCGCGTGGCCGGGGAGTTGGAGGTCGAGCGCGCGCTGGGCGCCATGGCGGGGAAGAACGTCGCCGCCGGGTCGGTTCCGTTCTTCTGCGGGGCGGGCGCCTATCGCCACCACGTCCCGGCCACGGTGGATCATGTGATCCAGCGGTCGGAGTTCCTGACCAGCTACACGCCCTATCAGCCGGAAATCGCCCAGGGCACGCTGCAGTATCTGTACGAGTTCCAGACCCAGGTGGCGAACCTGACCGGGATGCCGGTGGCCAACGCCTCGCTCTATGACGGCTCGACCGGCATGGCCGAGGGCGTGCTGATGGCCACGCGGGTGACGCGCCGGAACAAGGCGGTGATCTCCGGCGGCGTGCATCCACACTATGTGGCGGCCACCGAGACGGTGGTTCATGCGCTGGGCGTTGAGACCCAGGTGCTGGCCCCGGCGGTGGACGCCGAGGCGGCGGTGATCGAGTCCATCGGGCCGGACACGGCCTGTGTCGTGGTTCAGACGCCGAACGTGTTCGGCACGGCCACGGACGTGACGAAGATCGCCGAGGCGGCCCAGGCGGCGGGCGCCCTGCTGATCGTCGTGGTGACGGAAGCCGTTTCGATGGGCCTTCTGAAATCGCCCGGCGAGATGGGCGCGGACATCGTGGCGGCCGAGGGCCAATCCATCGGCAACGCCCTGAATTTCGGCGGGCCCTATGTCGGGCTGTTCTCGACCCGCGAAAAGCTGGTGCGCCAGATGCCCGGGCGTCTGTGCGGCGAGACCGAGGACGCGGAGGGGCGGCGCGGGTTCGTCCTGACCCTCAGCACCCGCGAACAGCACATTCGCCGCGACAAGGCGACATCGAATATCTGCACCAATTCCGGGCTCTGCACCCTGGCGTTCAGCATTCACATGAGCCTGCTGGGCGAGACGGGCCTGCGCCGCCTGGCCCTGCTGAACCATGAAAAGGCGCTGGCGACCCGCGACGCGGTGGCCGCCGTGCCGGGCGTCGAGGTTCTGACCCCGCGCTTCTTCACCGAGTTCGCGGGGAAGCTGCCCAGGAACGCGGCCGAGGTGGTCGATGAACTGGCCGGGCGCGGCGTGCTGGCGGGCGTGCCCTACGGCCGCCTGAACCCCGGCGCCGGGATGGACGATGTGCTGCTGATCGCGGCGACCGAGACGACGACGGAGACGGATATCGCGACGCTGGCTTCTGAACTGAAGGCGGTGCTGCGATGAAGGCCATCACGCTCGCTAAAGAAGAGCTTCATGAAAATATTCTCGACCGCCATCCGGGATTGAACGGGTCTGAGATCGTTCTCGTTGACGGGGATTTCGCAAGGCAGTCCATCCCTTATGTCGCTTGGAATGTCTGGTCTCTGACCCCCGATGGTGATGTCGAATGGACGGTCAAGGGATTGCCCTCCGGCTTGCCCCACGATCATTTCGTCAGCCTCTACGATCACGAAGGCGAGCTGCGTGTGGCTACTTGGGGCGGGCACCATTACCGGCTCAACAAGACCGATGGTTCGGTCGAACATCTGTTCTTTGGCAAATAGGCGAAAAACATGAGCACCATGAACACGGTGGGACGCCCCACGACGCCGAATACGGTCGAGACCAAGCCCGACACCCTGACCGGCGGTCGCGGCCTGTTGCAGGACGAGGGGCTGATCTTCGAGAGCGAGGGCTGGGGCAAGACCGGCGTCGACCTGCCGGAGCCGAAGACCGATGCGTCGGACCTGGGCGATCTGGTGCGGGCCGACCCCATCGGTCTGCCGGGGCTCAGCGAGCCGGAAGCCATGCGCCACTATGTGCGGCTGAGCCAGAAGAACCACGCCATTGATCTGGCGATCTATCCGCTGGGCTCGTGCACCATGAAGCACAACCCGCGCCTGAACGAGAAGATGGCGCGCCTGCCGGGCTTTTCCGACATTCACCCGCTGCAGCCGCAATCGACGGTGCAGGGGGCGCTGGAGCTGATGGACAGCCTTGCCCACTGGCTGACGACCCTGACCGGGATGCCGGCGGTGGCGCTGTCGCCCAAGGCGGGCGCGCACGGTGAGCTGTGCGGCCTGATGGCCATTCGTGCGGCGCACCGGGCGGCGGGCCAGGGCCTGCGCTCGGCCAATCCGCGCAACAAGGTGCTGGTGCCCACCAGCGCCCACGGCACCAACCCGGCCACCGCCGCCTTCGTCGGCTATCAGGTGGTCGAGGTGGCCCAGACCGACGACGGCCGGGTGGACGTGGCGGACCTGGCGTCCAAGCTGGGCGACGACGTGGCCGCCATCATGGTGACCAACCCCAACACCTGCGGGCTGTTCGAGCGCGACATCCTGGAGATCAGCCGCCTGACCCATGAGGCGGGGGCGTATTTCTATTGCGACGGCGCCAATTTCAACGCCATCGTCGGCCGGGTGCGGCCGGGCGACCTGGGCGTCGACGCCATGCACATCAACCTGCACAAGACCTTCTCGACGCCCCACGGCGGCGGCGGGCCGGGCGCCGGTCCGGTGGTGCTGTCCGAGGCCCTGGCCCCGTTCGCCCCGGCCCCCTGGGTGGTCGGCGGCGAGAGCGGCTTCAAGCTGGTGGAGTTCGCGGAAGATGAGGCGGAGCAGGCGTTCGGCCGCCTGTGCGCCTTCCAGGGCCAGATGGGCATGTATGTGCGCGCCCTGTCTTACATGATGTCCCACGGTTCGGACGGTCTGCGCCAGGTGGCCGAGGACGCGGTGCTGAACGCCAACTACATCAAGGCCCGCCTTCAGGACCTGATGAGCCCGGCCTTCCCCGACGGCCCGTGCATGCACGAGGTGCTGTTCGACGACGAATGGCTGAAGGGCCCGGACGTGACGACGCTCGATTTCGCCAAGGCCATGATCGACGAGGGCTTCCACCCCATGACCATGTATTTCCCGCTGGTCGTGCATGGGGCCATGCTGATCGAGCCGACCGAGACGGAGTCCAAGGCCGAGATGGATCGGTTCATCGAGGCCATGCGCCTGCTGGCCCAGGCCGCCAAGGCCGGTGACACCGACCGCTTCAAGGGCGCCCCCTTCCACGCCCCCATGCGCCGCCTGGACGAAACCCGCGCCGCCCGCCAGCCGATCCTGCGCTGGACCGCCCCGGAAGGCAGCAACCGGGCGGCGTAAGAGAAATCCTCCCCCAGTGGGGGAGGATTTTCTGCCGATCCCCTAGCTTCCGTCACATCGGGGGACGATATGGGGCCGATGTCTTTCCCTGTGTCTGCTTCCGCCGTCCCGCCGCATCCCGGTCTGGGGTTCAAGGCGTTCGTCTTCACCATCGCGGTGCTGATGGCGCTGAACGCCCTGGCCATCGACGCCATGCTGCCGGCGCTGCCGCAGATCGGGAGCGAACTGGGCGTGCTGGCCGACAATGACCGCCAGTGGGTGGTGACGGCCTATCTGCTGGGCTTCGGCGGGGCGCAGATCGTCTATGGGCCGCTGGCCGACCGGTTCGGGCGCAAGCCGCTCTTGCTGATCGGCCTGGTGATCTACACCGTGTTCGGTCTGCTGGCGGCTCTGGCGCCGACTTTCGAGACGCTGTTGGCTGCGCGCGTGGTTCAGGGGATCGGGGCGGCGTCCCTGCGGGTTCTGGCCGTCTCCATCGTGCGCGACTGCTATTCGGGGCGGACCATGGCGCGAGTCATGTCCCTGGCCTTCATCGTCTTTCTGGCGGTGCCGATCATCGCCCCCAGCATCGGCCAACTGGTGCTGATCTTCGCCGAGTGGCGGGCCATCTTCCTGGTGCTGGGGGCGGCCGGGGCGGCGGCCCTGGTCTGGTGCGCCATGAAGCTGCCGGAGACGCTGCATCCCGAATACCGCCTGCCCATCAAAATCAGGCGCATCGCGGCGGGGTTCCGCGAGACCCTGACCCATCGTCAGGCCGCCGGCTACATGCTGGCCATGATGATGATTACCGGCGCCCTGTTCGGCTTCATCAATTCGGCCCAGCAGATCTTCGCCGACACGTTTGGACGGCCCGGCGTGTTTCCCGTCGCCTTCGCAGGCATCGCGGCGGCCATCGCCGTGACCTCGATCCTGAACGCGCGTCTGGTGGAGCGGCTGGGGATGCGGCTTCTGTCGCATGTGGCCCTGTTCGGCTTCATCGGCACGGCCATGCTGCACACGGTGATCGCCGCCTCGGGGCACGAGGCGATGTGGACCTTCATCGCCCTGCAGGCCGCGACCATGGGCTTTTTCGGCCTGATCCCCGGCAATTTCGGGGCCATGGCCATGCAGCCGCTGGGCCATATCGCGGGCACGGCGTCCTCGGCCCAGGGGCTGGTGACGACCGTGGGCGGAGCCCTGATCGGCTTCTTCATCGGCCAGCATTACGACGGCACCACCGTGCCCATGTCGCTGGGTTTCGTGGTCTGCGGCCTGGGCGCCCTGGCCTTCGTGCTGTGGGCGGAGAAGGGGCGGCTGTTCAAGGGGCATGAGCCGGCCTGAGCAAGGTGCTAAAGGGCCGGTCATGACCAGCGCCTGGCGCAATGCGCTTCACTATGTCCTGCTGTTCGCCGCCACGGGCGTCAGCCTGCCGTTCGCCGGGCTGTGGTTCCAGGCCCAGGGTCTGAACGGCGCCGAAATCGGAACCCTTCTGGCCGCGCCCATGCTGGCGCGCCTGGTGAGCGGCCCGATGATCGCCCTGTGGGCCGACGGCTTCGCCCGGCGACGCACGGCCATTGGGGTTCTGGGCGCCGTCGCGGCGCTCGGCTACGGCGCGGCGGGGCTGGTGGAGGGCTACGCCCTGTGGCTGCCGCTGTGGTTCGTCGGCGCGACGGCGGCGGCGGCGATCATCCCGCTGGCCGACGTTCTGACCCTGAGGACCGCCGCGCGTGAGGGCTTCACCTTCGCCGCGCCCCGCAGCGCCGGCTCCATCGCCTTCGTCGCCGCCAATGTGGGCATGGGCGCGCTGCTGCTGCGGGCCTCGCCGGACGTCATCATCGCCTGGATCACGGCCGCCAGCCTGATCGGCGCGGCCGTCGCACTGACCGTCCTGCCGAGGGAGCGTGTGCACGACGGCGCGACACCGCCCCGGCGCGAGCGGTTCCGGGGCCTGGGCGCGCTGGTGGCCGATCCGGTCTTCATGACCGCCATCTTCGCGGTGGGCGCGATCCAGGCGACCCACGCCTTCCTCTATGGATTTTCAGCCATCGAATGGAAGGCGCGGGGCATCCCCGAATCCATGACCGGCCTGCTGTGGGGCTTCAGCGTGGTGGCCGAGGTGTTGTTCATGTGGGTGGTGGAGCCCTGGCGGCGCAAGCGCGGGATCGGGCCATGGCCGCTGCTGATGATCGGCGGGGCGGCGGCGGTCGTCCGCTGGACTTCCCTGGCCTTCATGCCGCCCCTGTGGCTGCTGTGGCCGCTTCAGGCCCTGCATGCGTTCAGCTTCGCCGCGACCTTCCTGGCGGGTTTGCAGATCGTCGAGCGCCTGGCCCCGCCTGCGAACCAGACGGCGGCCCAGACCCTGCTTTCGGCCCTGTCGTCCGGCGTGCTGATCGGCCTGGCGACCCTGATGTCCGGGCCGCTCTATGACGCCTATGGCGCGCTGGGATACCTGGCCATGGCCATGATCGCGGTCCTGGGCCTGGCCGCCGGATGGCATGTGCGCGGCGCGCTGGCGGGCGAGGCCGAGGCGGCCGGGAAGGGGACCGCTCAATCCTGAGGCGGCCGGTTGCTCTGTTGCTGAACCGGGGTGCGGGCCCCCTGGCGCATGTCCACGCCGGGCACGTCCGGCAGATGCGCCCCGGCGCAGCCCATGCCCAGGTTCGAGCCGACGCAGTCGGCCGGGCCGATCACGCCGGTCTGGCCCGCGAGGGGCGCGCGCTGGGCCTCCCACTGCGCCCGGTTGGCCCAGCCCTGCCGCTCAAAGGCGGCGTCGCGCTCAGGATCGCCCGTTCCCCGGATGCCCGGCGCCGCGCGTGCGCGGGCGAAACGATCGTCGCAGGCGGCTCGCTCGGCCTGGGTCATCTCGCCGCGCGGACGATCACAGGCCAGGCCGCCACCGCGCAGGGCGCGCGCCACCCGGTCCCCGGTGGTCTCCTCGGCCTGGACCTGCCAGCGCGGCTCGATGTCCTGTCGCTCGGCGTCGGCGCGCGCGGGCAGGCGCAGGGCGTCCAGCCTCTGGCGCTCATCCTCTTCCTCCTCGTCCCGCAGGCGCTGCGACAGCGCCTGGGCGTTGCGTGTCAGGATCGGCGCCTCGCGCGGTTGCTCGATCTGGGTGACCGGCGGCTCTCTCACGGTCTCGCCGAGCATCAGGGGGCGGGGCTCGATGCGCACATAGATCAGCTCGGGCGGCGCGCGATAGCCGGATATGTCCAGGCCCGTCCTGAGGCCGAGCACGGCGAGGACCGCCAGATGAAGGGCCAGCGAAACGCCGAGCACTCCCCAGAGGGTCCGGTTGCGGGTGATCCTTTCGCCGAGACGCAATACAGCCGACATGAGCCCCTTACGGTGCGCCCGCAGTCCGGCCCGGGATGAGGCTGGACCAACGGAGCTTGCGCGAACGATCTCGCGGCCGGATTATTCGGGAAGCTATGCGTCCGGTTTAAGGCGAAGCTGGGGGGAGAGGTCTTTGACGTTTTCCAATCCGAACATGTCGCCATATGGGTTTGCCGCGTCGGTTTTGCTGCTCGCGGGCTGTGCGACGACAGGTGCGGGCAGTCAGGGGCTGGTTCCGGGCGCTGACGGCGCAGCGGTCATGGAGTGCGTGATTGGTCAGGACGGTCGGCTGGATGATTGCCGCATCATCAGCGAGACGCCCGAGGGGCAGGGGTTCGGCGAGGCGACCCTGGGCCTGGCGCATCGGTTCCAGATGCGGACGGTCAATCGGCGCGGCCAATCCACGATTGGCTCCCACGTTCGAATTCCGATCCAGTGGAGACTGGATGAGAACGGCGTCCCGGCTTCCGACACCGCCCTTGACCCGACGCCCCCCGAGGCGTAAACGGCGCGCACTTTCGAGGCATGGGTGGTTCGCCGCCTGCTGATCTCGTGACAATCGAGCGGACGGGCTGCGCCCGCCGGAACGCCCGAAGCGCGCGTTCCGGCTTTTCTGTTTGAGGACACGGTCGGTCTCGATAACACCCCGGGCGCGGCTCGCCGTGTCCAAAAGAAGGAAACCGAGGCGCCCCGGCCGAAAGGCACACGCCTCCATCGTTGGAAGAGACCCAAGACGAATGCCTACGATCAACCAGCTGATCCGCAAGCCCCGCAAGCCCAAGCCCGTGCGCAACAAGGTGCCGGCCCTGGAGGGCTCGCCCCAGCGCCGCGGCGTCTGCACCCGCGTCTATACGACGACCCCGAAGAAGCCGAACTCGGCCCTTCGTAAGGTGGCCAAGGTGCGCCTGGCCAAGAGCGGCTACGAAGCCGTGTGCTACATCCCCGGCGAAGGCCACAACCTTCAGGAGCACTCGGTGGTCCTGATCCGCGGCGGCCGCGTGAAGGACCTTCCGGGCGTCCGTTACCACATCCTGCGCGGCGTGCTGGACACGCAAGGCGTCAAGGACCGCAGGAAGCGCCGTTCGCACTACGGCGCCAAGCGTCCGAAGTAAGCCGAAGCGCGCTCCACGATATCATTTAGAGGCAAGAATCCATGTCCCGTCGTCACCGCGCCCAGAAGCGTGAAGTCCTGCCGGATCCCAAATACGGGGATCTGATCGTCACCAAATTCATGAATTACGTCATGTACGAGGGCAAGAAGGCCGTCGCCGAGAACATCGTCTACGGCGCCTTCGACATCCTGGCCGAGAAGAAGAAGGACCAGGAGCCGGTCGCCACCTTCCACACCGCGCTGGAGAACGTGGCCCCGGCCGTCGAGGTGCGTTCGCGCCGGGTCGGCGGCGCCACCTATCAGGTGCCGGTCGAGGTCCGTCCGGACCGCCGCCGCGCACTGGCCATCCGCTGGCTGGTCAACGCCGCGCGCAATCGCGGCGAGAACACCATGACGGAAAAGCTGGCCGCCGAGCTGCTGGACGCCGCCAACAACCGCGGCACCGCCGTCAAGAAGCGGGAAGACACGCACAAGATGGCCGAGGCCAACCGCGCCTTCTCGCACTACCGCTGGTAAGCCGCGCTTCAGCGGCCCTTCAGGCGGCGGCGGGGTCACGACAGACCGCCCGCGCCTCGCCTGAAGACCTTATCTGACCCCCCGAGGCGTCATCCGGCGCCCAACATCGAGCTTCGAAATGCCCCGCACAAATCCGATCGAGGACTACCGCAACTTCGGCATCATGGCCCACATCGACGCGGGCAAGACGACGACGACCGAGCGGATTCTGTTCTACACCGGCAAGAACCACAAGATGGGCGAGACGCACGACGGCGCCTCGACCATGGACTGGATGGACCAGGAGCAGGAGCGCGGCATCACCATCACGTCCGCCGCGACGACCGCCTTCTGGAAAGACAAGCGCCTCAACATCATCGACACCCCCGGCCACGTGGACTTCACCATCGAGGTGGAGCGTTCGCTGCGCGTCCTGGTCGGCGCCGTGACGGTGCTGGACGGCAACGCCGGCGTTGAGCCCCAGACCGAAACCGTCTGGCGCCAGGCTGACAAGTACCGGGTGCCGCGCATTGTCTTCGTCAACAAGATGGACAAGCTGGGCGCTGACTTCGAGAAGTCGGTCCAGTCGATCCGCGACCGCCTGGGCGCCAAGGCCGTGCCGATCCAGCTGCCGATCGGTTCGGAAGTGAACCTCAAGGGCGTGGTCGACCTGGTGCGCATGGTCGGCATCACCTGGGAGACCGATCAGGTCGGCGCCGACGGCGTCGAGGGTCCCATCCCCGCCGACATGGCCGAGGCCGCCGCGGCCGCCCGCCAATATCTGGTGGAAACCGCCGTCGAGCTGGATGACGAGGCGATGGAAGCCTATCTCGAAGGCAATGAGCCTTCAGAAGAGGTGCTGAAGCGCTGCATCCGCAAGGCCGTGATCGAAGGCGCCTTCTATCCGATCCTGGGCGGCTCGGCGTTCAAGAACAAGGGCGTGCAGCCGCTGCTGGACGCGGTGGTCGACTATCTGCCGTCGCCGCTGGACATCCCGCCGACCCCCGGCCTGGACTACAGGACCGAAGAGCCCGTGGTTCGCAAGGCGTCCGACGACGAGCCCCTGTCCGTTCTGGCGTTCAAGATCATGGACGACCCCTTCGTCGGCTCCATCACCTTCTGCCGCATCTATTCCGGCAAGCTGGAGACGGGCATGAGCCTGCTGAACTCGACCCGCGACAAGAAGGAGCGCGTCGGCCGCATGCTGCTGATGCACTCCAACAACCGCGAGGACATCAAGGAAGCCTACGCCGGCGACATCGTGGCCCTGGCCGGCCTGAAGGAAACCCGCACCGGGGACACCCTGTGCGATCCGATCAAGTCGCCCGTCATCCTCGAGAAGATGGAGTTCCCCGCGCCGGTCATCGAGATCGCCGTGGAGCCCAAGACCAAGGCCGACCAGGAAAAGCTGGGCGTCGCCCTGGCCAAGCTGGCCGGAGAGGACCCGTCCTTCACCGTCTCGACCGACCACGAGTCGGGCCAGACGATCCTGAAGGGCATGGGCGAGCTTCACCTGGACATCAAGATCGACATCCTGAAGCGCACCTACAAGGTCGAGGCGACCATCGGCGCGCCGCAGGTGGCCTATCGCGAAAGCCTGGGTCGGGCGGCCGAGATCGACTACACGCACAAGAAACAGACCGGCGGCACGGGCCAGTTCGCCCGCATCAAGGTGGTGTTCGAGCCGGGCGAGCCGGGTTCGGGCTTCGTCTTCGAATCCAAGATCGTCGGCGGCAACGTGCCCAAGGAATACGTCCCCGGCGTGCAGAAGGGCCTGGAATCGGCCAAGGACAACGGCCTGCTGGCCGGGTTCCCGCTGATCGACTTCAAGGCCACCCTGATCGACGGCGCCTACCACGACGTGGACTCCTCGGTGCTGGCGTTTGAAATCGCCGCCCGCGCCGCCTTCAAGGAGCTGCGCGAGAAGGGTTCGCCCAAGCTGCTGGAGCCGATCATGGCCGTCGAGGTCGTGACCCCGGAAGAGTATCTGGGCTCGGTCATCGGCGACCTGAACGGCCGTCGCGGCATGATCCAGGGTCAGGACATGCGCGGCAACGCCACCGTCGTCGACGCCTTCGTGCCGCTGGCCAACATGTTCGGCTATGTGAACACGCTGCGCGGCATGTCGCAGGGCCGCGCCCAGTTCACCATGCAATACGATCACTACGAGCCGGTGCCGCAACACGTCGCCGACGA
>JAEZCL010000131.1 GCA_023433585.1 Pseudomonadota bacterium
ACTATAGATCCTTCGATAAGTTTTTCAGAATAAGATGTGGAATCTATCTTCAGATTGTTTATAAACAAATCTGCAGAATCTTCAACTTTAATATCAAAATTGAACATCTTAGTGAATTCAATATCAAATTCAAGACCTGTGCTGATGTTTGACTCATTACCAATTACAAAGTTCTTGTAAACTTCACCTGTATCTGAAATTGCTTCAATCTTAAGTCCTTCATTTACACCAAGTTCTGTTTTAAATGGAATTTCAACTAATTCATCGTTAACATAAACTGAACAATTTTCAGGAGCAGAAATTTTAACAGGAATACAGTATTTTTCTAAATCAATTACTTCAAAAATATCTCTTTCAAATAAAATTGTTTCTGAAACATCTTTATAAAGTCTTTTCTTAACTTGTAAAACGAACTCAGAACCTTTATTTACAGAACATTGATAAACTCTGCCATTTTTAACTAAAGATATTTCTTCATAATTGAATTCAAGATCTGGAGATGCAAATGAACTTGGTTTAGTACTTTCTTTAAGTGCTGTTCCAGATTTTTCATTTAAATAAGTTCTTTCAACTTTCTTATATAGATGAACATTATCTGTTTCAGGAACTGTAACAAGATTAAATGAACATAATACAGGTTTTAAATTAAAATCAAAAACTGTTTTATCAGAAGTTAAAGTAACTGTTTCTTCGATTGTTTCATAGTTATCGGAGGAAATATAAACTTTAATTTCTGAATTTTCAGGTGCTTTATTAGAATAAGTACCATTGATTGTTGTTACAATTTCATCGTTAACAATCAGTAAAGCATCTTGAGGACTTACAGTAATTGTATAAACTTTTTCTGTTTTAACACTTTCTTTAAAATAATCTTTCAAAATTTCTGTAACAAAATCCTGAATTGCATACTTTTCAATTGTTAAATAGTTCTCAGATTCAAGTGTTTTATCGTACTTTGAACTGCATGTTTTAATAATGTCAACTGAAAGTGAATTTAAGTTATTGATTTTTAAGACATTTTTACTTAACTGAACAAAATCTACATTCACTGTAAAAATATGACTTAATACTGAATTACTTTCAAATTCTTTAAAAGCAATTAGAACTTTACCATCTTGATTTTGAATAGAATCAAAGGCATTATTTAAAACAGTTAAAATCTTAGCACTGGTACTTTGAACGTTTAAACCTTTTATCTGCTCTTTAAAGGCGTTTGAAAAATCGTACATAGTTTGCATCATCGTTATTATTTTATTTATAAATGTGAAGTACTCTAAAGAAAAAGGGAGACTTTAAAAAGACATAAAAAAGTGCGTATTTTCAAAAAAAAATACGCACAATATGGAATTTAAGGAGACTTTATTATTATTATAATAGTGATGCTAAAACTAATTCAAACTCTGGAATGTCTGAACTTATCAAGAGAAGTGTATAATTGTCATTCTTTGAAGAATAAATTACCTTCACTTTATAATTACAAATAGGTAATAACGAAAAATTTGCAGTTGATAACTTTATCTTGAATTCCTTATCTGGTGTTCCATCAAAGTGAACCGAAAATGAATTTGAATTTGTTTCAAATCTTGAATTTGTTTCTACTTTAACAAATAATTCATTATCTTTAGAATTAAAAGAAATACAATCTGCATTTTTAAAAACACCTAAAGATGTTCTAATTTTCTTTAAAGTATCTGTATCTAAATCAAATTCTGCAACAACTGGTGCTGAGTTTATTCTATCGAAAAAGTCAGTTGGAACTTTATAGTTGTTCATTAAAACAGGATCAGATAAAATAAAATCTGCTTTATTTCTAGAATCTGAAACTGTAAAAATACCTGAGTTTTCAGAACATTCAAAATCATCAAATAACGAGAATAAGTTGATAAAATCTTTTAAAGAATCATTTAAGTTTATTTCATTAAATTCTGAATTATCAATCTTTTCTACAGAAAACTTAAAACAAATCGAATGATCTTCTGAAACACCTGTTGTAATTGGATAATTTAAAACAATACTATTCGTAATAGGGTTTAAAACTGATAATGTTCTAATTAAGTTTTTATTAAACATTTCTTTTCCTTTATAAAAGTGCTAGAATTGATAAAATTATAATGCTTAATGATGAAAATATACAAAAGAACAGAAAAATGAATATAAAAACACAGATAAACTTTAATGGATCAAAATTCTGCTCTTTTGTCATAAAGTTTCACCTTACTTAGTTAAACCATATAAGTAAAAACCAATAGCATTGTAGTATTCAAAATTACTCTTTGGAGTTCTGATTTTCTTATCGTCTGAATCGTTTAAAAATGCTGAACCACCACCGGATAAGAAAACATAATCAGACTTATCTAAAGCGTTATTGAAATTCTCTTCAATTAGATTTAAAAGATCTTTTAAATAAATTTCTTTAATACCTTTGATAATTGAACTTAAGTCATACTTAGTTCCGCGTAACTTGAAGAATCCATTATCAAGAACTTCTTTAGCCTCGTGCAAAGAAATATCTTTATTGTACTCTTTCTTGATAAACTCAGAAATCTTCTGAGCAATCTTCATAACACCTTCATTTTCAATACCCTTAAAAAGATAAGGTGATGTTTTGCCATTTGTAACTAAGAAAATATCAATTGTATTGAAGCCAATATCAACACCTACATAATTTGATAATCCGGTAAATTCCTGTTGCTTATTAGGAAAATCTACACCGTAATTATCAATGGTAATCTTAGAACCTGCACCTTGAGGTAAGATGTAAACATTTTCAAAGCTGTACTCTTCGTCATTAACTCTAAAATTCTGAATTGCTTCTTTAAAAGCTAGTGAATACTGTAACTGTGCTTTTGAAAGTCCGCAAACAATAGTATCAGGAATTTCACCAATCTTCTTAATTGCAGAATAAACGAATAACGGTGCAAAGTAAATTAAATTCTTAAATTCTGTAATATCAATTAAAGCATCTGATGGAAATTGAAGAGCGTCTTCACCAACATAATAAGACTTGTCCTTGTACTCGACAATTCGCTTATCTTTAATATACTCATCTTTTCCAGTCACTGCAACCACTGAAGTGAACTTAAACTGATTCTTAATAGTATTATCGGAATAGCCATAAATTACTTTAACTGAACCATATCCGATATCAATAGCTAAAATTTTCTTCATAAATTTCTCCTTTTTGAAGGATTTTTAATAATTATACAACAAACAATAAAAATCTTTTAAATGTCCATAAAAATTAAATTTCTAAATCATTTAAATCTGGATCAACACTAACTTCTGTAATCTCAGGAATTTCTGGCATATCCGGAGTATTTTTAGGTTTTTCAAAATGATCTATAAAATTTTCTGGTAATTTTTCAGGTTTTACAATTTTTTCGGACATGTTAGTCCTGTCGGACCTATTGGTCTTTTCAATTTTTTCTGATTTTTCTCGTTTTTCAAAATTTTCGGACCTTTTAACTTTTTCAGGTTTTTCAGATCCTTCAGAACTGAACGTTCCAACTGAACCATCTGAAAATTGTATATTCAGAGAATCAAAATCTTTTGAGCAACTTATATGTAATTCAAACATTTTTAAAACTGTTCATTCATTTCTTCAGGAATTTCTGCTGATGCTTTTAAATCAATGTTCTGTATTTCGTCTTTAATATCAGAAACACTTGAACTCTTTGAAACAATCTTTGCAACGTTCACGGTATTTGAAGCATTTGCAGAATTTACAATGTCTTCATTATTTGAAAATGATGATTGAACTTTTAAAGAATTATCATTAACCTGAATATCAAGTACAATTTCTTTAATAGAAATATTTTGAGGTATATCATCAATTCTTATTTTCATATTCTTTTCCTTTAAAATGTTATAAATCTAGGGTTTGTTAAATTTCTAGGTTTAAAGAAAACTCCATTTTCAAAATAAGGTGTTTTAGAATATTTAACTAATCTGTCTTTTCTTTGAAGAATTTTGAAATTAAAATCTTGTTCAAATCTAATAACACTTGACTTTTCGCTTAATTCTAATAAAATCTGGGAAGGTTTTAATTTAGGAATAAAATAATCAGATGTTATTAAACAAACCTTGTATCTATTAAGATATTTACCTAAAAAGTAAATTCTTAAAGGAATTTCTTTTGAAAGTGCAATTGCTTCCTCTTGACTTTTGATGTCAACGAATGCAGCATATTTACCAGGTTCAATTGAACTCAAAGCATCATTTAAGTACATTTCTTTTCTGATACCTTTTCCATAGTCAACCTTCTTTCTGTAAAGTGTTACAGACGAATTTGCATCTAAAGGAATTACTTTAGAAACAAGATATTTCTCTTGTTCTAATGGAACAACGTTATGATGAACCATAATTGGTTCACGTGGCAATTCTAAACAAAACTTTGGAATTTTATCTTTAAAAAGAATATGTTCAGTAAATTGAACACCATTTTCTTCTAATGCCAATAGAGAATCATTGTAAAAATCAACATCATAGTAATCGTCAATACTAACAAACATATTCAAAAACTCTTTAATAAACTTTTTAACTATTTTAAAACATCTTTCAAACAGCTAAAAAGTAATCTAGATTTAAAAACTAACAGTGAGTGATAATGTACAGAATATTAAGTCTTCTTTTACAT
>JAEZCL010000132.1 GCA_023433585.1 Pseudomonadota bacterium
CTCATGGAGATATCGGACCACTACCCCGGACGGCTGACCGTCATCGAGGGCGATGCGCTGACAACCGACATAGCCAGCCTGGCAAGGCCGGGCATACCGCTCAAGGTGGTCGCCAACCTACCCTACAATATCGGGACCCAGTTGCTTGTTAACTGGCTGACCGTGCCCTGGCCGCCGTTCTGGGAGTCGCTGACGCTGATGTTCCAGAAGGAGGTCGGGGAGCGGATCGTGGCACAGGCCAACGAGGACCACTATGGTCGGCTTGGCGTGCTCTGCGGCTGGCTGACCCATGCGGAGATGATGTTCGACCTATCGCCGCAGGCGTTCACGCCGCCGCCGAAGGTGACATCGACCGTCGTGCATCTCGAGCCCAACCGGAAGCCGATCCACTGCAGCCTGGAGAAGCTGGAGCGCGTCACCCATGCCGCCTTCGGCCAGCGGCGCAAGATGCTGCGGCAGAGCCTGAAGCCGCTGGGCGGCGAGGCTCTGCTCGTTCGGGCAGACATCGATGCCTCGCGCCGGGCCGAGACGCTCGACGTCGAGGAATTCTGCCGTATCGCCAATCTCCTTTAGCCCGCGCGCCGGACGGGTGCACTGGTCGGTTCTCCAGCCGCTTTGAACAGTGCGGTCGTCGTGGGCAGGCGGTCTCCGGCGAACCAGGGATTGCCGCCGGCGCAGCGTCCGAAGCGCTGCCCGGGCGTTGGACCGCTCGGAATACCGGCTGCCAGCAACGCGAATTCGAGAGACCGGCAAACTGCGTTCGACGGGCAGATCGTGCTTGTTCCGCACATGGCTCAGCCCTCTATCCCCAGGCGCCGCGACAGGTCGGCGAAATCCTTCGCATTGAGCGTCGGGCGGGCGGCGAGATCGATCACCGCGGCAAAGGCTTCAGGCGGAGCTGCTGCCTTCATCCCGCCGAGCATGGCGACACGCTCATCCGGATTGGAAGCCGGGATCATCAGGCGCATGTAGGCAATCGTCTTTTCCGGCGTCAGGTCGGCGATGATGCCCATCTCGATGGCTTCGAGTTCGCGGTCGGTGAACATGGCCTGGAGCATCGGATTGGCGACAGTCTCCTCTTCATGCATGTGTTCGAGATCGTGGGCAACGAAGGCGGTGTAGCCGAGATAAAGGCGGCGGGCCAGCACCTTGCGCATCCGCGTGTCGGCCTGCTCGATCGCCTGCAGCAACAGCTCGAGATCGGCGAAATCGCGTTCGTGGCTATCATGCTGGTCTTCGAGACGATCAACCTCGCCCGGCTGCTTCCGCTCCATGGCGCGATGGATATGGTCGTTCTCGTGGCGCAGATGCGAGGCACCGAGCGCGATGATGCCGCGCATGTCCGCGACGATGGCCCGCACCGTCGCGTCGTCGCCGAAATCGGCGCGGCCAATGCGCACCAGCAATTCGAGCTGGAACATGCGCAGGCCCTTGTGGACCGCGCCGTAGATGTCCCAGCGGCCATTGAGGTCGGGGGTCTGGATTGGAGAAAGATGTGGCACTGAAAGGCTCCTCGATTGGGGCCGGCTTGCGTTGGCCGGTGATCGAGGACGTGTCTATGCCGGGCGCCCGGCAGGCGCATGCTAAATGGATGCTAAGAAGGCGCAGGGAATCTTAAAAGGATACTCACCCTGCCCGATCGAGTCTCACGCGATCAGCGTGTTGACGAAATCGAAAATGCCGTGCCTGCGGTCGCGGCGCAGTTGCTCGGCCTCGACGATGGATCGGACCGAGGCGAAGGCGCGATCGAGGTCGTCGTTGACGACGATATAGTCATATTCCCGCCAATGGGCGATCTCGTCGCGAGCATTCTTCAGCCGTGTGGCGATGACCTCGGCGGAATCCTCGGCGCGACGGTTGAGGCGAGACTGCAATTCCTCCATCGTCGGCGGCAGGATGAAGATCGAGACGACGTCGGCGGCCATCTTGTCCTGCAACTGCTGGGCGCCCTGCCAGTCGATGTCGAAGAGCATGTCACGGCCTTCCGACATGGCGACCTCGACCGGCTCGCGCGGCGTGCCGTAGAAATTGCCGTGGACTTCGGCCCATTCGAGCAGCGAGTCCGACGACTTCAGTCGCTCGAACTCCTTATGGCTGACGAAATGATAGTGAACGCCCTCGATCTCGGAGGGCCGGCGTGCACGGGTGGTGACGCTGACCGAGAGCGACATCTTCCGATCCGCTTCGAGCACATTGCGTGCGATGGTGGACTTTCCCGCACCGGACGGCGAGGAGATCACCAGCATCAGCCCGCGCCGCGCGATCTCCACATGCCTCTTGTCCGTCACCATTGCATCACTCCAGATTTTGCACCTGCTCGCGGAACTGGTCGATGACGACCTTGAGCTCGATCCCCGCTGCGGTCACTGCCGCACTGTTGGACTTAGAACAGATCGTATTCGATTCGCGATTGAATTCTTGCGCCAGGAAATCGAGTTTGCGGCCGACCGGGCCGCCCTTGGCGAGCAGGCCGCGGGCCGCCGCGATGTGAGATTTCAGCCGGTCGATCTCCTCGCGGACATCCGCCTTGGTGGCGAGGATCGCCACTTCGGCATGTAGCCGGTCGCGGTCGAGCGAGCCCGCAGTTCCATCCAGCAGACTGGAGACCTGCGCCTCGAGCCGCCCGCGGATCTGTTCAGGGGAGCGAGACGGGTCGGCTTCGACAAGCGAGGTCAGTTTCTCGACAGCGGCGACCTGGGCC
>JAEZCL010000144.1 GCA_023433585.1 Pseudomonadota bacterium
TGCCGGTGCTCCTGGTCGACGAGGAGATCTACCGCCACCCGCCGGCGCTGCTGATCGCCACCGTGGACAAGTTCGCGCAGTTGCCGTGGAAGGGCGAGACCGCTGCCCTCTTCGGCCAGGTCGGCAAACGTTGCACCCAGCACGGCTATCTCACCGAGGATCTGCAGTCCACCGACTGGGAGCGCAAGCCGCACAAGCCCGGCAACCGAATCATCACCTGCGGCCGGCTGCGCCCGCCGGACCTCATCATCCAGGACGAGCTGCACCTGATCTCCGGGCCGCTCGGCTCCCTCGTCGGGCTCTACGAGACGGCGGTGGACCGGTTGGCGAGCTGGGAGCCGCAGCCGGGGCACCTGTCCCGGCCGAAGGTCATCGCCTCGACCGCCACCGTGCGCCGCGCACAGCAGCAGATCGGGGCGCTCTTCAACCGGCGCACCCGGGTCTTTCCGCCGCCGGGGTTGGACGCCGCGGACAGCTTCTTCGCCCGTCAGCGCACCACCGAAGAACACCCGGGTCGCCGGTACGTCGGCATCTGCGCGCACGGCAACCGGCTGCGATCCACCCTGATCCGGGTGTACGTCTCGGTGCTCGGCGCGGCGCAGAAACTCCACGAAAAGTACGGCCGCAACTCGGTGACCGATCCTTACATGACTCTGGTCGGCTACTTCAACAGCCTGCGAGACCTGGGCGGCATGCGACGCGTGATCGAGGACGACGTGTCGAGCCGTCTCATCCGCGCCGACGAGCGCGGGCTGGCTCGCCGCTACGACCCCTACCTGGAGGAGTTGACCTCTCGGATGCCCTCGGACGCGATCCGGCCGCTGCTGGACCGGCTCGCGGTGCGTTTCACCGGCGCCCGCGGCAAGAACACGCCTCGACCGATCGACGTGCTCCTGGCCACCAGCATGATCTCCGTCGGCGTCGACATCGACCGGCTCGGCGTGATGGTGGTGGCCAACCAGCCGAAGTCCGCGGCGGAATACATCCAGGCGACGAGCCGGGTCGGCCGCCGCGCGCCGGGGCTGGTCTTCACCGTCTACAACTGGGCCCGTCCCCGCGACCTGTCCCACTACGAGCGGTTCGACCACTTCCATGCCACCGTCTACCGGCAGGTCGAAGCGCTGTCGGTGACCCCGTTCGCCGAGCGGGCCATCGATCGCGGGCTGACCGGGGTGCTGATGGCGCTGGTCCGCGGCCTGGAACCCGCCTACAACGGCAACCTCCGGGCCGCCGAGTTCGACCGGCACGGCCAACTCGCCGACCACGTCGTGCGGTTCCTCAAGCGCCGCAGTGAGGTGGCCGCCGACAACACGGTCCGCCAGCGGGTGGAGGACGAGTTGGAGGCCCGCCTCGACATCTGGGCGCGGGAGCGGAGCCGGCCCGCCCGGCGGCTGGCCTACGACCGGCCCCACCATAGCGACGACGTCGCCGGCCTGTTGCACCGCCCGGAGGAGGGCGTCTGGGAACAGATGACCTGCCCCACCTCGCTGCGGGACGTGGAACCCGCCATCCAGCTCCAACTGCAACGTGGTGCCGTCGGTGACGAACCACCACCGTTCGTGCCGCCCGTTGCCGGCGGACCGGGGGTGCCGTCATGAGCCGAGGCCAGCCGAGCAGCCTGCGGGTGGGTGCGCTCCGCCCCAACCAACTCCTGCACACGTACGGCGTCGGCTCGGTCGCCGACCTGCCCAGCCTGTCGGTGCTGACACTCGGGTTGACGCACTGGGATCTCACCCACTCGGCGCCGGTGGTCGAGGACCGGCTGCTGACCGCGATCCGGCGCAGACTCGGCAATCAGGTGGAGAGTCTCCGGTTGCCGCCGCACCTGCCGGAGACCTCCGACCCGTTCGCCGACTGGACGCGGGTGGGCGTGCCGGTGACGCTCTTCCCCACCTGGCTGCGCTGCTCCGACACCCGCTGCAACCGGCTGGCCTCGGTGGACTCCGGGCTGTTCGACCTCTACCCGTCGCCCGTCCAACCGGACAAAAACCGTTACGTGCACGGCTGCCGGGGCAACGGCGCCTCCCGACCCACCGCCGTGCCGGCCCGCTTCGTGCTCGCCTGCGACAACGGTCACCTGGACGACTTCCCGTGGTCGTACGTCGCCCACGGGGGCGTCGACCCGGGGCCCGGTCACTCGCTCACGCTCGCCGAACGCGGCAGCACCGGTGAAGCGTCGAACATCTTCATCGCCTGCGAGTGCGGCGCGTCCCGACCCATGTCCGTGGCGATCGGCCAGCCGGCCGAGCGGACCCTCCCCGCCTGCCGGGGGCGCCACCCGCACCTCGGCACCTATGAGCCCTGCGCCGCCGCCGCGCGGACGCTCGCCCTCGGCGCCACCAACAGTTGGTTCGCCATGCACCTACCGGTGTTCAGCATCCCCCGCGCCGAGCATCCGGTCGATCAGGTGGTCGCCGACTTGTGGTCTACGCTGCACCTGCTCGCCGGCCTGGACGCCGCCATCGCCAAGGCGATCCTGCCGACGCAGAGTTGCTGGCCGAAGCTGAAGCCCTACGGGGTCGACCGGGTCTGGCCGGCGATCCAGCGTCGCGCCACGGACGGCCCCGCCGACGACACCGGGGACGACGACACCGACCTGCGTGGGCCCGAGTGGCGGGCCTTCACCTCGGGCACTCCCGTCGAGCTGCCCGACTTCACCATCCGACCGGAGCCGGTGCCGCTCTCGCACCGGGACTGGCTCCGGGAAGTGGTTCTCGCACCCCGCCTCCGGGAGGTAGCCGCGCTGTACGGCTTCACCCGGATCGACGCCCCCGAGTGGGACGTGCTGGACACCCCCGACCGGCGCCGGGCGCCGCTGACCGTCGGCCGGCCGACCTGGCTGCCCTGCGCGGAGATGCGCGGAGAGGGGATCTTCCTGCGGCTGGCCGAGGAACGGGTCGCCGAGTGGGAGCACCGTCCGCAGGTCAAGCAACGCGAACAGCTCCTGTCCCGCGCACACGACCACTGGCGACGGCAGCGTGGGTTGGACCCGTCGCCACATCCCGGCCCGAGGTACGTCCTGCTGCACACCTTCGCCCATGTGCTGATCCGTGAACTCGCCCTGGAATGCGGTTACAACGCCGCCGGCATCGGCGAACGCATCTACCCCGGGTCCGCCGAGGAACCGGCCGCCGGCGTGCTGCTGTACACCTCGGCGCCAGACAGCGAAGGCACCCTCGGCGGCCTGGTCTCCCTCGGGCGGCAGGACCGGCTGGGATCGCTCATCGAACGGGCCCTGGAAGCCGCTCGGCTGTGCAGTTCAGACCCACTCTGCGCGGAACACGACCCGACCGAGCACGCCCGCCTGTCCGGCGCGGCCTGCCACGCCTGTCTCTTCGCGGCCGAGACCTCCTGCGAGCGAGGTAACCACTACCTCGACCGCACCTTGCTGGTCGACACCCTCACCGAACCCGGCTCCGGGTTCTTCGCTCGATGAGCCACCAACGGTTCGCCGAGGTGATCGCGGACATCGCCGCGGGTCTTCCCGCCGACCACATCACCGCCTGGGCAGGCGTGTTGCGACAGGCGGCGACAGGCGACAGCACAGTGGTGGCCGCCCTCATCGACGCGCGTGCGGGTTTCGCCATCGCCGCACCCGCGGAACGGCTGGCCAGTGCCTGGAGGCACGAGGCACCCGACCTCCCCGGTTCCGCCGTCGCACTCGCTCTCCGCAGCGCCGCGGTTCTGCACCAGCGCACCGACGCCCAGCGAACCGAGTTGGCCGTCAGCGGCCCGACCAGCGCGTCCGTGCCCGTACGGCTCACCAGCTCGGTGGTCGTGGAAGTCATCCGTGCCGCCCGGGCCAGACTGCTGGTGGCGAGCTTCGCCGCGTACGGGGTGGCAGAGGTGATCGCGGAACTACGCTCGGCAGCCGATCGGGGAATCCACATCGATCTGCTGCTGGAGAGCTCGGCGGAGGACGGCGGCGCGTTGCGTGGGTCACCCGGGGCTGCGGCCACCTTCGCCGCTCTCCGCGACCAGGCGGCCTTCTGGCACTGGCCAGCCGCGCGACGGCCCACCAGGGGACGCTCTCGTGCCGCGCTGCACGCGAAGTTCGTCGCCGCCGACAGCGCAGTCGCGTTGGTCAGCAGCGCCAACCTCACCGACCGGGCACTGACCCACAATGTCGAGGTGGGCGTGGTGCTACGCGACCCGGAGGTCGTACGACGGCTCGTCGCGCACTTCCGCGCCCTCTGCGATCCTCAGGTCGGGCCGCTGGAGCAGCTTCCGGATCAGGCGCCGACGCGCTGTTCGGGGATGGACAGGCCGTAGAGCGCCATCAGCTCCGGGCTGTCGATCCGGCTGCCGTCGGCCACCGAGTCGCAGGCGATGTCGACGATCTGGTCCTTGTGCGCCAGCAGGTACGGCCGCGCCCCGACGTCGGCGCTGGCGAGCGTGGCGATGCCGGACCAGTGGCGGCGGCCGAACAGCATCGGGTAACCGCGCAGCCCGTCATAGGTGGCGCAGACCAGCACGTCCGGGTACGGCAGCGCGGTCACCCGGCGGACCGCCGCCGCGGTGAGCCCGGGCATGTCCACCGGCACCACGACGACGGCCTCGATGTCGTCGTCGGTGAGCGCGGCGAGCCCGGCCCGGATCGAGGAGCCCACGCCGGTGCCCCACGCGCGGTTGACCACGACCGTGGCGCCGGTCAGGTCGGTGGTCTGACGCACCTGCTCGGCCGCCGCGCCCAGGACGACCACGACCTGTGCGCAGCCCGCCTCGGCCATCGTGTCGATCATCTGGCTGACCAGCGGCTTCTCGCCCTGGTGCAGCAGCGCTTCGGGTCCGCCGATGCGGCGGCCGCCCCCGGCGGCGATGATCATTGCAGCGATCCGGTTCAGCGGTGCCCCCTCGATCAGGGGACGGACCGGGCACAGCCGCCCGGTGCGTCCCGTCGTACGCACACCGGATCCAACGAGCGCGGCCGGGGGCGGGTAGCGGGGCAAAACGGAAAATTGCGTGACTATGCCGC
>JAEZCL010000201.1 GCA_023433585.1 Pseudomonadota bacterium
CGGCGACGAGGGCTTTCTTAGAGCGCTACCGCTCGCGTCGCGGACGCTCGCTGCTTGAGCGCGCTGTCTCGCCTTGCCCTCCCCACCCGCTTCGCCTTCGGCTCGGCCCCCTCCCCATGAAGGGGAGGGAGAATGTCGGCGCCCGGCCTCAGCCGTAGAGGTCGCCCAGATAGACCCGGCGGACGTCCGGGTCGCTGATGATCTGGCCCGGCGTGCCCTCGAACAGCACCTCGCCGCCGTGGATGATCGAGGCGCGGTCGATGATGTCCAACGTCTCGCGCACATTGTGGTCGGTGATGAGCACCCCGATCCCCCGGTCCGCCAGATAGCGGATCACCTGGCGGATGTCGGCGATGGCCAGGGGGTCGATGCCGGCGAAAGGCTCGTCCAGCAGCATGAAGCTGGGCTTTCCGGCCAGGGCGCGGGCGATCTCGACCCGGCGCCGCTCGCCGCCCGACAGCCCCGTGGCCGGGGCTTCGCGCAGATGGTCGATGTGCAGTTCCTCCAGCAGGCGGCTGACCTCGTCGGTGACGGCCCGCTCGCTGGTTTCGTTCAGCTCGACCACGGCGCGCACGTTCTGTTCGACCGTCATGCCCCGGAAGATGGAGGCTTCCTGGGCCAGATAGCCCAGGCCCATGCGGGCGCGCTGATACATGGGCTGGCGGGTGATCTCCTCGCCGTCCAGCCAGATGGCGCCGGAATCCGCCGGGATCAGGCCGGTTATCATGTAGAAGCAGGTGGTCTTGCCCGCGCCGTTGGGGCCGAGAAGCCCGGCCACCTCGCCCCGGTTCAGGTGCAGGGAGACATTGCGCACAACCTGACGCTTGCCGAAGGACCGGGCGATGTTCTCGACACTGAGACCCTTGCGGGGCTGGGCCTGCGGTTCATCCGCAGGAGGCGCGGCCACGGGCGCCGGCGCCGCGCGCGGCGAGGCGGGCCGGGGACGGCGGTTCAGGGCTGACAGCTCCTTGCGCGCCAAGATCAGGCTCAGTTCTGGTCGGGATAGAAGACGCCCTGCACCCGGCGCCCGGCGTTTCCGGCCGGCGCGCCTTCCATGCGCGCGCGGCCCGAGCCGATGTTGATGCTGAGGCTGGAGCCGGTCATGACGTTGTCGCCCTGACGCAGGATCACGTCGCCGGTGACCACCAGGGTGTCGTTCGCCGCCGTATAGACGGCGCGGTCGCCGCGAACCACCTGCTCGGGGGTGACGAAATAGACGTCGCCGCTGATCTCGATGCGGTTCAGGCCGCTCATGCTGGTGACCGCCGAGGATTCATCGCCCGAACGGTTGTAATAGACGTCGAAACGCTCGGCGCGCAGACGGTTCTCGCCCTGGATGCCCTCGGCGCGGCCGATGTAGCTGATGAGGCCGCGCGGCTCCTCGAACTCGACGCTGTCCGCGTTTATCATGAAGGGCGCGCTGCTGCGCGAGATCTGGGTCCACCCCGCCGTGGTCAGAACCGCCGCCGCCAGAACCCCCGCGACCAGTCCGATTGTCATGCGCCGCATGGGCCTGTTTCCCTATCCGGCGTCGCCGGTGTTGATCGTGGTGCGGACCTTATCATCGCCCGCGCCCCGGAACACGACCCGTCCGCCCTGTTCGTGGATGGCATAGGACGTCGCGGCGATGGTTCCAAGAGCGCCGGAGCCCTCGATGCCCTTGTCGCCGGTCACGACGCCGGTGCGGGTGTCCACCACCGCCTCGGGCGTGACGAAGCGAAAACCGGTCCCGCCGTTCTCGATGATGACCTGCTCACGCAGGATCAGGGTGCGCGACGGCTCGTCGTAAAGACCCTGGCCGGCCGAAATCTCGCTGGTCCTGCCGGCCTCCAGCGTCAGACGCATCACCGGCGCGTCGAGACGGAACATGCCGGTCTGCGGATCGCGCACGGCCTGTTCGGCGCCGATGACGAAGGCTCGGCCCTGTTCGTCCTGGCCGTGGAACATGGGGTTCGACAGACGGATCTCCCGCGCCTGGACCTGGCGGCGTTCGACCCCGGCGATGATCGAGCGCGTCGCCACCCACACGGCCGTTCCCCCCGCGATCAGCGCAATAGCGATCGGAAGCACACGGCGGAACAGCATCACCCGCCGCGACCGTGACCGCCAGCGACGGGCCGCCAGCGCGACCCGGCGCTCGTCCGCCGCCTTCAGGTCGTCGCTGGAGGTGGGATCGGTCATGCTCAGCTGTGGGCGAAGATGTCGGCGTCTTCCCAGCCGTCCAGGTCCAGGCGGGCGCGCACGGGCAGGAATTCGAAACACGCCCGCGCCAGTTCGGTTCGCCCCTCGCGCGCCAGCATGGCGTCCAGCCGCTCGCGCACCACATGCAGATGCAGCACGTCCGACGCCGCATAGGCGACCTGTTCGGGGGTCAGGACATCCGCGCCCCAGTCCGAGGACTGCTGGGCCTTGGACAGATCCACGCCCGCCAGCTCGCGCACCACGTCCTTCAGCCCGTGACGGTCGGTGTAGGTGCGCGCCAGCTTGGAGGCGATCTTGGTGCAATAGACCGGCCGCGTATCCACGCCCAGATAGTGCTGGAACATGGCGATGTCGAAGCGGCCGAAGTGGAACAGCTTGAGCACGTCCGGGTCGGCCAGAAGACGCTTCAGGTTCGGGCAGTCGTAGGCGGGCCGGTTCAGCCGCACCACATGGGCGTCGCCGTCGCCGGCCGACAGCTGGACCACACACAGCGGATCGCGGTGGTGGCGCAGGCCCATGGTTTCGGAATCCACCGCCACGACCGGACCCAAATCCAGCCCATGCGGCAAGTCGCCTTGGTGAACGTGAATGGTCATGTCGCGCCTTGTACCTGATTCAGGGGCATCATAGACGAACGGCGCCGCGTCCAGGAGACACGGCGCCGCCGAGAATAGCATGGTGCCCAGGAGAGGACTCGAACCTCCACGGCCGTTAAGCCACTGGCACCTGAAGCCAGCGCGTCTACCAATTCCGCCACCTGGGCCCGAAGGTTTCCCCCCGGAAGGCGCGGACCCTTAGGACAGCCTAAACGCGCGGTCAATGGCGCTTTTGATGATTGACGGCCAGATCGGCTGATCCGTGCGTTGCGGGGGCGTCGGGCTTGGTCTATCCCCGGCCCGCCGGCCGGTGATGGGGCCGGCTGGGAGTATTCGACATGACCACATCATCCAGGCTCGTCACCGTGTTCGGCGGATCGGGATTCATCGGCGCCCAGGCCGTGCGCGAACTGGCCCGGCGGGGCTGGCGCATCCGGGTGGCGGTCAGGCGGCCCAACAACGCCCATGACCTGCGTCCGCTGGGGGACGTGGGCCAGATCCAGCTGATGCGCTGCGACGTCACGCGCCAGGCGGACGTGGAGGCGGCCCTGCGCGGCGCCGACGCGGTGGTGAACCTGGTGGGCACGTTCGACACCCGACGCTTCAAGGCGGCGCACGTGGACGCGGTCCGCTTCATCGCCGAAGGCTGCGCGGCCAACGGGATCGGCCGGCTGGTGCAGGTCTCGGCCAACGGCGCCGATCCCGAATCGCCGTCGGCCTACGCCCGCACCAAGGCCGAGGGCGAGGCGATCGCGCGCGCCCATGCGCCGGATGCGGTGATCCTGCGCCCCTCGGTGGTGTTCGGTCCGGGCGACAGCTTCCTGAACCGTTTCGCAGCCATGGCCGCCATGACCCCGGTGCTGCCCCTGATCGGCGGCGAAACCCGGCTCCAGCCGGTGTATGTGGGCGACGTGGCCGAGGCGATCGCCCGCGCCGTGGACCGGCCCGAGCCTGCGGGCCGGACCTTCGTCCTGGGCGGACCGTCGGTGGGAACATTGCGTGAAATCCTGGAGATGATCCTGCGTGAGACGCAGAAAGAGCGGCTGCTGGCGCCCGTGCCGTTCTTCGTCGCCCGTCCGCTGGGCGCGCTCCTGCAGCTCAGCCAGTGGGTCGGGATCACCCCGCCCCTGACCCGGGACCAGGTGCTGATGCTCCAGAGCGACAATGTCGCTCCCGACGACGCGGAAGGGCTGGCGGCCCTGGGGATCACGCCCATCGGCATGGAGGCCATCGCCCCGTCCTATCTGTGGCTGTATCGCCGGGGCGGACAGTTCGCCGAAACGGTTCCGGCCTAAAGCGCGCCGGTCGCCCACAGGCCGACCAGCCCCAGGGCTCCCACCACGATCCGCCACCAGGCGAAGACGGCGAAACCGTGCCGGGTGACGAAGGCCAGAACGGCCCGCACCGTGACGATGGCGGTGACCGTCGCCGCCGCGAAGCCGACGGCGATCAGGCCGAAGTCGGAGAAGTCCAGCGCCGCGCGGTTCTGGAACAGGTCATAGGCCACCGCTGCGCCCATGGTGGGCAGGGCCAGGAAGAACGAGAACTCGGCCGCCGAACGCTTGTCCGCGCCCAGCAGCAGCCCCCCCGCGATGGTGGCGCCCGAACGGGACACCCCCGGAATCATGGCCAGGCACTGGATCACCCCGATGACCAGGTACATGCGATAGGGATATTTCGCGGCGTCCAGATGCACCGGCGTCATGGGCCGGCGGTCCAGCCACATCAGGGCGAAACCGCCCAGGATCAGCGAGACGCAGATGATCGCCGGGGTCTCGAAAAAGACGGTCTTGATGATGTCGTACATGAACACGCCGATCACCATCGCCGGCAGGAAGGCGATCAGCAGACCGATCAGGAAGTGGCGCGCCTGGGGATCGCGGGGCCACTGGGTCGCCAGTTGGAACAGGCGGCGCACATAGACGGTGACGATCGCCAGAAGGGCGCCCAGCTGGATCACCACCTCGAAGGTCTTGCCCGTGCTCTCGAAGCCCAGGAAGTGGCCGAGCAGCAGAAGATGACCGGTGGACGAGACCGGGATGAATTCGGTCAGCCCCTCGACGATCCCGAGCAGCAGCGCCACAAGCCAGTCGCCCATGCGGCGAACTCCCGTTCAATCGAAATGCGACGGACCCCGTCAGTTGGCGCCCGGTTCGGCCCCCACATAGCGCAGCCGGGCGCGGATAGGCGAGCCTTCCAGGAGCTGGTCCAGCGCATGGGCCAGAAGCCCGGCGGTGCGGCCGATGGCGAACAGGTCGAACGCGCCGTCGCGCGGCAGGTTGAAGCGCCGCACGATCAGGGCCAGGGCCAGGTCGAAGGACGGCTTGAGCCCCGTTGCCCGCTCGCCCGCCTCGACCAGAAGCGCCAGGTCGCGCGGCAGATCGGCGGCCGCCAGCAGGTCAGCGGCGCGCGGGTCGCCGTCGGGATAGAGGGAGTGGCCGAAACCGGGCAGTTCGCCGTCCCGGTCCATGCGCCGGCGCACGACCTCGGCCGGCTCACGGCGCGCTTCCAGCACCAGCTCGGCGGCGGCGGTCAGCTGGCGGCTGACGTCCGGGCCGGTCAGGGCCGCCAGGCCCGCCATGGCCGATGCGGCCGGGCTGGCGCCCGTGCCGGCCACCGCGCGGGTCGCCAGGACCGCGCCGTTCAGTTCGTGGTCGGCAGACAGGACCAGGGCCCGGCGCAGGATGCCCGCGTCCCGTTCGGAAATCTTCCAGGCGCGGGCCAGCCGCTGGTGCAGGTGCAGGCGCGGCCCCATGCCGACGATGGCGTCCACCATCTCGCTGAGCACACAGGCGCATTCCCGGGTCAGATCGTGGGACGATCGGTCCGAGGCGGGCGGATCCTCGTCGGCGCGGCGGGCGATGAACTGCAGCAGGCGCGAGCGCGAGGACCCGGCGTAGGCCACATCGATGCGCGGCTTGACGCCCGAGAAGGGATTGCCCTCGCGCACGCCCCACAGGACCCGCGCGGCCTCCTCGAGCGTGGCGGTGCGGGCCAGCTGGATCGCGTCGCGGCCGCGATAGAACAAACGCCCGTCGATGATGGCGGTGACCGACGACTGGATCGTCGCCTCGCCCCGCACGCCCGCCGCGCCGATCACGGCGGGCGCGGGCGGATTCGGGGCCCCGTCGCGCAGGCGGGCGACGTCATCGGCGGCATAGAGGCTGCGGCGCGGATTGTCGGGATCGGGACGGGCGGTGATCCGGCCCCGGCTGACGTAGGCGTAAAGGGTCTGGGTCTTCACGCCGAGACGGTCCAGCGCCTCGTTGCGCCCGATCCAGCGTCGCTGGGTGGTCTCCATGCGGCTCCCCCTGTCTTGCGGTCCGCGTTCACCTAACCGATCAATGTTGACAATCTCTTCCCCGGGATGGGCGATTTGATGACGATCCGGGAATTTTCAGCCTTCGGCCCTGCGGTTGCGTCCGCCCCCCCTGTTGCGCCACAAGAGCGTCGATGATCGCTTCTCCGCCTTCCCGCGCGGGACCGGATTCCGGCCACGCCGTCAACCGCCGCATCACCACCCTGGCGGTGGGCGTGGCGGTGTTCCTGATCGCCATCAAGGCGTTCGCCCTGGGCGCGTCGGGCTCGGTGTCGATCCTGGCGTCCCTGACGGATTCGGTCCTGGACCTGGCGGCGTCCCTGGTCACCTTCTTCGCCGTGCGCTGGGCCGCCACGCCGCCGGACGACGAGCACCGCTATGGCCACGGCAAGGCCGAGGCCCTTTCAGCCCTGGTGCAGGCCGGGCTGGTGTTCGCCTCGGCCGTGTTCATCAGCTGGGAGGCGATCCAGCGCATGGTCGATCCCCGGCCCATCACCGCCGGCGGATGGGCCGTCGGCGTGATGGTGGTGTCGATCCTGGTCACCCTGGGGCTGATCGTGCTTCAGACCCGGGCGATCCGCGCCTCGGGCTCGCTGGCGGTCAGCGGCGACCGAGCCCATTACACCGCCGATCTCGGCGCCAACATCGTGGTGCTGATCGGGGTGGCGTCCGGGGCCTGGCTGGGTGCGGCGGGCCTGGACGCGGCGGCCGGCCTGGTGGTGGCCGTCTGGCTGTTTTGGGGCGCCCTGGGGGTGCTGCGCGGCGCGGCGGACCATCTGCTGGACCGGGGCGTGGACGACGACGCCCGCGCGCGCATCGTCGCTGCGGTGCTGGCGGACCCGCGCATCAGCGGGGTGCATCAGCTGCGCACCCGCATGGCCGGGCCGGTGCTGATGATGCAGATGCACGTGGACCTGGATCCACACCAGAGTCTGGCCGACGCCCACGCCGTGATCGTCGGGGCCGAGACCCGGATTCTGGAGGCGTTTCCCGCCGCCGACATCCTGATCCATCCCGATCCCAGAGGGAGCGGCCGACGGCCGGACCCCGGCCCAGGAAACGGCCCCGAAGACGCCGCCCCGTCGACGGCCGTTCCGGTGACGCAGTAAACGCGGGATTAACGCCGGCGGGCGCATGAACGGCGTCATGTCCGCCGTGGCCGCCCTGTTGCATTATCCTTTCGATCCCCCGTCCCGCGCCGCGCGCCTGGCGCTGGGCGAGGCGCGCGTCGAGTTCAGCGAGACGGCGGTCAGGCCGTGGGAGCCGGACTGCATCCTGGGACAGGTCAATCCCACCGGCATGCCGCCGGTGGTGCGCACCCTGATCGGCGGGCGCACCCTGACCCTGTGCGAACTGGGTGCGATCCTGGGCTGGATCGAGGACAGCGCCAAGGGTCCGCTGCTGATGCCCGTCGACCCGGCCGAGCGGGCCGAGGCGCGGCGGCTGACGGGCTGGTTCGAACGCCGCTTCAACGACGAGGTCAATGCGGTGCTGCTGCACGAGCGAATGGAGAAAGCCATCCTGCGCCTGGGGCCGCCCGACGCGCGCAGCCTGCGTCAGGGGCGCGAGGCGCTGCGCGATCATCTGATGCAGCTGGAGGACCTGCTCAAGGGCCGCGACTGTCTGGCCGGGCGGCGCATGACCCAGGCTGATCTGATCGCCGCTGCCCATCTGTCGGTGATGGACTATTTCAGCGAGATGCCCTGGGCGTCGTTCCCGGCCCTGAAAGCCTGGTATGCGCCGATCAAGTCGCGGCCCTCGTTCCGGCCGTTGCTGGGCGACCGCTTTCCCGGCGTAGCCCCACCGGTCCATTACGCGGATCTGGATTTCTAAACCGGCCGCCGGCGCGAACCTTTCCATCGGTCGCCGCGCGGGCTATCGCGCCCGCATGGCCAAGGATGCAAGAGACGCCATACGCCGCCGGGCGGCGGAGCTGGGCTTCGACGTATGCCGCTTCGCCTCGGCGGCCGAGCCCTGGAGCGCGGGCGAACGGCTGGCCCATTTCGTGGGCCAGGGCCGTCACGGCGACATGGCCTGGATGGAGACGACGCTGGAGCGCCGCGCGCACCCCACCGCCATGTGGGCCGAAGCGCGCACGTCCATCGTCCTGGGCATGAACTACGGCCCCGATCATGATCCCCTGCCCGAGCTGGAGGACCGGTCGGCCGGATACATCTCGGTCTATGCCCGCGGCGACGACTATCACGAACTGATAAAGGGGCGGCTCAAGCAGCTGGCCGGGATCATCGCCGCCCGATCCGGCGCGGACGTGAAGGTGTTCGTCGACACCGCCCCCCTGATGGAGAAGCCCCTGGCCCAGCGCGCGGGCCTGGGCTGGCAGGGCAAGCACACCAATCTGCTGAGCCGCGCGCACGGCAATTGGCTGTTTCTGGGCGTCATCCTGTCGGCGGCGGATTATGAGCCCGATCCGCCCGAGGACGAACATTGCGGATCGTGCCGGGCCTGTCTGGACGCCTGCCCGACGGAGGCTTTCCCCACGCCGTTCCAGCTGGATGCGCGCCGCTGCCTGTCCTACCTGACCATCGAATACGCCGGACCCTGGCCCGAGGAATTCCGCGTGGCGGCGGGGTCGCGCATCTACGGGTGCGACGATTGTCTGGCGGTCTGTCCCTGGAACAAGTTCGCCCAAGGCTCGCGCGAGGCGCGGCTGCATGCGCGTGACGCCCTGAAGGGGCCGCGCCTGGCCGATCTGGCGGTCCTGGACGATCCGGCCTTTCGGACCCTGTTCGCCAAGAGCCCGGTCAAGCGGATCGGGCGTGACCGCTTCGTGCGCAACGTGCTCTATGCGGCGGGCAACAGCGGCGATGCGGCCCTGATCCCCGTGGCGGAGCGGCTGCTGGACGATCCGGCCGCCGTGGTGCGCGGCGCGGCGGTCTGGGCACTGTCCCGGCTCAGCGCCCCGCTCGATTTCGCGGCGACGGCGGCGTCGCGGGCTGCGGCCGAAACGGATATGACGGTGCGCAAGGAATGGGCGGCGGCGCTGCGGCGCACCTGACCGAACCCGGTGGAGGAAAGAATGGGCGGATCATCACGGACGGGGCTGTTGCTGAAGGTCGGCCTGGCCCTGGCCCTGGCGGCGCCGTTGCTGGCTTTCATCGCGGCCTTCGGCACGCGGGTCGGGATGATCGACTGGCGGCTGGGCTATGAGCAGCTGACGCTGGTGTGGAGCTGGCGGCTGGCCTGGGTCGGCGCGGGCGCGGCCCTGATGGTGCTGGTGCTCGCGCTCGGCGGCCTGAAGCGGCGCTGGCTCGTCGCCCTGGCCGCCGTTCTGGCGGCGGCGCCGACGCTGGGGCTGCACCTGATGCATCGCCAGGCGCTGGCGGCTCACCCTCCGGTGCACGAAGCGGCCAGCAACTGGGACGAGCCCCTGAGCTTCTCCGGCCTGATCCAGGACCAGCGCGCGCGCGCCGGAGCGGCGCCCCTGGCCTCGGCTCACGCGCAGACTTGCGGGGCGGCGGTCGCGGCGCCCACCCAGGTCGCGCCGGAGACCGGCGCCGAGGCCTTGCGTGCGGCGGGCTTCACCGTCGTCGGGACCGCCCCCTTCCGGGTGGAGGGAACGCGCGAGGGGTTCTGGTTCGGCTTCACCCATGACGCGGTGCTGCGCATCCGTCCGGGCCGCACGGACGTGCGCGTGTCCGGGCGCGAAGCCCGCCCCGACGGCGGCGAAGCCTGTCGCCTGGCCGGGATCATCAGCGAAAGGCTGCGCGCGGGCCGCTGACCGTTCAGCAGAACGCCCGGGCGGCTTGCCCCCAAAGAACGCCGCCCGCCGGCCCTCGGGGGAAGGCGCGGCGGGCGACGGCGGCGGATCAGGGCGCCGTCACCGTCAGGGTGGCGGCGCGCAGCTGCGCCGCGTTCGGCCCGGCTTCGATGGTGAAGGTTCCCGGCTCCACCACCCGCCGCATCTCCAGATTCCACAGCGACAGCGCGGTCTCGCCCAGGTCGAAGGTCAAGGTGCGCGTTTCTCCGGGCTGCAGGGTCACGCGCTCGAACGCCTTCAGTTCACGCACCGGCCGTGTGATCGAGGCGTGGTCGTCACGCACATAGACCTGGACCACCTCGTCTCCCGCCCGGTCGCCGATGTTGGTGACGTCCACCTGCACCTGGGCCGTTTCGCCCGCACGGATGGTCGGATTGACCAGGCGCGGCTCGGAGATGTCGAAGGTGGTGTAGCTGAGCCCGAAGCCGAACGGCAGCAGCGGGCTGATGTCGTCCAGCAGGTAGCCGCGGCGCGCAGTCGGCTTGTGGTTGTAGAACACCGGCAGGTGCCCCGCCGAACGGGCGAAGGTCACCGGCAGGCGGCCGCCGGGATTGACCCGCCCGAACAGCACGTCGGCGGCGGCGTTCCCCGTCTCCTGGCCCAGATACCAGCCTTCGATCACCGCGTCGGCGTTCTCGAGCAGTTCCTGGATCGCCAGAGGACGGCCGTTGAGCAGCAGCACCACGGTCGGCTTGTCCAGGGCGAATATCTGCCGGGCCAGGTCCATCTGGCGACCGAACAGCTCCAGCGTCGGACGGTCGCCCAGGTGGGTCTCGGCCCAGCCCTCGCGGCTGAGCTGCTCGTTCTCGCCCAGCACCATCAGAACCACGTCGGCGCCGCGGGCGGCCTCGACCGCCTCGGCGATCAGACGGTCGTTGATCTCGTCCGAGACCGGATCGACCTCGTCGGCGGCCCATTCGCGGCTCTCGGTCAGGCGCACGCCTTCCGAATAGACCACGTTGAATGCGCCGCTGCGCTCGGCTTCGCCCTCGAGGCCCTCCAGCACGCTGACTACATGACGGGGAATGTCGCTGTAGCCGCCGATGGGGGTGTCCACCGCATGGGCGCCGAGCACCGCCAGGGTTCCGATGCGGTCGGCGTCGAACGGCAGGGCTCCGTTGTTGGACAGCAGCACCATGGCCCGCTGGGCCGCCTCGCGGGCCAGGGCGACGGCGTCCGGCGTGGCCGTCAGACCCTCGGCCGCGTCGGCGTCCACATAGGGATTCTCGAACAGGCCGGCCAGGAACTTCAGGCGCAGGATGCGGCGCACCGCGTCATCCACCGCCGCTTCGGAAACCCGGCCCTCGCGGACCAGGTCGACCAGGTGGGCGTAGCCGTCGGGATCGGGCAATTCGATGTCGACCGTGGCGTCCATCGCCCGCACCGCCGCATCCTCGATGCTGTCAAACATCCGGTGCCGGCTGATCGTCTCACGGATGGCGAAGTAGTCGCTGACCACCACGCCCTGGAAGCCCCACTCCTCGCGCAGCACGTCGTTGAGCAGCCAGCGGTTCACATGGGACGGCAGCCCGTCGATCTCGTTGTAGGACGCCATCACCGACATCACCGGCAGCTCGGTCACCGCCCGCTCGAAGGCCGGGAAGAACACTTCGCGCAGGGTGCGCTCGGAAATGTTGGACGGACCGACGTTGACCCCGTTCTCCGGCTCGCCGTGACCGGTCATGTGCTTGAGGGTCACGAACACCCGCTCGCTCGCCAGCGGCAGGGTCTCGCCCTGGTAGCCGCGAATGGCGGCCAGGCCGATCTCGCTGACCAGATGCGGATCCTCGCCATAGGTCTCCTCGATGCGGCCCCAGCGCGGATCACGGGCCACGTCCACCACCGGCGACAGCGCCAGATGAACACCGCGCGCGCGCATCTCGCGCGAGGCCACGTTGAAGACCCGCTCCACCAGGTCCGGGTCCCAGGTGCTGGCCAGGGCTATGGCCTGAGGGAAGCTGGTGGCGCCGCGCGCCGTGTAGCCGTGCAGGGCCTCCTCATGGAAGATGAGCGGGATGCCGAGACGGGTTTCCTCCACCGCCCAGCGCTGGGCGGCGTTGATGTATTCGGCCGTCTCGCGCTCGCTGCGGTTGACCGCGCCCTGGGAGGCGCCGGCCGCAGCCCCGCCCGTCGGATCATCAGCCCCCACGCCGCGCCGATCAGACGGCCGCGAAATCTGACCCAGGCCATGAGGATAGGCCTGGGACGCCGCTTCGGGTGAGAAGTCGCCGTTCGCCGTCTGGATGTCCCCCTTGGACAGCCACACGCCCACCATCTGAGCCGCCTTTTCCTCCAGGGTCATGCGCGACAGCAAATCCTCGACCCGTTCGTCGACGGGACGCGAAGCGTCGCGGTAGGCCGGCGCCGCCTCCTGAAACGCCATTGCCGGCTGCATCGGCGTCAGCGCCATGGCGAAGGCCGCTCCGAAGGCCGCTAGGGTCCGCGCCGGGGCCTTCATCCCCCGGAATCGCTCCGGCCGGTCCAGTCTGCTCATCGTCGTCCTCCCTGACGTCTCCGCCGGTTCATGAAGCGACCGGCATGGTAGCGCTATCATCATTTAGACGGCATGATTTCGCCACGGTCAACCAATGGTCTGATGATTGCATGACGCGCCGTAACATCGCATAGCCCTTCTCACACATCGTCGGGGCGCGAGAGGCTCGCGCGGTGACGGCTCGTGACGGAGCGACGGCTTTACTCATGGTTTCTAGACCCAGGCCAGATCAACGCATCGGCAAGCCGGCGCGCAGCCCCGCGCGCATCCACGGCGCCATCGCCCATGATTTGGGCGTGGCCATCGTCTCGGGCCGCTATCAGCCCGGCGAGGTGCTGCAGAACGAGATCGACTTCTCCGAGCAGCTTCAGGTGTCGCGCAGCGCCTATCGCGAGGCCATCCGCATCCTGGCGGCCAAGGGGCTGGTGGAGAGCCGGCCCAAGACGGGCACCCGCGTCAATCCGGCGGCCCGCTGGAACCTGCTGGACCCCGACGTGCTGGCCTGGTCGTTCGAATCCGAACCCAGTCCCTCCCTGGTCCAGGGCTTGTTCGAACTGAGACTCATCATCGAACCGGCCGCCGCCGCCCTGGCGGCGCAGCGGCGCAGCCCCGAACAGCTGACCCGCATGCGCGAGGCGCTGATGGCCATGGAGCGCCACGGCCTGAGCACCGAGGAAGGGCGCAGCGCCGACCGGGAGTTCCACGCCGTGATCCTGGAGGCCACGGACAATCCGCCGCTCTACAGTCTGGCCAGCACCATCGGGGCCGGGGTGCGGTGGACGACGGTCTACAAGGAACGCAAGAAGGAGCTGCCGCGCGACCCCATGCCCGATCACTGGAAGGTGTTCGACGCCATCGCGGCGGGCGGCCCCGAGGCGGCGCGCGCGGCCATGGAGGAGTTGGTGGGCATGGCCCTGCGCGACACGGCGCGGGCGCTGGAGCGCGGCGCCGACGGCTGAGTCGCGAGCCTGCGGCTGACAAACCCTCTTGTCCGACATTTGATCGGCGTCTATTTGTCCGACTAATAGTGGACAAGTTGGGATCACCCACAACCTCGTTCGCACCCTTCCGTGACCGCGCGGCGTCGCCGCGCCGGCTTCTCGACAGACAGGCCCGAATGACCAAGCCCCTCCGTTCCCGCCGGTGGTTCGACGACCGGGATTATCCGGACCTGACGGCGCTGTATCTGGAGCGTTATCTCAACTACGGCCTGACGCTGGAGGAACTGCGCTCGGGCAAGCCGATCATCGGCATAGCCCAGACGGGCTCGGATTTGTCGCCGTGCAACCGGCACCACATCGAGCTGGCCAAGCGGGTGCGCGAGGGTGTCCGGGAGGCGGGCGGCATCGCCCTGGAATTCCCGGTGCATCCCATCCAGGAGACCGGCAAGCGCCCGACGGCGGGCCTGGACCGCAACCTGGCCTACATGGGGCTGGTGGAGCTGCTCTACGGCTATCCCATCGACGGGGTGGTGCTGACCATCGGCTGCGACAAGACCACGCCCGCCTGCCTGATGGCGGCGGCCACCGTGGACATCCCGGCCATCGCCTTCTCCGTCGGGCCGATGCTGAACGGCTGGCATGAGGGCAAGCGGGTGGGCTCGGGCTCCATCATCTGGACCGCGCGCGAGATGATGGCCAAAGGCGAACTGGACTACGAGGGCTTCATCGAACTGGTGGCCACCTCGGCGCCGTCGGCGGGCTATTGCAACACCATGGGCACGGCCTCGACCATGAACTGCCTGGCCGAGGCGCTGGGCATGAGCCTGCCCGGCTCGGCCGCCATTCCCGCCCCCTACCGCGAGCGAGGCCAGGAGGCCTACCGCACGGGCCTGCGCATCGTTGAGATGGTGCGCGAGGACCTGAAGCCCTCCGCCATCCTGACTAAGGACGCGTTCCTCAACGCCATCGCCGTCAACTCGGCCATCGGCGGCTCCACCAACGCGGCGGTGCACCTGACCGCCCTGGCGCGCCACGCCGGGATCGACCTGCCGCTCAAGACCTGGGAGAGCCACGGCCACGCGGTGCCGCTGCTGGTCAATCTGCAGCCCGCCGGCGCCTATCTGGGCGAGGACTTCCACCAGGCCGGCGGCGTGCCCGCCGTGGTCAATCAATTGATGGGCCAGGGCCTGATCCGCGAGGGCGCCCTGACGGTCAACGGCAGCAGCATCGGCGAGAACTGCCGGGGCGCGCGCATCGTGCTGGACGACGTGATCCGGCCCTTCGAGCGCCCGCTCGCGTCCCATGCGGGCTTCCTGATCCTGTCGGGCAACCTGTTCGATTCGGCGGTGATGAAGACCAGCGTCATCTCGCCCGAGTTCCGCGAACGCTACCTGTCGGATCCGGACGATCCGGACGCCTTCGAGGGTTCGGCCGTGGTGTTCGACGGGCCGGAGGACTATCACCACCGCATCGACGATCCGGCGACGGGCATCGACGAACGCTCGATCCTGGTGATGCGCGGCTCCGGCGCCGTCGGCCATCCAGGCGCGGCCGAAGTGGTCAACATGCGCCCGCCCGCCCACCTGATTAAACAGGGGATCACCGCCCTGCCCTGCATCGGCGACGGGCGCCAGTCCGGCACCTCGGGCAGTCCGTCGATCCTGCACGCCTCGCCCGAGGCGGCGGCCGGCGGAACCATCGCCGTGCTGAAGACCGGCGACCGCATCCGCGTGGATCTGAAGACCTCCACCGTCACCCTCATGGCTCCCGACGCGGAGATCGCCGAACGCAAGGCGGCGCTGGAAGCCGAGGGCGGCTACGCCTATCCCGCAGCCCAGACCCCGTGGCAGGAGATCCAGCGGGGCCTCACCGGCCAGCTCGAGACCGGCGCGACCCTCGAGCCGGCCGTCAAATATCATCGCATCGTCGACACCATCGCCGACGCGCCGAGGCACAATCACTGACGCGGAAGGAGCCGCCGATGACTCCCGTCCGCCTCATGGCCGCCGCCCTGGCGCTTCTGCTCCTGCTGACGGCCGGGCCCTCCACGGCCCAGACGCCGCACCTGCGGGACCACGGGACGACGCGGCAACTGATCGTGGACGGGGCGCCGTTCCTGATGCTGGGCGGGGAGTTGGGCAATTCCGCCGCCGCGGACCTCGATCACCTGTCCGCACAATGGACGACGCTTCAGACGCTGAATCTGAACACGGTGCTGGCGCCGGTCTATTGGGAATCCATCGAGCCCGAGGAGGGCCGCTTCGACTTCACCCTGGTCGACGGCCTGATCGAACAGGCGCGCGCCCACGACATGCGGCTGGTGCTGCTGTGGTTCGGAAGCTGGAAGAACAGCATGTCCAGCTATGTCCCGGCCTGGGTGAAACGCGACCAGGCCCGCTTTCCCCGCGCCCGCTCGGCCAGCGGGGAGGCGCAGGAGATTCTGAGCCCGTTCAGCACCGAAAACATGCAGGCCGACCGCCGCGCCTTCGCCGCCCTGATGCGCCGGCTGGCCCGCACCGACCCCGGGCACACCGTCCTCATGGTGCAGGTGGAGAACGAGATCGGCATGCTGCCGGACGCCCGCGACCATTCGGCCGAGGCGGACGCCGCCTTCCACGCTCCGGTTCCGCGCGAGTTGCTGGATCATCTGGACCGGAACCGCGAACGGCTGGACCCGCGCCTGGACGCCCTGTGGCGCGCTCAAGCAACGCCGATGAGCGGAACGTGGTCCGAGGTGTTCGGCCCCGGCGACGTAACCGAAGAGGTGTTCATGGCCTGGGCCTTCGGCCGATATGTGGAGGCGGTCGCGGCGGCCGGGCGGGCCGAGCACGACCTGCCGATGTTCGTCAACGCGGCCCTGAACGACGCGGGGGTGCGGCCCCGCGGCTATCCCAGCGCGGGGCCGCTGCCGCACCTGTTCGACGTGTGGAAGGCGGCGGCGCCGTCCATCGACTTCCTGGCGCCGGACATCTATCGGCCCAATTTCGTCCAGCGCATCAGCGAGTTCCGCCGGGCCGACAATCCCCTGTTCATCCCCGAGGCCAACCGCGCCGGGCGGCCCGAGGCGGGCGCGGACGCCCTGTGGGCCGTCGGCGCCATGGACGCCATGGGCTTCAGCCCCTTCGCCATCGAGAACGCCGCGCCTGACGACCCGATGGGCGGGACCTATGCCCGGCTGGCGGAGCTGGCGCCCCTGATCCTGGCGCACCAGGGCCAGGGGACCATGACCGGCTTCCGCGCGCCGGTGGACGCCGGGGGCGAGGTGGACGATTCCCCGGCGCACGTGACCCTGGGCGATTTCGTCTTCACCGTCGCCTTCGTCGACCCGTGGACGCCGCGCGACCGGCAGAATACGGCCGCACACGGCGGCCTGCTGATTCAGCTGAGCGACGAGGAATTCCTGGCGGTCGGAACCGGCGTCACCCTGACCTTCGCCTCGGCCCACGATCCGGCCCTGCGCGTCGGCATCGAGAGCATCGACGAGGGCCGCTTCATCGACGGGGAATGGCGCGCGGGCCGACGTCTGAACGGCGACGAGAACCACCAGGGCCGCCACCTGCGCCTGCCGCCGGGCGAGGTGGGGATTCAGCGGCTGCAGCTCTACACCTACCGCTAGATAGAGGGCCTGTTCCCGCATCCGTCATCCCCGGCCTTGTGCCGGGGATCCATAATCACGGCGCGTTCCGAACTCGCCTGGCCTTGCCCGAGCGTATGGATCGCCGGGACAGGCCCGGCGATGACGGGGGAAGACAGGTTCAGGTGAATAAAGACCAGCAGCTTATATGAGGCCCCCAACTTAGACGGCGGGCTCCACCGACACCGTCATCCACATGGCCAGGCTCTCGCCGGGTTCGAGCACGGCCATGGCGCCGGGCGCATCGACGGCGCCGTTCAGGGCGTCGGGACGGTGGGTCACCGGTTCGATGCACAGAAAACCCTCGCCTACCGGCGTGAAAACCTGGGCGATCGGGCAGTTGTCGGACGCGCCGATCAGCACCGCATGACCATCCTGATCGATGCGGGCGCGGCGATCCCAGCCGCAATAGGCGTGGTCGATGAAGGGCGCCTCGGCCCCGGCCCGTCCGCCCGACCAGTCCAGCGGATCGCCGGGCCCGATCGTGCGCCAGGGCACGCCGGGCGCCCCCACGTCCCAGGCGCCGGCGGCCGCCAGGGTCAGGCGGGTCGCCGGGCCGCGCGGGAAATAGGGATGCAGGCCCAGCCCCGCGGGCGCGGGCTCGTCGGCGTCGTTGCGCAAGGCGAGGTCGATGCGCAGACCCGCCTCGTCCAGGGTGAAGGTCTGGACCGCCCGATAGGCCCAAGGCCAGGCGTCCGGGGCGTGATCGTGGGCCAGCACCACTGAATCCGCCGTCGCCGCCTCAACCCGCCAGGGCGACAGCCAGCCGTCCCCGTGCAGCGCGTGGGGCGCGAAGGCGTCCAGCACCGGCAGGCTGACGGCGCGGCCGCCGAAGACGAAGCGCGCTTCCATGACCCGGTTGGCGTAGGGCGTCAGGGGAAAGCAGGCGGTGCGGAGGATGTCTCCGTTCCCCTGCGGCGTCGGGCGCAAGATCGGCCGGTCTCGCCAGGTCAGGGCGGCGACGGAGGCGCCCAGCGCCGGATCGACGCTCAGCCGCCAGTCGCCGGCCGACAGCGCGATCACAGGCGGATGCGGTTCTGCGGCAGGCCGGGCGTCTCGACCCGAACCCGGAACAGACCGCCCGCCAGGGGCTGTTTCGCCCGCGTCTCGGCGTCCTGCCCCAGCCAGGCGGTGGTGCAGTAGAGGGTCTTCAGATCGTCGTCGCCGAAGGCCGCCTTGGTCACGGCCGAGACGGGGAAGTCGATCTTGCCCAGCCGCGTCCCATCCGGCGCGTAACGGGCCACGCCCCAGCCGCCGAACAGGCCCACGTGCAGCACGCCGGACGAATCCACCGACGGGCCGTCGGCGTAGCCGTCCTCGGTCCGGGCGAACAGGCGTCTGTTCGAAATCGCGCCGTCGGCATGATCGAAGGCGTAGATGGCCTTGTCCAGGGTGTCGTGATGATAGAGCACCCGGCCGTCCGGGCTCAGCGCCGGGCCGTTGGTGACGCCATAGCCGTCGTCCATGAGCGTCAACTCGCCCGCCGCCCAGCGATAGAGGGCGCCGGTTTTCCCGACCTCGGAATCGTCCATGGAGCCGAACCACAGCGACCCGTCCGGCGCCGTGAAACCGTCGTTCAGCCGGTTCTGGGGCCGATCCGCCTCGACCGGCTGGAACAGGGAGAAATCCCCCGCCTCAACATCGAAGCGCCAGAGGCCGCCGCGCACGCCGCAGATCAGCGACCCGTCCTCGGCCGGCAGGGCGAAGCCGATCTGGTCCGGCGCGGACCAGCTCTGTTTCGCATCGTCATCGACGCCGTAGCGGTTCAGGGTCCGGCCCTTGATGTCCACGAACCAGACGCAGCGCCGGGGCGCGTCCCACACCGGCCCCTCGGCCAATTCGGCCTTCAGGTCCCAGATCAGCTCCGGCGCCGCCACGCATCAGCTCCAGGAATAGGCGGTCTTGGTCTGGGTGAAGAACTCCACCGCCGCGAAGCCCTGTTCGCGCGGGCCATAGCTGGACTTCTTCGAGCCGCCGAACGGCACGTGATAGTCGACCCCCGCCGTGGGCAGGTTGACCATGACCATCCCGGCCCTGGCGTTCCGCTGGAAGTGCCGCGCGTGCTTCAGGCTGGTGGTGACGATGCCCGCCGACAGGCCGAACTCGACGCCGTTGGCGATCTCCAGCGCCTCTTCATAGGACTTGACCCGGATGGTCGAGGCGACCGGGCCGAACACCTCTTCCTGATTGATGCGCATGGCCGCGTCCGTGTCGGCGATCAGGGTCGGCTGGACGTACCAGCCGGGCTTGCCCAGGTTCAGGCGCTCGCCGCCGGTGACGATGCGGCCGCCGTCGCCGCGCGCCACGTCGATATAGCGATACGAGGTCTCGCGCTGGTCCTCGCTGACCGCCGGGCCGATGTTGGTTTCGGGATCCAGCGCATCGCCCACCTTCAGGCCCTTCAGCTTCTCGGCCAGGGCCTCGACGAAACGGTCGTGGATGGCGTCGTGCACGATCAGGCGGCTGGAGGCGGTGCAGCGCTGGCCCGTAGCGAAGAAGCTGCCGTCCAGCGCGATGGCCACGGCGCGCTCCAGGTCCGCGTCGTCCATGACGATCAGAGGGTTCTTGCCGCCCATCTCCAGCTGCACGCGCGCCTGGCGCTTGACCGCGCCCTGGGCCACGCCCGCGCCGACCCCTTGCGAGCCGGTGAAGCTGATCCCGTCCACGCCGGGATGGTCGACGATGGCCTGGCCCACGCGGCCCCGGCCGATGACCATGTTCAGCACCCCGTTCGGCAGGCCCGCCTCGTGCAGGATGGCGACCAGGGCCTCGGCCGTCGCGGGCGTCGGCCCGGCGGGCTTGATGACCACGGTGTTGCCGAAGGCCAGGGCCGGCGCCGACTTCCACGCCGGGATGGCGATGGGGAAGTTCCAGGGGGTGATGAGGCCGTAAACCCCCACCGCCTGGCGATAGGTCTGAATCTCCACCCCCGGGCGCGTCGAGGCCAGGTTCTGGCCGTGCAGCCTCAGGGCCTCGCCGCCAAAATACTTCAGGATGCGCGCGGCGCGCACCGTCTCGCCGACGCCCTCGGCCAGGGTCTTGCCCTCCTCGCGCGACAACAGGCGGCCCACCGCTTCGCGGCGCTCGAACAGGATGTTCGACGCCCGGTCCAGCACGTCGGACCGCACCTCGGGCGAAGCGTCGGCCCAGGCGGGGAAGGCGGCGCGCGCCGCGTCCACCGCCGCGTTCACCTCCGCGTCTCCGCCATCAGGGGTGCGGGCGACGATGTCGCGGGTGTCTGAAGGGTTCAGGCTCTCGCTCGGCCGGTCCGCCGACACCTTCTCGCCGTTGATCCAGTGGGACAGTTCGAGTGTGTCGGTCATGGCGTATTTCCAGTTTCAAGAGGTGGGCGAGAAGGCCCGATCCTATTTAGTCGTTCATCGCTCAAGGCGAAGGCCGGACGGAGACTCCGCCCGGCCCGCCTCGAAATCAAGCGACCGCCCGAAAGCGTCCGCAGGTCGGGTCAGCCGGTCATTTCCTCCAGCTCCTTGCCCTTGGTCTCCTGGATGAAGGCCTTGACCAGGAAGAAGCTGATGACGGCCGCGGCGGTGTAGAGCGCATAGGTGCCGCCCAGACCCAGGCCGTCGGCCATGGCCGGGAAGCTCTGGACCACCAGATAGTTGGCGCCCCATTGCGCGAGCCCCGCCACCGCCAGCGCCGAGCCACGCATCTGGTTGGGGAACATCTCGCCCAGCATGACCCACATCACCGGGCCCCAGCTGAAGTTGAAGAAGATCACATAGAGGTTCGCCGCGACGAGTGCGGTCCAGCCGGCCGTCTCGCCCAGGACCAGGTTGCCCGCCGCGTCCTGGCCCGCGCCGCCGAAGGCCCAGGTCATGGCGCCCAGCGTCAGGGCCATGCCGATGGAGCCGATCATCAGAAGCGGCTTGCGCCCCAGCCGGTCGATCAGCAACAGGGCGGCGAACACCGCTGCGATGGAGACCGCGCCGGACAGGATGTTGCGCTCCAGCGCCACGGATTCCGACACGCCCGCCAGCCGCCACAGGGTCTCGCCGTAGTAGAAGATGACGTTGATGCCCACGAACTGCTGGAAGGTGGCCAGCATGATCCCGGCCCAGACGATGGGGCGGAAGATCGTGCCCTTGGCCGTCACGTCGGCGAAGCTGGGGCGGTGATCCTTGGTGAAGCTGGCCTGGATCTCGCCCACCTTGCGGTCCGCCTCGGCGGTTCCGAACAGGCTGGCCAGCACCTTGTGCGCCTGTTCGTTGCGCCCCCGGCTGACCAGGTAGCGCGGACTTTCGGGGATCAGGAACAGGGCCAGCAGGAACACCACCGCCGGAACCGCCTGGGCCAGATACATCCAGCGCCACGCCTCGACCCCCGCCAGTTCGCCCAGCGAGCCGCCCGCGTGCCGGGCCAGGAAATAGTTGACCACGAAGGCGGCGGTCAGGCCGGTGATTATCATCACCTGCTGCACGGTGGTCAGGCGGCCCCGGATCTTCGCCGGCGCCACCTCGGAGATGTAAAGCGGCGACAGCACGCTGGCGGCCCCCACCGCCATGCCCCCGGCGAAACGGGCGGCGACGAACATTTCGTGCATGTCGGTCAGGCCCTGGACCAGGGCGCCGACCACGAACAGCACCGCCGCCAGGATCATCACCGTTCGGCGGCCGATGGCGTCGGCCAGACGCCCGGCGAAGAAGGCGCCGAACGCGCAGCCGATCAGCAGCGACCCCACCGTGAAGCCCAGCCCCGTCGAATCCAGGCTGAACTGCTCGGTCAGGCCGCTCTGGGTGCCGTTGACCGCGCCGCTGTCGTAACCGAACAGGAGGCCGCCGATGGTGGCCACCGAGACGATCCCGGCGATCAGGCCGGTGTTGGTTCGCGCGATCGCGGCTGGATCGCCCCCGCCTGTTGAACTTGTCATTCCTCAGTCCTCCCGATGGGGTTCTCCCGACCCCGGTTGAGATCGTCGGCTATCGCCAGCCGGCGTCCACGAAATACTCATGCCCCGTTATGGCGCGGGCTTCATCCGAAGACAGGAACAGGGCCAGGGCGGCCACGTCCCGGGGCTCGATCCTGATCTTCAGGCACTGCGAGGCGACGATCTCGGCCTCCCCCTCGGGGGTGTACCATTGCATCTGACGCGGGGTCTTGACGTTGCCCGGCACGATGCAGGCCACGCGCACCCCATCGGCGCCCCATTCCCTGGCCAGCGAGCGCGTCATGCCCTCGATGGCCGCCTTGGCGGTTTCGTAGAGGGACAGGTCGGCCAGGCCCAGATGCCACGAGATGGATCCCAGGTTCAGGATCACGCCGGCGCCGCGCGCCCGCATGGACGGCGCCACGGCCTGGGCGGCGAAGAACTGATGACGCAGGTTCACCGCCATGCGGTCGTCCCAGTAGGCGGGCGTGACCTGGTCCGCCGCGTGGCGGTCGTCGTTGGCGGCGTTGTTCAGCAGGATGTCCACCGGCCCGTGCTCGGCCTCGATGCGGGCGAAACAGGTCTTCAGCGCCTCCACGTCCGTCAGGTCGCAGGGCAGATAGACCGGCGCGGGGACCAGGTCCGCCAGCCGGGCCTCCAGCGCGCGCGACGCCTCTTCGGCGATGTCGAGGAACACCACCCGCGCGCCCTGGCGGGCGTAGGCCTCGGTCAGGCCCTCGCCGATGCCGGAACCGCCGCCGGTGACCACCACCAGACGGTCTTTCAGACAGGGATAGACAGCTCCGCTCATCGCGCGCCTCCAAGCAGGCCGCGAGAGGCCAGATTATGCATCAGGGCCGAGACCCCCAGGGTCCAGGGCGGCGCCTGGTCGCAAGTCGTGACCGTGTTCTCGAGCACCCCCAGCCGGGGCGACGACACCCGCACCCGGTCGCCCGGCTTGTGGGTGAATCCGGCGCCCAGCGCGTCCCGATCCTCGATGGGCGCGAACATGGTGCCGAGATAGAGGACGAAACCGTCCGGATACTGATGGTGCCGGCCCAGCGTCTGGCCGACCAGCTCCACCGGATCGCGGCTTATCAGGTGCATGGAGCTTTCGCCCTCCAGCACGAAGCCGTCGTCACCCGTCACCTGCAACGACACGGTGGCGTCGCGCAGGTCATCCAGGGTGAATGCTTCGTCGAACAGGCGGATGAAGGGGCCGAGCGCGGCCGAGGCGTTGTTGTCCTTGGCCTTGCCCAGCAACAGGGCCGAGCGCCCCTCGATGTCGCGCAGATTGACGTCGTTGCCCAGGGTCGCGCCCAAGATGCGTCCGGACGGATCACAGACCACCGCCACCTCGGGCTCCGGATTGTTCCAGGCCGAATCGGAGCGCACCCCCACGAAGTCGCCCCACCCCACCGAGGACAAGATCGGCGCCTTGGTGAAGATCTCGGCGTCCGGCCCGATGGCGACCTCCAGATACTGGGACCACAGGCCGTCGGCGATCAGGGCGGCCTTCAGCGCGGCGGCCTGTTCGGAGCCCGGCTTCACGGCCGACAGGTCGGCGCCGACGCGGTCCTTGAGCGCCTTTCTGATCTCGTCGGCGCGGGCGGCGTCGCCCCGGGCGCGCTCCTCGATCACCCGCTCCACCGCCGAGACCGCGAAGGTGACGCCGGACGCCTTGACGCATTGCAGGTCGACCGGCGACAGCAGCTTCACGGCCTCGGGCCCGGCCTTGTCCCAGACGACGGCGAAATTCTGGTCCCGAAGCGCGCCCAGGTCGCGGCCCTCGAAGGCGACGAGATCGTCCGCACGCGCCAGGGCGTCGGCCACGGTGGGAGCGAAACCGGAAATGTCCTGAAGCCGCCCGCCGCGCACGCGCACGGGCGTCGGCCCCTCCGGCAGAGCGATCCGTCCGATCAGAGTCGCGGCGTCCGAATCCGCCGCCAGATAATCAACGATACTGGCCATTTCCCCCGCCGTCGCGTTGGCGGGAGGCCCGCCGGCGCGGTCGTTTGTGTTAGCGGTAACATCAAAGCCCGCGCGACCGGTGTCAAGGTCAATTGGTGAACCGTTTCACCCTTGCGGCGCGGTCAGGGAATTCGGGCGGCTCTCAGGCGCGCGGCGGGCCGCAGGAGTCGCGCACCACAAGCTTGTGCGCCACCATCCGGTCGGCCTGCCCGTCGGCCCGGGAGGGATTCCGGCCACGGATATCCTCGGACAGGATGCGCACGGCGGTTTCGGCCATTTCGGCGACGGGCTGGCGGATGGTGGTGAGCTCGGGCCAGACGGCGGTGGCGATGGCGGTGTCATCAAAACCCACCAGGGTCAGGTCGCCCGGCACGTCCAGCCCACGGCGATGGGCCGCAGTCAGGGCGCCGGCGGCCATGTCGTCGTTCGAGGCGAAGATCGCCGTGGGCGCCCGCCGCGCCGACAGCAGCCGTTCGGCCGCCTCCAGACCCGAGCGATAGGTGAACTCGCCCGGCTCGATCAGAGCCTCGGCGGCCGGATCGGCGGCGCGCATCTCGGTCTGGAACCCCAGGAGGCGCTCGGCGCTGGCGGTCTGGTTGGAGGCGCCCTTGATGAAACCGATGCGGCGATGGCCCAGGCCCAGCAGATGGCGCGTCATCTCGGCGGCGGCGGCGAAATCGTCGATCCGCACCGCACTGGCGTCCGAGCGGAACCGCCCCGTTGCGACGGCGACCACCGGCGTCCCGGCTTCCTTGAGCTCGGACAGGGCCGCATGGGATTCACCATGCGGCGGCGGCAGGATGACCCCGGCGGCGCCCCCCGCGATCAGCCGCGTCACGGCCGCGCGCTCGCTGTCGGGATCGGGATCGCATTTCTCGATCATCAGCAGGGCGCCGGTCTTCTGGGCGCCGTCCAGGGCGCCCACCAGGAACTCCGTCAGATAACTGGCCGAAGGGTTGGAGTAGAGCAGGCCGATGCGCCCGCCCCCCTGGCGCGCCAGGGAGCGCGCCGCCGCATTGGGCGAATAGCCCAGCGCCTCGACCGCCTCGAGCACGGTCTTGCGCGTGGTTTCCTTGACCCCGGCGACCTCGTTCATGACCCGCGACACGGTCATGGGCGACACGCCCGCGCGCCGCGCCACGTCATGGATGGTGACGGCGCCCTTTCTCTCCTTGCGGGATTCGGCCAAGCCTGTTCGCCCCTTCAGATCACGATGTCCGTTGATCGGCCCTCGGACGGCTCAGGTCAACGGCCCGAAGGGGACCACGCGGTTGCCCGTGTCATGGCCGATGTCGGCGGCCCCCAGGAAGGCGATCCCGGCGCGACCGCACCAGTCACGCACGATCTGTTCGGCCGTCATGCCGAACTCGGGATCGTTGGGCGTGATCTCGCTGACCCGGCCCAGGCGGACGCCCGCCGCACGCCGGATCATGGTCTGGCCGGTGATGTGGAACAGGGCCCGGTCGATGCGATAGGCCGCCTCGCCCACCTCCTCCAGCATCAGGACATGGCCGGTCAGGTCCGGCTCCAGCGCCGTGCCCAGAAGCTGGCTGAGGATGGTGATGTTGAAGGCGGCGGCGGGCGCCCTGGCCGCCTTGACGCTTGGCTCCAGCGCCGCCGGATCGCGCCGGACCAGCCAGGCCAGGCCCCGGTCGAAGGCCGCCTCGCCGCCCTCGCGCCGGATGTCCTGCACCATCGGCCCGTGGAACAGGTGCGGGAAGCCCAGCCGGTAGAGGCCCGCCAGCAGCGACCCGGCGTCCGAATAGCCCATATAGGCCTTCTTGCGCGCCACGCCGTTCACACCCGCCATGATCGCCTCGGCGACGCGGCACGACCCGTAGCCGCCCCGGGCGAACCACAGGGCGTCATAGGCCGGGTCGTTGGCCATCTCCAGAAAGGCCGCCGCCCGCGTCGCATCGTCGCCCGCGAAATGCCCCTGAACCTCGAAACAGGCCGGGTGGAAATCCAGCCGCACCGAGCCGTCCGGATAGAGCGCCTTCACCCGCCGAAGCGCCAGATCGGCGGTCTCGCGTTCGAAGCGGGACGAGGCGGCGACCACGCCGATGCGGAAAGGTTGGGCGAAACCGGCCATGGTCGTGCGCTTCCCCGTGGCGCGTCCAGTGCGCCATGCTAGTCAGAGGCTTTCCGCCATCGGGGTTCCGGCCGCATGAATCAAGTCCAGTCCTATTTCTTCTGCGGTGTCGGAGGCTCGGGCATGCTGCCCCTGGCCCTGATCGTGAAGGCGCGCGGGGCCGCTGTGGAGGGCTCGGATCGCGCTTTGGATCAGGGGCGCACGCCGGACAAGTTCGACTGGCTGCGGCGACAGGGGATCATCCTGCACCCTCAGGACGGCTCGGGCGTGCGCGCCGATCAGGTGGTGGTGGCCACCGGCGCGGTGGAAGACACGGTGCCGGACATCCGCGCGGCGAAGGCGGCCGGGGCGCGCATCCTGACCCGGCCCGAAATGCTGTCGGACCTGTTCAACGCGGCGGGCGTCAGCGTCGGGGTCGCCGGCACCAGCGGCAAGTCCACCATCACCGGCATGATCGCCTGGATTCTGCACCGGGCCGGGCGCGATCCCACGGTCATGAACGGCGCCGTGATGAAGAATTTCGTGCGCCCCGGCCAGCCCTTCGCCAGCGCCCTTGTCGGGCGCGCGGACCTGTTCGTCAGCGAGGTGGACGAATCCGACGGCTCCATCGCCCGCTACCACCCGACCGTGGCGGTGGTCTCCAACGTGTCGCTGGACCACAAGTCACTGGACGAGCTGCGCGCCCTGTTCGGCGGCTTCGCGGGGCGGGCGAAAACGGCGGTGCTGAATCTGGACGACGCGGAGACGGCCGTCCTGGCGGGTCAGGCCGAAACGGCGATCACCTTCGCCCTCGAGAACGAGGCGGCCGACCTGCGCGCGGTCGATCTGAGCCCCACGGCGTCCGGCATGACGTTCCGGCTGATCGAGAAGGACGGCGCGATCCATGAGGCCGAGCTGCGCGTGCCGGGCGCGCACAATGTCGCCAACGCCCTGGCGGCCGTCGGCGCGGCGAAGGCGCTGGGCGTTCCCGTCGGTCAGTCAACGGCGGCGCTCGCCGATTTCACCGGCATCCGGCGGCGGCTGGAGGTGGCGGGCCAGGCGGGCGGAGTGACGGTCATCGACGACTTCGCGCACAATCCCGACAAGATCACCGCCACCCTGAACACGCTTCACGCCTTTCCCGGCCGTCTGCTGATCCTGTTCCAGCCGCAGGGCTTCGGGCCGCTGAAGCTGATGAAGGCCGAGTTCATCGACGTCTTCGCCCGGCTCATGGGGCCGGATGACGTGCTCGTGATGCCCGAGCCGGTCTATTACGGCGGGACCGCCGACCGCAGCGTCAGCTCGGGCGACATCGTCGCGGGCGTGCGGGCGGGCGAGCGGGCGGCCGAGGCCCTGGTCGACCGAGCGGCCTGCGGCGATCGCCTGATCGCCCTGGCGCGGCCAGGCGACCGCATCCTCATCATGGGCGCGCGCGACGACACCCTGTCCGACTTCGCCGCCGAGCTCCTGCAAAGGCTGGGGAGGTGATTCCGTACCGCGCGGCGCTCGCGCTCACGCCGGAAAATTGCGCGGCGGGCCAGTAAACACCGGCATCAGGGGCATAAACTGATGTTTCAATCCGGACCGGCGCGGTTGGCCTTGGCGCAGAAATCGCTCAAGACAATGTCATTCACGCAATCCGGAAAGGTGGGGCGGCGATGCCGACGCTTGTTCTGTTCGGCGGGGGCGGCGACCTGGCGCTGCGCATGCTGTTGCCGTCGCTCTATTTCCTGGAGCATGACGGGCTGCTGCCGGACGCCCTGAAGATCATCGCCGCCGCGCGCAGCGAGGAGAGCCGCGCCGATTATCTGTCCCGCGTCCGCGAATGGGTGGAGCCGCGCGCGCAGGCCGACGGCCAGTGGAGCGGGGACGCCTTCGCCCGCCTGTCGCGCCGCCTCGACTACCTGGCGGTCGACGCCACCGATCCGCAAAGCCTGTCCGCCCTGAAGGACAAGGCCGGGACCGGGGACGTCACCTGTTTTCTGGCGGTCTCGCCCTCGCTCTACGCCCCCATCGTCAAGGCGCTGAAAGCGGCCGGCATGACCGGCCCGAAAACCCGTATCGTGCTGGAGAAGCCGGTGGGCAGGGACCTGGCGTCCTTCCGCGAGATCGACCGGGCGGTGGGCGACGCCTTCACCGAGGACCGGGTGTTCCGCATCGACCACTACCTGGGCAAGGAGACGGTCCAGAACCTGATCGCCCTGCGCTTCGCCAACGTCATCTTCGAGCCCCTGTGGAACAACCTCTCGATCGACCACGTGCAGATCACCGTGGGCGAGACCGCCGGCGTCGGCGACCGCTGGCCCTATTACGACGAGTACGGCGCCCTGAAGGACATGCTGCAGAACCACATGCTGCAGCTTCTGTGCCTCGTGGCCATGGAGCCGCCGTCGGACATGCACCCGGATTCGGTGCGCAACGAGAAGGTCAAGGTGCTGCGTTCGCTGCGGCCCATCGACAAGGCGGCGGCGAAAAAGGTCACGGCGCGCGGTCAGTATGAGGCGGGAATCGTCGAGGGAGAGACGGTCAGGAGTTACGAAGAGGAGCGCGGCCAGGCGTCGGACACGGACACGTTTGTCGCCCTGCGCGCCGACATCGACAACTGGCGCTGGGCGGGCGTGCCGTTCTTCATGCGGACGGGCAAACGCATGCCCTCCAAGCACACCGAGATCGTCATCCAGTTCAAGCCGGTGCCCCATTCCATCTTCGACGGCGACGGGCGCGGCGACATCACCGCCAACCGCCTGGTGATCGCGCTGCAGCCTGACGAGGACATCTCGCTGAGCGTCATGAACAAGGCGCCCGGCCTGGAGGCCCGCATGCGGCTGCAGCCCATCCGCATGTCCCTGTCCTGGGGTATGGAAGGCCAGAGCGCCCATCCGCCCCGGCGCCGCATCGCCTATGAACGCCTGCTGCTGGACGCGCTGAACGGCGACTCCACCCTGTTCGTGCGCCGTGACGAGGCGGAGGAGGCCTGGGCCTGGGTGGACGGCGTTTCGGCCGCCTGGCGGGACGCGGGCATGACGCCGCAGCCCTATCAGGCGGGAACCTGGGGCCCGCAAAGCGCCTTCGACCTCATGAGCCGCAACGGACGCGCGTGGAATGAGTAGTCGCCTGAATCATTGTCCCTCTCCCGATGGGAGAGGGCTGCGCGCAGCGGGATGCGTCAGCAGACCGCTCCTTCGCGCGCAGGGTGAGGGTCGAGTTTCTCCTGCTGAATCACCGAACCCTCATCCCCCGCGCGCAGAACCTTCGCTGTCGCTCCGGTGCGCGGGCTCCCCCTTCTCCCATTGGGAGAAGGCCGCATGACTGTCGCCGTCGAAAGTTTTCCTTCCGCCGACGCATGGGCCGCCGCCTGCGCCGATCGGCTGGAGAACGCCCTGTCCGCCGCCGTGAACGAGCGAGGCCGGGCGCTGTTCGCGGGCGCGGGCGGCTCGACGCCTTCGCCCATCTATCGGCGGCTGGCGAACGCCGCGCTGGACTGGTCGAAGATCGCCGTGACCCTGGTGGACGAGCGGCACGTGCCGGAAAGCTCGTCGGAGTCCAACGCCCGGCTGATGCGCCAGACCCTGCTGACGGGCCGCGCCGCCGCCGCACGGTTCATCCCGCTGCACCATGCCGCCGTCACGGTTGACCGCGCCGCCGCCCTGGCCGCCCGCGCGCTCGCGGCCGAAGGCGGGCGCCTGGACGCCGTACTGCTGGGCATGGGCGAGGACGGGCACATCTGTTCGATGTTTCCGGGCAGCCCGACCCTGAAGACCCTGCTCTCTCCCGCATTGAAGCCGACCGTGCTGGGCGTGCCCGCCGGGCGGGACGGCGCGGCCCCGCCGCAGGAGCGGATCAGCCTCAACATTCCCTGGCTGTCGGGCGCGCGCCGCGTGGTCCTGGCTCTGACCGGCGCCAGGAAGCGCGCGGTGTTCGAGGCCGAGGCGGCGGGCGATCCCGCGGTGCAGCCCATCGCCGCCCTGATCCAGTCCGGCGCGCCCCTTGAAGTCCTCTGGACGGAGACCGCCTGATGGCCCTCAACCCCGTCACCCGCGCCGTCACAGAACGGATCATCCAGCGCAGCCGGGACACGCGCGCCGACTATCTGCGTCGCATGGACTGGGCCGCCGGAAACGCGCCTGGCCGGGCCAAGCTGTCGTGCGCCAACTGGGCCCACGCCTTCGCAGGCGCGCCCGTGGCGGACAAGCTGAACGCCATGTCGGGCGCCGAGCCCAACGTGGGGATCGTCACCGCCTACAACGACATGCTCTCGGCCCATCAGCCGTTCGAACGCTTTCCCGAAATCGTGCGCCAGGCCGCCCGCTCCGCGAACGCCACGGCCCAGGTGGCGGGCGGCGTTCCGGCCATGTGCGACGGCGTCACCCAGGGGCGCCCGGGCATGGAGCTGTCGCTGTTCAGCCGCGACGTCATCGCCATGTCCACCGGCGTGGCCCTGACCCACGACGCCTTCGACGCGGCCCTGTGCCTGGGCGTGTGCGACAAGATCGTGCCGGGCCTGTTCATGGGGGCGCTGGCCTTCGGCCACCTGCCGGTGGTGTTCGCCCCGGCCGGACCCATGCCGTCCGGCATCCCCAACGCCGAGAAAGCCCGCGTCCGCGCCGAATACGCGCAAGGCAAGGTGGATCGCCGGACCCTGCTGGAAAGCGAGATCGGCAGCTACCATTCGCCCGGCACCTGCACCTTCTACGGCACCGCCAACTCCAACCAGATGATGATGGAGCTGATGGGCCTGCACCTGCCCTCCACCGCCTTCGTCCATCCCGAGACGGGCCTGCGCGACGCCCTGACGGCGGCGGCGGCCAGACGGGCGGTCCAGCTGGCGCGCGAGAGCGCGGGCCGCATGGCCGACGTCATCGACGAGAAAGCCATCGTCAACGGGATCGTGGCGCTTCTGGCCACCGGCGGGTCCACCAACCATGCCATCCATCTGGTCGCCATGGCGCGGGCGGCCGGGATCATCATCGACTGGACCGACATGGACGAGCTGTCGTCCGTCACGCCGCTGCTGGCCCGGGTCTATCCCAACGGATCGGCCGACGTGAACGCTTTTCAGGCGGCGGGCGGCGTGGCCTTCGTGACCCGCGAGCTGGCCCAGGCCGGCTTCCTGCACACGGACGTCACGACCATCATGGGGCGGGGCGTCCAGCCCTATTTCCAGGAGCCCATGCTGGAGGACGGCGAACTGGTCTGGAAGGACGGCGTGGTCGAGACCCTGGACCCGGAAATCCTGCGTCCCGCCTCCGACCCGTTCCAGAAGGACGGCGGCCTCCGTCTGGTCCAGGGCGCACTGGGCCGCGCGGTCATCAAGGTCTCGGCGGTCAAGCCGGAGCACAGGGTCGTTGAGGCCCCCGCCGCCGTCTTCGACAGCCAGGAGGACGTGCTGGAGGCGTTCAAGGCGGGCGAACTGGACCGTGACGTGGTGATCGTGCTGCGTTTCCAGGGACCGCGCGCCAACGGCATGCCCGAACTGCACAGCCTGTCGCCCGCCCTGTCCGTGCTTCAGGATCGCGGGTTCAGGGTGGCGCTGGTGACCGACGGGCGCATGTCCGGCGCCTCGGGCAAGACGCCCGCCGCCATCCATCTCAGCCCCGAGGCCCTGGCGGGCGGGCCGCTGGCCAGGGTGCGGGACGGCGACGTCATCCGCCTCGACCCGGACGCGGGCGAGCTGACCATCGTCGGCGCGGCGGACTTCGACCGGCGCGCCCCGGCCCGGCGCGGCGGCCACCATGCCGAGAGCGCCGCCTGGGGCTATGGCCGCGAACTGTTCGGCGCCTTCCGCCATCTGGCGAGCTCGGCCGAGGAAGGCGCCTCGGTCTGTTTCGCCCTGCCGACCGGCGAGCCGCCGCGCGACGACACGCCGCCCGACCCCAATCTCGTTGACCGAGCCGTGGACGCCTGATGCCCCAAGCCGATTCCGCAATGACCGATTCCCGGACCCTGCTCGTGGGCGACGTGGGCGGCACCAACGCCCGTTTCGCCGTCGCCCGGTGGAAGGACGGCCGCCCCCGCCTGGAGCATCACGAAAGCTTCCTCGGCGCCGACCATCCGACGTTCCTGGACGGCGTGCGCGCCTTCATCGACGGCTGCGAGGCCAAGCCGAGCGGCGGGATCATCGCCGTGGCCGGACCGGTGACGGACGGGGCCATCGACCTGACCAACTCCCCCTGGCGGGTGTCGGAACAGGAACTGGCGACACTGGGCCTGGACCCCGTCCGCCTCATCAACGACTTCGAGGCCCTGGCCTGGGGCGCGCCGATCACCCCCGCCGACTGCCTGGAAAGCCTGGGCGGGCCGGAGGCGGGCGATCCCCATTCGGCCGTCGCCGTGCTGGGGCCGGGCACCGGGTTCGGCGTGGCGGGCCTGGCGCGCGACCGCCACGGGAACGAGATGGCCGTGCCGTCCGAGGGCGGGCACGCCTGTTTCGCGCCCGGCGATCCGGTGGAGGACGAGATCCTGCGATACCTGCGCCGCCGCTATGACCGGGTGTCCATCGAACGGCTGATCTGCGGCCCTGGCCTGCTGAACATGCACCGGGCTCTGGCCGAGATCGAAGGCCGCGAGAACCATGTCGACGACCCGGCCGAAATCACACGCGAGGCTCTGGAGAACCCGAACAGCCTTTGCGGCGCGACCCTGGCCCGGTTCTGCGCCGTCCTGGGCGCCGTGGCGGGGGACATCGCCCTGACCCTGGGCGCGCGGGGCGGAGTTTACATCGCGGGCGGCATAACCCCGCGCATCCTGCCCTTCCTGAAGGCCAGCCCCTTCCGCCAGCGCTTTGAGAGGAAAGGCCGGTTCCAGGACTACATGGCGGACATCCCCACCTGGGTCATCACCCACAAGCACACCGCCCTGCTGGGCGCCGCGCGGGTGGCCTTCGCGGGGAAATAGCGCCGTCTCCGCCCCCCAAAGGGGGGGGGTGGA
>JAEZCL010000225.1 GCA_023433585.1 Pseudomonadota bacterium
CCGCCGTATGAATCGACCGTCACCGCCAATCTGTGGCGCGACGGGGCGGTGATGCTGGGCAAGCTGAACATGGACGAGTTCGCCATGGGCTCGTCCATCGAGACCTCGGCCTTCGGTCCGGTGAAGAACCCGTGGAAGTCCAAGGGCTCGAACGCCGACCTGACGCCGGGCGGCTCTTCCGGCGGTTCGGCCTCGGCCGTGGCGGCGGACCTGTGCCTGGCCGCGACCGCGTCGGACACCGGCGGCTCGATCCGCCAGCCCGCCGCCTTCACCGGCACCGTAGGCATCAAGCCGACCTACGGCCGCGCCAGCCGCTACGGCATGGTCGCCTTCGCCAGCTCGCTGGATCAGGCCGGGCCGATCGCCAAGACGGTCAAGGATTCGGCCCTGCTGCTGAACTCCATGTGCTCGTTCGACGCCAAGGATTCGACCAGCCTCGACGTCTCGACCCCCGACTGGACCCAATCGGTCGGCCAGTCGGTCAAGGGCCTGCGCATCGGCGTGCCCAAGGAATACGTCCTCGACGGCATGCCCGCCGAGATCCAGAAGCTGTGGGAGCAGGGCGTCGAGTGGCTGAAGGCCGCTGGTTGCGAGATCGTCGAGATCAGCCTGCCGCACACCAAATACGCCCTGCCGGCCTATTACATCATCGCCCCGGCCGAGGCGTCGTCCAATCTGGCCCGCTATGACGGCATGCGCTTCGGCCACCGCGCCGAGAGCTTCTCCAGCCTGACGGACCTTTACGAGACCAGCCGCGCCGAGGGCTTCGGCAAGGAGGTCCAGCGCCGCCTGACCATCGGCGCCTATGTGCTGTCGGCCGGATTCTATGACGCCTATTACGTCCGCGCGCTCAAGGTCCGCCGCCGCATCGCCCAGGATTTCGATGACGTGTGGGGCAAGGTGGACGCCATCCTGACGCCGTCCACGCCCTCGGCCGCCTTCGCCATCGGCGACAGGCAGATCGATCCGGTGACCATGTACCTGAACGACGTCTTCACCGTGACCGCCAACCTGGCCGGCCTGCCGGGCATTTCGGTTCCGGCGGGGCTCGACAAGAACGGCCTGCCCCTGGGCCTGCAGGTCATCGGCAAGGCCCTGGACGAGGCGACGGTGTTCCAGGTGGCCGATGTGCTGGAGGACGCGGCGGGGTTCACGGCGCGGCCGGAGAAGTGGTGGTGAGCATGTCCGAAACCTCGAAACTCATCCACGGCCGCACGGGCGCCTGGGAAATCGTGCTGGGGCTGGAAGTCCATGCGCAGGTGGCCTCGAAGGCCAAGCTGTTCTCCGGCGCGGCCGTGGGCTTCGGGGCCGGGCCGAACGAGCAGGTGTCGCTGGTGGACGCCGGGTTCCCCGGCATGTTGCCGGTGCTGAACCGGTTCTGCGTCGAGCAGGCGGTGCGCACGGGGCTGGGCCTTCATGCGCAGATCAACCGCAAGAGCCAGTTCGACCGGAAGAACTATTTCTATCCGGACCTGCCCACCGGCTATCAGATCAGCCAGCTCTATCACCCCATCGTGGGCGAGGGCGTGGTGGAGGTGGAGGCCGAGGACGGGTCGTTCTTCAACGTGCGCATCGAGCGGCTGCACCTGGAGCAGGACGCCGGCAAGCTGATCCACGACCTGTCGCCGACGGAATCCTATGTGGACCTGAACCGCGCGGGCACGGCCCTGATGGAGATCGTGTCGCGGCCCGACATGCGCACGCCGGATGAGGCGGTGGCCTATCTGAAGAAGCTGCGGACCATCCTGATCTATCTCGGCACCTGCGACGGGGACATGGAGAAGGGCAACCTGCGCGCCGACGTGAACGTGTCGGTCTGCCGCGAGGGCCAGTATGCGAAATACCGCGAAACCGGCGATTTCAGCCATCTGGGCACGCGCTGCGAGATCAAGAACGTCAACTCGTTCCGCTTCATCAGCCAGGCCATCCAGTACGAGGCGCGTCGCCAGATCGAGATCCTGGAGGACGGCGGGGCCATCGACCAGGAGACGCGCCTGTTCGATTCCGTGAAGGGCGAGACGCGGTCGATGCGGTCAAAGGAAGAGGCGATGGACTATCGCTACTTCCCCGACCCGGACCTGCTGCCGCTGGAGATCGAGCAGGCGTGGATTGACGAGATCAGGGCGTCCCTGCCGGAACTGCCCGACGACAAGCGCCGCCGCTTCATGAGCGAATACGGCCTGTCGCAATACGACGCGGGGGTGCTGATCGCCGAACAGGCCAAGGCGGATTATTTCGAGGCGGCGGCCAAGGGCCGAGACGCCAAGCTGGTGGCCAACTGGGTGACCAACGAGGTTTCCGCGCGCCTGGCGGCGGCGGGGCTGGAGTTCGAGGACAATCCGCTGCCCGCCGCCCATGTGGCCGAGCTGGTGGCCCTGATCGAGGACGGGACCATCTCGTCCAAGATCGCCAAGGAGGTGTTCGATCACGTCTGGAACGGAGAAGGCAGCCCCTCCGAGGTGGTGGAGACGCACGGCCTGAAACAGGTCACCGACACCGGCGCCATCGAGAAAGCGGTCGACGAGATCATCGCCGCCAATCCCGACAAGGCCGAGGCGGTGAAGGACAAGCCCCAGGCCATCGGCTGGTTCGTCGGCCAGGTCATGAAGGCCACCGGCGGCAAGGCCAACCCGGCGGCGGTCAACGAAATCCTGAAGGCCAAGCTGGGGGTTTGAGGAAGAACCCTCTCCCGATGGGAGAGGGCTGTGCGCACGGATGCGTAAGCATCCGTCCTTCGCGCGCAGGGTGAGGGTTCGGTGGTTCCTTGCTGAATCACCCGGCCCTCATCCCCCGCGCGAGAACCGTCGCTGCGCGCCGGTGCGCGGGTTCCCCCTTCTCCCATCGGGTGAAGGAAGAAGGGCCACGCCTACCAGTTCCAGGCGTCGTAGATCACCTCGATAATGTAGCCGTCGTACTGGTCGATCAGATAGATGTGGTTGTCCACGTGGACCCACATGGTCCCCGCGGGCGGATAGCCCAGGCCGTAGAACCGGTAGTCGTTGACCCGGTAGCGCCAGAACATGCTGGGCAGATACTGGCCTTCGTACCAGCGCTGGCCCCAGTACTGGCGCGGCACCTGGTAATAGCCGTAGGTGGGCGCGAAATAGTAGCCGACGCGCAGGCCGGTATAGGCGCGGAACCACTGATGCTGGCGCCACCAGTTGGCCTGCTGGCGACGTTGCCAGTCGCGGCGCCAGTTGTCGCGGTTCCAGCGCTGGCGGAACTCGCGGTATTCGCGGCGGTCGCGCCGGACGTCGTGGCGGTTGTCCCGGTTGTCGCGGCGCCAGTCGCGGCGGTCATCACGCTGGTTCTGACCCCGGTCCCGGCGGTCATCGCGCCGATCCTGGCCCCAATCGCGGCGATCATCGCGCCGGTCAGGCCGTCCGCCACGCTGATCCGGCCGGTTGTCCCGGCGCCACTGCGGGTCGCCCTGACGCGGCTGGCCCTGGCGTCCTTCGCGGCGTCCGTCACGATTGCCCTGGCGGCCGTCCGGCCGATCCTGACGCCATTCCCGGCGGGGTTCGCTCTGGGGCGGACGACTCTGGGGAGGACGACTTTGGGGCGGACGACTCTGGGGTTGGCGATTCTGGGGCGGACGGCTTTGGGGCGGACGGCTTTGGGGCGGACGATTCTGGGGCGGTCGCGCTTGGGGCGGCCTGGCCTGAGAGGGGCGATTCTGGCCCGGTCCGGCGCGGGGCGTGTCGGGGCGCTGGGGCGTCGGGCGGCTTTCCGAGCGGGGGCGGTCCGGGCGCTCGGAACGCCCCGACTGGCCTGCTGAGCGGTCCGGACGGGACGGGCGGTTCGCCTCGCCGCGCGGCGGGCGCGATTCCTGGCTTTGTCGGCGCTGGGGGCTTTGCTGGCGCTGGGGCGCCTGGCCGCGTGTGCTGCCCGAAGAATTGGGCCGCCGGGACTGTTCCCGGCTCATCTCGGTGTTCCGGTCAGGGCGGCGATCCTGGGCCAGGGCCTCGC
>JAEZCL010000139.1 GCA_023433585.1 Pseudomonadota bacterium
GACTTCCTGATCGTGACGCCGGGCGTGCGTCCGGCCGGCGTGGCGCTGGACGATCAGGCGCGGGCCGCCACGCCCGCCTCGGCGCTCAGGGCCGGAGCCACGCACCTGGTGATCGGCCGCCCGATCACCGCCGCGTCCGACCCCCGCGCCGCCGCCGCCGCGATCACGGCCGAGATGGCGGGCGTCTGAACCGGCCCTCAGCGGTCGTAGAGATAGACGTCCTGGCACCAGCAGTCGCGGTCATGGCCGAGGCGATAGCTGTAATCATAGCCGTAGTCATAGGCGTAATCCCGACGCACGGGCGGCCGGTCGTCATGATAGCCATGGCGGTCCCGATAGCCGGGCCGCCGCTCGTCGTAGCGGTATCCCTGGCTGTATCCATAGCGCCCGCCCCGGTCGTAATGGCCGTATCCCGAATATCCATAGGCGGGCCGCGCGTGCCCGTAGCCATAGGCGTATGTCGTGGCGTAGGGCGCCCCGACCCCGCCGTAGCCATAGGAATAGCCTGTTACATGGGCGCTGTTCACCCCGTGGGCGTTATAGCTGGTGTAGGGCGCCGGGCGCGGGGGCGGGGCGTAGCGGTCCGACGCGCGGTTGTGGCCCCGATATGATCGATCCTGGCCGGAATAGGCGTACCCCTGAACCGAGGCGTAGGCCTGGGCGTAGCCGCCCCGGTCCGACGCATGGCCGTAGTCATAACCGTAACTCTGTCCCAGGGCGGGGCCTGCGCACAGGGCGGCGGCCGCGACGGCCGCGCCTCCCATCATCGACGACACGCATTTCATGGCGGTTCTCCAAGCTCGACCGCAAAGGTTAACGCGATCCCCTGCCGTTGGTTCGCCTCTCGCCTGTCACGCGAATTTGCGGTGCGCCTTCTTCAGCAGAATCAGCCCGGCCGGAGGTGCGCCGGCCGGGCCGAATTCCATCTATCGGACCGCCGCCGCGTCCGGCGAGCGGACGGTGCGGCCGCTCTTCATCACATAGACGACCCGCTCCAGCTCCGTGACGTCGCTCAGGGGATCGCCCGATACGGCGATCAGGTCGGCCGTGTAGCCGGGCGTGACGCGGCCGATCTCGTCCTGCAGGCGGAAATGCTCTGCGGCGTTGACCGTGGCGGTCTGGATGGCTTCCAGCGGCGTCAGGCCGGCCTGGATCAGCAGGGCGAATTCCCGCGCGTTCTCGCCGTGAGGCGACACGCCGGAATCGGTGCCGAACGCGATGCGCACGCCGCCCGCGTGAGCCCGGCGCACCATGCCCACCATTTCCGGACCGGCCTGAAGGGCCTTGACCCGCTGGTGCGGGGTCAGGAAGGAGTCGGGCCGCGCGGCCTCGCGCGCGGTGAAGTCGCCCGCCAGGATGGTCGGAACCAGCCAGGCGCCGCCGGTCCGGAACAGCCGGATGGATTCATCGTCCAGATAGGTGCCGTGCTCGATGGAATTCCCGCCTGCGGCCAGGAATGAATTGATGCCGTTCGTGCCGTGGGCATGGGCGGTGACCGCGCGTCCCATGGAATGGGCGGTCTCGACGATCGCTTCCAGCTCGCCCTGCGAGAACTGCTGGTTCAGGCCTGCGCCGGTGTCGGACAGGACCCCGCCCGTCGCCGTGATCTTGATGATGTCGGCGCCCGCCCGGACCCGCTCGCGCACGGCCCGGCGGCAGTCATCCGGACCCGAGCACACCCCCAGGGAACGGACATGCGGGACCAGGTCGCTGCGAATGCCGTTGGCGTCGCCATGCCCGCCATGAGGCGACACGCTGCCCGCCGAGGCCAGGATGCGCGGGCCGATGATATGGCCCGCAGCCACGCCGTTGCGAAGCGCCATCACCGCATCGCTGGGTCCGCCCAGATCCGCCACGGTGGTGAATCCGGCCTCCAGCGTGACCCGTGCATAGGCCGCGCCCTGGATGGCGGAGTCGGCCTCGCTGCGGACATAGCGGTTGAAGCGGCTGTTGGCCTCGGTCTGGTCGGTCAGGTGCACATGGCTGTCGATCAGGCCCGGCAGGACGAAGTGCTCCGACAGGTCCACCACCTGCCCCTCGCCGGAAAAGCCGTCGCGGATCTCGCGGACGCGCCCGTCCTCGATCACCAGCGTCTGGTTGGTGGCGACACGGCCGGTGGCCGGATCGGCCAGAAGCCGGCCCGCGTGCACATAGACCACATCGCTTTGTCGGGCCTGGACCGCCTGGGCGGGCGCTAGGGCCGTCACTGCGGCCGCCAGGGCCGCCGTCACGAATGTTCTCATCATATTCCTCCTCGTTTTCTGTTGGAGTCGTCCCGTCGCGTCCGGTGGGACGCCGTGGACGATCAGAAGCGTCCGGCGTCGACCTTGAGACGGTCGCCGGTCATGCTCGAACTGGCGTCGCCGGCCAGGAAAAGGGCCGCTGCGGCGACCTCTTCGGGCGACACCCACCGCCGCAGGGCGGCCACGTCGGTGTAATTCTGCTTGATGATCTCTTCGGCGGAGCGCCCTTCCGCCTTGGCCCGTCGGGCCACGACCCGGTCCATCAGCTCGCCGCTGATGGCGCCGGGGCACAGGGCGTTGACCCGCACGCCGGACGGCCCGACCTCGCGGGCCAGGGCCTCGGTCATGCCGATCAGGGCGAACTTGGTGGCGCAGTAGGCCGTGCGCATGGGATAGCCCTGAAGCCCCATCAGGGACGACATGTTGACGATCGAGCCGGAACCCTGGGCGGCCATGATGCGGGCGGCGACCCTGAGGCCGTGCATGGCCCCGAACAGGTTGATCTCCACGCACTCCCGCCAGGCGTCGAGGTCGACCTCGGCCAGGGGCGCCACCGGGCCGCTCTGGCCCGCATTGTTGATGAACACCTCGACCCGGCCGTTGTGCTCCAGCGCCCGCGCGAACAGCCGCTCCACATCATCCAGCACGGTGACGTCGCAGACGACCGCCTCTCCGCCCACCGCCTCGGCCACGGGGGCGAGCGTGGCCAGGGTGCGGCCGGCGACGACCACATGGGCGCCGGCGTCGGCCAGGGCGACGGCGCAGGCCTTGCCGATGCCGGTTCCGGCGCCGGTCACCACGGCGGTGCGGCCTTCGAGGGGGCGGGAAGGGGAGGAAGCGTTCATGTGGGACTCGTTTCAGCATGCGGCGCATCGAGGAAGCGCGCCGGGTCGAAGAGAGGCAGTTCGGGCTCGCGGCCCAGAATGGCGTCGCCCATCAGCCCGCCCATGTAGGGGCCGATGGTGTAGCCGCCGCGCACACAGGCCAGGATCCAGGCGTCCGGGACGCCGGGCGCCGGCCCCGCCAGCGGATAGAAATCGGGCGTGTTGGCTTCGAACCCGGTCCAGGTGCGGACCAGGCGGAAGTCCTTCAGTCCGGGAACGGCGTGGCAGGCCAGCTGCAGATTGGGAATCAGGGTTTCGACCTGCACCTGGCCGCGACCCTCGTCCGGCGTCCCCCGCCCCTGCCAGCCGCCGCCGATGAGCACGGAGCCGTTGGGCTTCTGTTTCAGGGTCAGAAGCCCGGTGGCGTGGCCGATGACGGCCGAAACGATGCGCGGCCCCCGCTCGGTCACCGAAACGGTGTTGATGCGCGCACGCACCGGCAGGTCCAGACCGATCATGCGCCCGGCCTGGACCGACCAGGCGCCGCACGCCAGCAGCAGTCGCCGCGCCCGCACGGGAACGACGCCGGCGCCGGAGCGCGCCTCCAGCGCGAAACCGTCGTCCTCGCGGCGGATGGCTGACACGGCCGAATGTTCGCGCGCCTCGACTTCGGCGGCCTTGAGGCGCCCGCGATAGTAGGCGCCGGTCAGGCTGGAATCGGCGAAACCGTCCTCGGCGCACCAGCTGGCGGCGACCACCTGGCGGCTCAGGCCCGGCTCCAGCGCCCGCAGCCGGTCCAGGCCGATCAGCTCGATGGGGGCGCCGGCTTCGCGCTTGAGGGTCATGCGCTCTTCCAGAAGCGCCGCCTCGCGGTCGTTGAACGCCAGGGTGAGGCCGCCCGGCTCGTGATAGCCGACCTTTTCGCCCGCAGCCTTCCACAGGGCGTGCCCGCGCAGGGCGTAGGGCATCAGCTTCACGCGCTTGATCTGAAGCGACAGGGTGCCGGCGTTGACGCCGGAGGCGCCGCCGCCCAGTTCGCCCTTGTCGAGAACGACCACCTTCATGCCGCCCTCGGCGCAGCGCAGGGCGGCGGCCGAACCCAGCACGCCGCCGCCGATCACGGCCAGATCGAACGTCCCGGTCACAGCGGCGCCGGCGCTGGAATCGGCAGGGCGTCGTAATCGAAGTCCGCCGCCAGGGACGCCAGAGCGACCGGGCGCAGGGGCGGACGGGCCGCCGACAGCGGAATGTCGCCCATGTCCTGGCCCAGATGCGCGGCCAGCAGGGCCGCCGCCGCATCCGAACAGAACCGGGCGCCGCAGGGCCCCATGCCGCAGCGGGTCTCCGACTTGATCTGGTTGAGGCTCAGGGCGCCCCCCGTCATCGCCGCATCGATGTGCGCGCGCGTCACACCCTCGCAGCGGCAGACCACGGTCGCGGGATCGATGTCGGCGTAGGCCTGGGGTCGGGGCGCGGTGAGCGCGGACATGGCCCGCCCGAAGCGTCCGGCC
>JAEZCL010000141.1 GCA_023433585.1 Pseudomonadota bacterium
CGACCCCCGGACCCCCCCCCCCCGGGGGGGGGGGGTCATTGGGGGGCGCTATGGGGCAGTTGACTGCCCCATAATGCCCATGTCATGTTCGTCGTTAGAGGAGATCGGCCATGACAGCTCAAACCGAAATCCGTGACTATGTCATCTGGAGCAAGCACCTCCACGGAGACCTGAATCTGCCCGCCCGCATCGAGGCCCTGGACGCGGGAGAAACCATTCGGTTGGAGATTGACGGCGTCAGGGGGGACTGGCGAAAGATGGACGACGGCAAGGACGGGCGGCCCACGCCCGGCATCCGGCCTCTCGGCGCCACGCAAGCGTTCTGGCGTGATCTCTACAAGTTTCGCAGGGGTGAGGTCGTGTCGGTGAAACTGCTGTCCTCTGGGCAGAATGATCCCGCGACGCGCGCCGCCGTCATCTTCCCTGCTCTGGGCAAGACCGAGGATGAGCGGCGAAGTGCGCTCGATGCCCTGTTCGCCATGGCGGGCCAGGGCTGGCGCTCGGAAGGTGAAAGGCTGGATCGGGCGGAGATGCACGAGCGGTGATCACCCTGGACACCAACGTCCTAGTGTATCTGATGGACGACAGCGAGCCGACGAAGCAGGACATCGCCGCCGAAGTCATCGGCGCGGTCGCGGCCAGAGGCGGCCCCATCGCCCTTCAGGTCGTCGGCGAAATGCAGAACGCCGCGATCCGCAAGCTGAAGATGCCGCCCTTCATCGTCGCGCAGGCCGCCCGAAATGTCCTGTCGACCTTTCCGACCATAGGATCCACTGCCGCTGATGCGGAGATCGCGCTTGGTCAGATGGCGTCGGGACGGCTGAGCTACTGGGATGCGCTGCTGCTTTCCAGCATCCGCCGGGCGGGATGTTCGACCTTGTTGACCGAGGACATGCAGGACGGCTCCACGCAACTGGGGGTCAGGATCATTAACCCGTTCACGGGCGAGGGCCTGTCGCAAGCCGCAAGAGATGCCCTGAACGCCTGATCCGCGTTGCCTCAAGGGACAGCTCCGCTACAGTCCCCGGTGAAACTCGAGGGCTGAAACCATGAAACGACTGCTGATGCTGGCCGCCTGCGCGGCGGCGCTCACGTCCCCCGCCTTCGCCCAGGACGCGGCGCTGGAGCGGGCGGTGGCCGAGGATTACCAGGCCAACCTGGCGGCCCTGTGGGACCATTTCCATCGCAATCCCGAACTGTCGGGCCTGGAGGTCCGGACCTCCGCCCGCATGGCGCAGGAGCTTGAGGCGCTGGGATACGAGGTGACCACCGGGGTCGGCGGCCACGGGGTGGTGGCGGTGCTGAGGAACGGCGACGGACCCACCGTCATGCTGCGCGCGGACATGGACGGCCTGCCCATCGAGGAGGACAGCGGGCTGGCCAACGCCTCGACCGCGCGACAGGTGGACCATGACGGGACCGAGAAGCCGGTCATGCACGCCTGCGGTCACGACGTTCACATCACCGCCCTGATCGGCACGGCGCGTCAGATGATGGCGCGCCGCGACAACTGGTCCGGCACGCTGGTGCTGATCGCCCAGCCGGCGGAGGAGACCATATCCGGCGCTCGGACGATGATGCAGGACGGGCTTTACGACCGCTTCCCCAGGCCGGATTACGCCGTCGCCTTCCATGTGGCCTCGGGGCTGGAGGCCGGGCGCATCATGGTGCCCGAGGCCATCGCCTATTCCAGCTCGGATAGCGTGGACATCACGGTCCGGGGCGTGGGGGCGCACGGCGCCTCGCCGCACATGGGCGTCGATCCAATCCTGGTGGCCAGCCAGATCGTGGTGTCGCTGCAATCGGTGGTCAGCCGGGACATCGCGCCCCTGAACCCCGGCGTCATCACCGTGGGATCGTTCCACGGGGGGATAAAGCACAACATCATCCCCAACCGGGTGGACCTGCAGCTGACCGTGCGGTCGGACGATTTCGAGGTGCGCGAACAGCTTCTGGACGGCATCGACCGGGTGGCGCGCGGCACGGCCCTGGCGCTGGGCGTGCCGGACGACCTGCTGCCCGTCGTCACGCGCTCCGAAACCCAGACCACGCCGCCGACCATCAACCACACGCCCACCGCCGCCGTCGTCCGCTCGGCCATTGCGGCGGGCATGGGCGAAGATGTCCTGATCGAACGTCCGCGCGAAGGCATGGGCGCGGAGGATTTCTCCTATTTCATCACCCCGGACACGGGCGTGCGCGGGGTCTATTTCGCCGTGGGCGGCACGGCGACGGAAGAGCTGGAGACGGCGTCCTCGCACCATTCGCCCTTCTTCCGCATCGAGGCGGAGCCGTCGGTGCGCGCAGGCGTCACCGCCATGGTGCTGGCGGCCGAGGCCCTGTTCGCCCAGGACTGAAGGCCGGTTCAGGGTCGTCCGTTGAGGGCGGCGATCGTGGGCGAGGCGTCCATGGCCTCGGCCTCGATCGGCGCGGCGTTCAGGCTGAGATGAGCGAAGATGGGATGGGCGCCGGACGCATCAGCCGGAAGCACCGGATGCGGATGATTTGAACCCGAGCGGTCCGACAGGGGCAGAATCGTCAGGCTGACGCTCTGGATCACATTGCCGCCGATGACGGCGACTCGGTCTCCGGCGACCCGCACCACGATGTCACAATGAGTGGGCGCGCCCTGACCGAGATGGCGACGGCGGTCGCCCAGGTTCCGATAGACCAGACCCCCGCGCGTGTTGCACAGCAGGTCGCCCGGAACCAGCGGTCGCTCGCCGGGGCTGTAGGCCGTATAAGCCCCCGTGCCGCGTCCGTCACGCACACGGATGGCCTGGTCGATATAGGTGCGGTGCGAGACGTCCCGGCGAAACCGCGACGGCTCGGCCAGGCCCGCCTCGCAGACCGTCCAGCTGATGAAGGCGGCCGACCACGGCTGGACCCAGTTCTGCTCCCCCTCCCCCTGTCGCCATTCCTGGTTCTGGCGCGCGATGACGGCGGCGCCGCCCGGCGTGGCGGCCCAGTAGCCCGCGATCACCCGGTCCATGGCGGGCTCCACCTCCCACAGCCCGAACTGGATCAGGGCGCGGGGATGAAATGGATGGGAACGGTGGGGATTAAGCGCATCCGGCAGGACGCCGTCCGGCACCCGGCGAGAGGACAGCACGGCGGCGTCTATGGTCTGAAAGCCCGCCGCCGCCCATTCCTGGACCGAAATGTCCACCATGCGCCTGCGGATCTGGTCCAAGGGTCGCGAGATGCAGCCCGTGTTCCTCACGACGATGGCGCCGCGCGCACCCGACACCCGGGCCATGGGCGGTGCAACGTCCAGCACGGCGCCCGACACCCGGCTGAAGCGGTCTGGCGGCGTCTGGGCCTGAACGGCGGCGGCCGCCGCCAGAACCGCCAGACCCCCGGCCAGGCCCAGGAAGGCCTTCACCACAGGCGCCGCACGCCGCCCCGCCCGGCGCGCCTCTCGTCTACGGCCGGCGGCGCCGACCTCCTCATGGCATCCGTTGGACAAGACCACACGCCCCCTGCGCGCCCTCCGCCGATGCCATGAACCAGGCTCGGACTGTTCTGAACCGAGATCACTGTAGGAATCGCGTCGGCGACGGCGCATCCTCCATTTGCAGGAAGCCCGCCCTGCCGTTTTGCCGTCTCATGCCTTTTTCCAGGCAACCCTTTCAGGGCGTCGTGCGTAGTCTGAGCCGAGACTTGGCCATAGGGGGAGAGCTCATGTCGTCCATCGTCCGTCCCACCCCCGCCCAGCAGGCGCGCCGCCTGATCGTCCTGATCGCGGCCCTGTTCGCGCCCGTCGCGGGCTATGGCCAGATGCTGCTGGGCTGGGGCCAGACGCCCGCCGAGTTCGCCGCCGACGGGGATCAGACGCTGCGGGTGGCGGGCTACGCCTTTTCGATCTGGGGCCTGATCTATGGCTGGCTGATCGCCTATGGGGTCTGGCAGGCGCTGCCGCGCACGGGCGAGAGTGATCTGCTCAGCCGCATGGGCTGGCCCTCGGCGGCGGCGATGTTCGGCATCGGGCTGTGGGTCATCGCCTCGGCGGCGGACTGGGAGGCGGCGACGGTGGCGCTGATCGCCCTGTCGGCCCTGGCCCTGATCGCGCCCATGCTGATGAGCACCCAGTTGATCCGCCGCACGGCGGCGCGGGATTCGGACCGCTGGCTGATCGCCTGGCCCCTGGGACTCTTGGCCGGGTGGCTGACCATTGCGACGGCGGTGAACATCCTGACCGTGCTGACCGGAAACGACGCCCTGCCGCCCGGCCTGACCCCGACCCTGTGGGCCGTCACGGCCGTGACGGTTGTGGTGGTGATCGCGCTGCTGGTCACCTGGCGGCTGCGGCTGATGGCCTATCCCCTGCCCATCGCCTGGGGTCTGCTGGGCGTGTTCGTGGCGGAGCTGGACCGGAACGCTCTTCTGGCCTTCACCGCCCTGATCGCCGCTCTGGTGGTGCTGTTCGGCGCCCTGATGATGGTTTTCCAACTCCGCCGCGACATCGCGCGCTGAGATCAGATCGCGGGCGTGAGATCGGTGTGCGTGAAATCCTCGCCCTTGAACAACAAGGGCATGTCCAGCGACCTGGCCAGGGCGTAGCTGAAGCAATCGCCGAAATTCAGCCGCGCCGGATGACGGCCCTTGCCGAAGCGGATGACGGCCTCCATCGCCAGCCCCATCTGCGCCCCATCCACATCGACCACCTGCAATTCGTAATCATCCAGCAGACGCCGAACTACCGGCGGCGCGTCAACCCGCAGGCGCCGGGAAAGAACTGTGGCGAGTTCCACGCAGGACGCCGCACTGATTCTCCTCGTTTCAGCCGAGCGTATGCGATCATCGAACAGCGCCGCTTCCGCTTCGCCGAACGCAATGGCGGCAAGAACCGAGGTATCGACCACCATCAGATCGGCTCGCCGCCTTCGCCGTACATCTCAGCCTCGATCTCCTCGCGGCTCATGCCATTATGCGGCAGACTGGCCAGCCATTCGAACAGCGCCTTTTGCTTCTCCGCCCGGTCCTCGCCTTCGTCCGAGCGGGTCAACACCGCCATTTTATCGTCCAGCGCGCGGTCGATGGCCTCGGTCACGCTGACCCCCATGCGCTCGGCCACGGCGCGGGCCTTGCGCTCGGTTTCGGCTCTCTTGATGCTGAGGCCCATGTCTAGAACTCCGGAATGTCTTTCTAGAATGTAGCCTATCGGCGCGCACCCCGCTAGAAGCGCGCCCATGAGCGCGAACACCCCCACCATGGCCGAACTGGCCGCCAAATACGGCCTGGCCGAAAACGAATATCAGGTCGTCCTGGACCGCCTGGGCCGCGAGCCCAATCAGGTGGAGTTGGGCGTCTTCTCGGTCATGTGGTCCGAGCACTGCTCCTACAAGTCCTCCAAGATTCATCTGGGTAAATTCCCCACGACCGGACCACGTGTGATCTGCGGGCCGGGCGAGAACGCCGGGGTCATCGACATCGACGACGGCGACGCCTGCATCTTCAAGATGGAGAGCCACAACCATCCGTCCTACATCGAGCCCTATCAGGGGGCGGCGACGGGCGTGGGCGGCATCATGCGCGACGTGTTCACCATGGGCGCGCGGCCCGTGGCGCTGCTGAACGCCCTGCGCTTCGGCGATCCGGAGCACGAGAAGACCCGGCGCCTGGTCGAGGGCGTGGTTTCCGGCATCGGCGGCTATGGCAACTGCGTGGGCGTGCCCACCGTGGGCGGCGAGACCAATTTCCACCGGGGCTACAACGGCAACATCCTGGTCAACGCCATGTGTGTCGGCCTCGCGAAGTCGGACGCCATCTTCTATTCGGCCGCGCCGGCGGCGGGCCATTCGGTGGTCTATTTCGGCTCCAAGACCGGGCGCGACGGCATCCACGGCGCCACCATGTCCTCGGCCGAATTCGACGACGAGTCCGACGCCAAGCGCCCCACGGTGCAGGTGGGCGACCCCTTCGCCGAGAAGCTGCTGATCGAGGCGACGCTGGAGCTGATGGCCTCGGGCGCCGTGGCGGCGATCCAGGACATGGGCGCGGCGGGCCTGACCAGTTCCTCCGTCGAGATGGCGGGCAAGGGCGGCGTCGGCGTCGAACTGGACCTGGACCATGTGCCCCAGCGCGAGGAGGGCATGACCGCCTATGAGATGATGCTGTCCGAAAGCCAGGAGCGCATGCTGGCGGTCCTGAAGCCGGGCCGCGAGGATGACGGGCGCCGCATCTTCGAGAAATGGGGCCTGGACGCCGCCGTCATCGGCAAGACCACCGACACCGGTCATCTGGTGCTGAAGCATAAGGGCGAGACGGTCTGCGACGTGCCGCTGGCCCCCCTGTTCGACGACGCGCCGCTGTATGACCGGCCGTGGGTGCAGCCGGGACTGCAGCCGCGCCTGGACCCCGCGACGATCCCGGCCCCGACCGACTGGACCGAGGCGGTGCTGAAGGTCGTCGCCTGCCCCGACATGGCCTCCAAGCGCTGGATCTGGGAGCAGTACGACCGCCACGTCATGGCCGACACCCTGCAGGATTCGGCCACCGGCGCCGACGCGGGCGTGGTGCGGGTGCACGGGTCGGAAAAGGGCCTGGCGGTCACGTCGGACTGCACGCCCCGCTATGTCCAGAACGACCCCTATGAAGGCGGCAAACAGGCGGTGGCCGAGGCGTGGCGCAACCTGACCGCCGTGGGGGCGCGGCCCATCGCCGTCACCGACAACCTGAACTTCGGCAATCCCGAACGCCCCGAGATCATGGGCCAGATCGTGCGGGCCATCGACGGCATGGCCGAGGCCTGCCGCGAACTGGACATCCCGGTCGTGAGCGGGAACGTGAGCCTCTACAACGAGACGAGCGGCGTCGCCATTCCGCCGACCCCCACCGTGGGCGCGGTAGGCCTTCTGCCCAACTACGACGTGACCACCGGCTTCGCGGGCATGGCCGAGGGCGATGCCCTGGTCCTGATCGGCGACACGGTGGGCGAACTGGGCGCCTCCATCTATCTGCGCGAGGTGCTGGGCCGCGAGGACGGCGCGCCCCCGCCCGTGGACCTGGCGCTGGAGAGGAAGACCGGCGACTTCGTGCGCGGCCTGATCGAGAGCGGCAAGCTGACCGTGGTGCATGACCTCTCGGACGGCGGGCTGGTCGGCGCCGCCGCCGACATGGCCCTGGCGTCGGACACCGGCGTCACCCTGGACGCCACCAGCCACCAGCACGCCCACGTCCTGCTCTTCGCCGAAGACCAGGCCCGCTACCTGGTCGCGGTGCAGGATGCCGACGACCTGATCGCCGAGGCGCGCAAAGCGAGTCTGCACGCCTCGGTGGTCGGTCGCGCAGGCGGGACGGATTTCGCATCAAAGGGCGTTTTCAGCATCCCCCTGAAGGATCTGCGCGCCGCGCACGAAGGCTGGCTGCCGGGGTGGATCGGCGGCTGAACGCCGTAAGCCGCCCCTTAAGGATTAGCGGGCATCCTTAACGGCGTTATCTGGAGGCCGCCTTACCATGCCCATGCCCGTCGAGGCGCTGGAACAGCATCTGCGCGAGGCGTTTCCCGACGCCGAGATCGAGATTCAGGATCTGGCCGGGGACGGCGACCACTATCGCGCGCGCATCGTCTCGTCCGCTTTCGCCGGCCTGTCGCGGGTGAAACAGCATCAGGCCGTCTATGCGGCGCTGAAGGGCAAAATGGGCGGCGAGCTTCACGCCCTGGCGCTGGAGACCAGCGCTCCTGAAGGGAAACCCTGAACCATGCGTTATCGTCCTCTGGGCCGTTCCGGATCGGCCGTTTCCGCCCTGACGCTCAAGATCGGCCCCGATGCCCTGGCGGGCGGGCCGTCCCGCGCGCAGGCGCTGGTGTTCGCCGGGCTGGAATCGGGCATCAACACCTTTCACCTGACCGTCGCCGACCCGGTTCTGGCCGAAGCCGTGGGCGAGGCCCTGGCCCAGGTCGAGCGCAAGCTGGTCCAGGTCTCCATCAGCCTGGGCCGCGTCGACGCCCGCCGCGGAGGGCGCGATTTCTCGCCCGAGGCCCTGACCGGCGCCATCGACCGCATCCTGCACGTTTCGGGTCTGGGCTGGATCGACCTGGCCATGCTGGATGAGCCGGGCGAGGACGAGATGCCTCAGACGGCGCTGAACGCCCTGAAGGCCCAGCGCGCCGCCGAGCGGGTGCGCATGCTGGGCATCGCCGGCGACGGCGCGGTGATGGACGCCTATGTCTCGACCGGCGCCTTCGACGCCATGGCGACGCCCTATCACGTCAACTCGCCCTGGCAGACCCGCAACCGCATACGGGCGGCGCTGGAACGGGACATGGCCGTGCTCGCCTATGATTATTTCCCCGCCGAACTGAACACCCCGAGGAAGGCCGAAACCCTTCATACGCCGAAAAAGGGCCTGTTCGGGCTCGGCCAGGGCGGGCGCCCCAAAAGCGACCCTCTGACGGGCGCCGGCACCTTCGCCTTCCTGCACCAGACCCATGGATGGAACGCCGAGGACATCTGTCTAGCCTTCGCCCTGAGCGACCCGTCCATCGCCTCGGTCTTGATCGACGCCGCGTCCGCCGAGCGGATCGAGACCATGGCTGCGGTGCCAGAGCGCGACCTGCCGCCCGGGTTGGCGGCGCAGATCGAGATGGCGCGGGTGCGCACCGCCGCAGCCTGAGCCTTCGGCGGCCCGCGCCTTGACCCGGGCCTCGCGGGACCCTAGCTGACGGGTTCCTCCCGTACAGGCGAAATCCCGTGACCGACACGACCCAAGACCCCGTCCACGTCTTCATCGCCAGCACCATCGCCGAACATCCGGTGGTGCTGTTCATGAAGGGCACGCCCGACGCTCCGCGCTGCGGCTTCTCGGCTGCGGTGGTTCAGATTCTGGACCATGTCGCCGCTCCGTTCGTGGGCGTGGATGTGCTGCAGGACGACGCCCTGCGCGACGGCATCAAGACCTTCACCGACTGGCCCACCATTCCCCAGCTCTATGTGAAGGGTGAATTCGTCGGCGGCTCGGACATCGTGCGCGAGATGTTCCAGTCCGGCGAGCTGCAACAGGCCCTGACGGAAAAGGGCGTTCCTCTGGGCGAGGGCTGAGGATGGCCCGGCGGGAGATGATCCCGCGCGAGGACCGCCGGGTCTTCACCCTGCCCCTGACCATCAAGAGCGAGCACATCGATGAGAACGGCCACGTCAACAACGTGGTCTATGTGGGCTGGCTGCAGGAAGCGGGCACGGCCCACTGGAACAGCCTGTTCGCGCCCGAGGACCGCGCGCGCTGGTCCTGGGTCGCCCTGAGGCACGAGATCGACTATTTCCGCGCCCTGCCGCCGGGCGCGCAGGCCGTGGCGCGCACCTGGGTGGGCGATCCGCAAGGGCCGCGCTTCAACCGCTATGTGCGCATCGAGGACAGCGAGGGCCGCCTCTGCGCCCAGGGCCTGTCGGAATGGTGCCTGGTGGAGGCGAAGTCCATGCGTCCGCACCGCGTCCCGCCGGAGATGGTCAGGCCGTTCGAGGCCTGAGCCGTCATTGCGACGGCGACATGTTCGTCCACAGGCTGACCGCCATCACATAGCCGGCCAGCCCGACCCCGTCGGGCGAGGTGACGATCACGAAATCGCGGACGCCGTCCCGATAGTGCGCCATGCTTCCGGCCGGATTGGCCGGTTCCGCCGGAATCGAGACGTAACCGCCCCTGGCCTCGGCCCAGTTGACCACGGACCGGGACAGGACGACGGGATTCCAATCGCCGGGTTCGACCGAGACATGACAGGAACGGTCGCCCTCTATGTCCCAGAATTCGATCCTGAGAAATTCCTCGTCGGGAACGCCGCCGTCCCAACCATAGGAGCCGTCCTCCCGGTCCGCAAAGCCCAGGGCCAGGATCTCTGGCGCGAAGCTCTCGAGCGGCCGGCCATCGGCCCAGGCATGGCACCACTGGACCGCCCCGTTCAGGCGCGGGGCCAGGTCGGCCTGCGCCTGCGCCCAGACCGGTCCTGCCTGCAGACTCACAAAGGCCGCAAGGGCCGCCACCGACATGCGCATCCAGCGCCTCCCCTCGTCTCCGAGGCCGGATGTTCGGCGCGAAACGATGGGGAGACAAGCCGCCGTCAGATGTCGTCAGTGCGCCCTCAAGGCACGCTCAGCGGGTTGGCCAGCACCAGGGCGGCCCCGCGCGACAGGCCCAGCTCTTCGTAGCTCCAGGCCAGCTCGACGCCCTCGGCGATCAGGGCGCTGCAATGATCTTCCTGTTCACGGACCAGGGCGATTTCGCCAGCGGCGCCGTCGCCGTCCACGATCTCGACCCGGAAATGCGCCTTTTCGGTGCAGCCGTTCGAGGTCACGCGGACCACGGCGCGATCGCGCTCGAAACGGGCGCCGTGAACGCTTTCCAGCGCCCGCGTCTCCACCTGGACCGAGCCGGCCGAGGCGGTGCGCACCGTGGTCGTCTCGCCGCTGTCGCTGGCGTAGATGACGCAGCCGCCCAGCATCAGCGGGGCGGCCAGGATGAGCGGCAGACCGCGCATCAGCGGTCTGAACCGTTATCGCTGGTGGTGATGACGCGCGTGGACGGCTTGTCCGTGGCGATGATGATGCAGCCCGACAGCATGGGCGCGGCGATGGCGGCGATGAGAAGGATGCGAAGCATGGAGAGGCTCCTTTGGATGACTTGATGGGGCGATACTGCCAAGGCGCGCGCATCAAGGCACGTGAACAATCGGAAAGGGAACGGCGCGACCTTCTCCCATTGGAGACCTTTGCGTAATTCCTGTCTCCGCTCATCCCCGCGAACGCGGGGACCCAGTGCTTTGGGTGTTGCAGCGGGTGAGATGAGGGCGTTCTCCGGCAAGGTGCTCGCACCGTAACCCCTCACCCTCCACGCCAGTACGGATGCTTGAGCATCCGTGCGTGGAGCCGTCCCTCTCCCGATGTGAGAGGCTATTCCTTACCATCCCCCTCGACGAAGTCCTGCACGAACTCCGGCGCATCCCCGTCCTCGATGGGGTCCTCGTCCTCGGCGGCGCGCGAGGGATCTGGCACCTCGAAGCCCGGCGGCAGGGACAGGTCCAGCAGGCCCGCCGCCTTCATCTCCTGCACACCCGGCAGGTCATAGAGGCTGGCCAGGCCGAAATGCTCCATGAAGCGGTCGGCGGTGGCGTAGGTGACCGGACGCCCGGGCGTGCGTCGCCGTCCCTTCAGCCGCACGAAACCCATTTCCAGCAGCAGGTCCAGGGTGCCCCGGGACAGGCTGACGCCGCGCACGCTCTCGATCTCGGCGCGGGTGACGGGCTGGTGATAGGCGATGATGGCCAGGGTCTCCAGCGCCGCCCTGGACAGTCGGCGCGGCTCCTCGCGCTCTTCGGTCATCAGGAACGACAGGTCCGGCGCCGTGCGGAAACGCCAGCGTCCGGCCACGCATTCCAACTCCACGCCCCGGCCCCTGTAACGCTCGATCAGGGCCGTGATCGCCCCGCCCACGTCCGCGCCCTCGGGCAGGCGCCGCGCGATCTCCTCCACCGACAGGGGCGCGGCGGCCGCGAACAGCAGGGCCTCGATGCGGCGCTCCAGCTCGTCCGCTCCGGCCGTCACGGCGTCAGCTCCAGCGGCTGGCCGATCTCGCGGCGGCGCAGGTAAAGCGCGTCAAAGGCCTTGGCCTGCCTCACGTCCATGGCCCCTTCCTTCACCAGCTCCAGGCCGGCTGAAAAGGTCGAGGCCACATAGGACGCCTGGCTGGGGCCTTCACGGTGCTGTTCGGCCTTCGGCGCGACCTTTTCCAGCGGCGTCCAGTCCGACAGGCGCGGCATGGCCTCGCGCAGCCAGTCGCGGGCCTCCTCCAGGGCGAAGGCCTCGACCCGGGCGGTGGGCGTGTAGCGGCGCTGCTCCTCGCGCCGGCGCTGGGTCACATAGGCCACCATCAGGTCATACAGGCTGACGTCGATGCGGTCCGACGGCACGATCAGGGTGGCTTCGGGATCGCCGCGCGTGAAGACGTCGCGCTTCAGCTGCGGCCGGGCGGTGATGGCCTCCACCGCCGTGCGCATGGCCTCCAGCTTCTTGAGGCGGAAGGCCAGGGCGGCGGCCATCAGTTCGGCGGGGGGCTCGTCCTTGGCCTTCTGCTCGTCACGGGGCAGCAGCAGGCGCGATTTCAGATAGGCCAGCCACGAAGCCATCACCAGATAGTCCGCCGCCAGCGAGAAATTGCGGCTGCGCGCCTCATGCACGAAGGCCAGGTACTGCTCGGCCAGCCGGGTGATCGACAGCTTCAGCAGATCCACCTTCTGCGTCCGCGCCAGGGCCAGCAGCACGTGCAGCGGCCCTTCATAGCCGTCGATATCCACCACGAACGCCTGGTCGTCCGGCGCCGCATCGACGGCCTCGAACCCCAGATCCGTCTGGAATTCCTCGCTCATGCCTCACCCGCCGCAGGGCCGGCCGCCGCCGTCATCCGGCCCGCCATGAGGGCCTCGAACCGGGCGCGGGCGTACGCTTCGTCCAGGGGCTCGGGAACGGCGGGCGCGCGGGCCAGAGCCGCCTCGGCGCGCTTCGCCGCCGCGCTCCTGAGACGTCCCGTCCCCTCGGCCACGGACCGCATCTCGTTCAGATTGCCGTTGCAGTGCAGGATCACGTCGCAACCCGCCTTCAGCGACGCCTCGGCCCGTTCGCGCAGGGAGCCGTTCAGGGCGTTCATCGACAGGTCGTCCGTCATGACCAGCCCTGTAAAGCCCAGCCCGCCCTTGGCCACGTCTTCACGCATCAGCCGCAGGGCCTTTCGGGAGGTGGTCGCGGGCCGTTTCCGGTCGATGGCGTCGAACACCACATGGGCGGTCATGGCCATGGGCATGTCGGACAGGGCGCGGAACGGCGCGAAATCCCAGCTGTCCAGCGTCTTCATGGGATCAGACACCACCGGCAGGGCGTGATGGCTGTCGGCCGTCGCGCGCCCGTGGCCGGGCATGTGCTTGATGACCGGCAGAATTCCCCCCGCCAGCAGCCCCTCGGCCACGGCGCGGCCCAGCTGGGCGACCGTCGCGGGGTCATGGGCGTAGGCCCGGTCGCCGATGATGTCGTGGGCGCCGGGGACGGGCGTGTCCAGCACCGGCAGGCAGTTCACCGTGATCCCCACGGCGGCCAGATCATGGGCGATCAGCCGCGCGCCCAGCCGCGCCAGCTCGCGCGCACCCAGCGGATCGGTGGCGGCCTTCACATAGGCGGCGCCTGGCGGATAGGCGGGCCAGTGGGGCGGGCGCAGGCGCTGGACCCGCCCGCCCTCCTGGTCGATCAGGATCGGCGCGTCGGCCCGCCCCACCGTCTCGCGCAAGGCCGCCGTCAGGGCGCGCAGCTGATCGGGGCTCTCCACATTGCGGCGGAACAGGATGAAGCCCCAGGGCCGGACGTCGCGGAAGAAGCGGCGCTCCTCCTCAGTCAGAACCGGGCCTTCGCAGCCATAGATCGCCGCCGAGCTCACCCTTAACGCACCAGGCAATCGCGCCCAGCGTTGCGCAGGGCGGCGCAGAACCCCACGGCCTGCTCGCGCGAGAAGCCGTTGAAAGTGGTGCGGTACAGGGTCTGGCCCGACGAGGAGGTCACCTGCTGCACGCTCTTGGTGCGGCCACGCGCGAACTCGGGGAAGGCGGCGGCCACGGCGGCGTATTCCCGGTCGGCGATCTCGCGTGACGAGAAGGCCCCGATCTGCACTGCGGAAGATCCCGTGGCGGGCGTCGTCCTGGGCGCGGGCGCGGTTTCGGCCTGCGGCGGCGAGGCTGCATCGGCAGGGGCTGGATTCGGCGTGGCCGCGGTCCGGGCAGGCGGCAGGGGTTGAGGCTCGGGCTGGGGGGCCGGTTCGCGCGGTTCGGGTCGGGGCTGGACCGTCTCGGGCGGCGCCGCGAAGGTCGGCGTCCCGGCCTCGGGAGCGGGCTCATAGGCGCTGATGTCCGCTTCGGGATTCACCGGCTGGGCCTCGACCGGCGCGGGCCCGGTCAGGTCGCCGACGGACTCGCCCACCACCGGCGGCGCATCGCCCGGCGAGCGGATGCCGCCGATGCCGTAGATCAGGCCGATGGCCGCCAAGAGGACCAGCAGAACCACCACGCTGACGATCAGCAGCCGGGGCGCGGGCCGGCCGGTTTCCCGGCGCGCATCAAAGCGGAACGGCAGGTCGTCGTCGTCCGGCGGCGTATAGGCCCCGCGCTCGGGATCATTGCGGTTGTTGTCGTCATAGGACATGGCGCGCTTCCAAGTCTGGCCGCCCGCGAATCGCGGGATCGAGCCCCTATCTTACGCCCCGCTGCGCCCCGGCTCTAAATCGAATCACAGATCCAGGTGCGGGTCGAGGATGAACAGCTTGCGATGCTCTTCGATGGCGTAGCGGTCGGTCATCCCGGCGATGTAGTCGCAGACCGCCCGGGCGCGGCGGTCCCGGTCATCCGTCAGCGCCTTGGCCTGCCATTCCGGCGGCAGGACGTCCGGTTCGCGCATGAACAGGGCGAACATCTCCGACAGGATGCGCCGGGCCTGGCTGCGGCTGCGGTTGACGCGGTAGTGGCGGTACATGCGCTGGAACAGGAAGGCGCGCAGGCGGCCCAGGTCCTCCATCATGGGCGCGGAGAATTGCACCAGGGTGCGTTTCGCCGCGCGCACGTCCTCCACCGTTTCGATCCCGTCCTCGGCGATGCGGCGGCCGGTCTCGGCCAGGACGTCGTCGATCATCGTCCCGATCATGCGGCGCACGGCCTCCAGCCGGACCATGCGGTCATCCAAGTCCGGCCAGTCGCGGCGGGTCTGAAACAGAATGGGCCCGATGAGCGGCACCTCGCTGAGGTCGTCCAGGTCGAACAGCCCCGCCTGCACCCCGTCGTCCACGTCGTGGTTGTTGTAGGCGATATCGTCGGCGATGGCGGCGGCCTGGGCCTCCAGCGAGGCGAAGCTGTCCAGCCGCAGGTCCCAGTCGGCGGCGTAATCGGCGATGGCGCGCCAGGACGGCCTATCCAGTTGATCCGTCACCGGGCCGTTGTGCTTGACCACGCCCTCGACCGTCTCCCAGGTCAGGTTCAGGCCGTCGAAGGCGGGATAGCGCTCCTCCAGCTTCGTCACCACGCGGAAGGTCTGGACGTTGTGATCGAACCCGCCGTGATCCGTCATGCACAGTTCCAGCTCGTCCTCGCCCGCGTGGCCGAACGGCGGGTGGCCCAGGTCGTGGGCCAGGGCCACGGTCTCGGCCAGGTCCTGGTCGAGCCGAAGCGCATGGGCGATGGAGCGGGCGATCTGGGCCACCTCCAGGCTGTGGGTCAGGCGGGTGCGGTAGTGGTCGCCCTCATGCGCCACGAACACCTGGCTCTTTTCCTTCAGGCGGCGGAAGGCGGTGCAGTGGATGATCCGGTCCCGGTCGCGCGCGAAGGCGTTGCGGGTTCGGCTGGCGGTTTCGGGAAACAGCCGGCCGCGCGACAGGTCTGGGTTCTCGGCGTAGGGGGCGCGTTCGGCGGACATGCTCACGGACGGGCGTCTTTGTCTGGTCGCGGGCCGTTGCGAACGCCCGCACGCGCCTCATATAGAGGGATGTGAGCACCGTCCAATCCACAGCCCCCGGCCTTTCCCTCAGCATCGCCCAGCGCGCGCCCGAGGGCATCGTCCTTTCCGAAAGCGGCGCCCGGCGCCTGGCCGAACTGTCGGCGGATGAAGGCCGCGCCGTCATGCTGCGCGTGGCGGTGGACGGCGGCGGCTGTTCCGGCTTCCAGTATCGGTTCGAACTGATCGAAGCCGCCGAGGACGACGACCTGAAGATCGAGCGGGACGGCCAGGCGGCGGTGATCGACCCGGTGTCGGTCCCGTTCCTGAAGGGCTCGGAGATCGCCTTCGTGGACGAACTGGCGGGCGCCCAGTTCGTGATCCGCAACCCCAACGCGGCTTCGTCCTGCGGCTGCGGCGTCAGCTTCTCGATCTGACCGGGCTCAGTCCCGCACCAGCCCGCCGTCGACCACCAGATTCTGTCCGGTCACGGCCCGGCTCCAGGGCGAGGCGAAGAACAGCGCCGCGTCGGCAAACTCCTCGGGCGTGGTGACGGACCGCAGCGGCGTCATCTGCGCGATCATGTCGAACACCGCATCAGGCGTCGTGGCGCTGGCGTCGGTGGTGCGCAACAACCCGCCCGACACCATGTTGACGGTGATGCCCGATGGGCCCAGGTCCGCCGAGGCCGTGCGCGTCAGCGACAACAGGGCCGCCTTCGCGGCCGTATAGTCATGATAGGGCACCACCGGGTTCTGGAACAGATTGGTGCCGATGTTGATGATGCGCCCAAACCGCGCCTGGGTCATGCCGGGCGTCACGGCCTGGATCACATTCAGCGCCCCGCGCACCACGGTCGAAAACTGACGCTCCATCTCCGACCAGGCGATATCGCCGAGCAGCGAACGCGCGTCGCCGTTGAAGCTGTAATCCAGGGCATTGTTCACCACCGTGGTGATCGGCCCGTCGAACGCAGCCTGGACCTTCTCGACCATGGCCGCGACTGCCGCCTTGTCGGTCACGTCCGCCTGGATCGCCACCGCCCGGGGGCCGATCTCCTCGACGAGGGCGGCGGCTCGCGCCTCGCTGGCGCGCCAGTTGATGACCACGCGCGCCCCTTCGCGCGCGAAGGTGCGGACGGCGGCGGCCCCCACGCCCCGCGCTCCGCCCGTAACAAGAACGACCTGATCGCTGATGTTCATGAAATTCCTCGCAAAGCTCTCTCCGCCATAGCCTGACGCACCCGGCCTGGCCACCATGACCGGGCCATCCGGCGGCGCCCTTGCATTTAGGATAGTTCCTAATTAGCCTTCTTCCTATGAACAGCGTGTTCAAGGCCCTGTCCCATCCGGCGCGGCGGCGGATCATCGCCATGCTGCGGGCCGGGCCGATGGCGTCGGGCGACATCGCGGCGGCCTTCGACATGGCCTGGCCGACGGTGACGGGGCATCTGACCGCGCTGAAGGACGCCGGGCTGGTCAGCGCCGAGCGGGATGGGTCGTCCATCCGCTATCGGCTGGACATCTCGGCGGTGGAAGAGGCGCTGGCGTTCCTGATGGACCTGACCGGGGCGCGGCATGACGACATCAACGACGAGGAGGGGTGATGAACCGGCGAATGAACCTGATCGACCTGGCCACAGCGGCCGTCAGCATCGCCATCCTAGCCTACGCCGCCTGGATGCTGCTGCTGGGGCCGCAGGGGCCCATGCCCATGCATTACGGCGTCGACGGAACGCCGGACCGCTGGGGAGACCGCACCGAGGCGGGGCTGGTGATCGGCGCGATGGGCCTGATGCTGGCCGTCATCGGATTCAGTTTCGCCTACTATGTCCGGCGCACCGACCAACCGGCCCGGCGCCGGGGTCTTGTAGCCGGGCAACTGGTCACCCTTCTGACCATCGGGGCCACGACCGTCTTCATGGTCATGATGATGACCGGCGGCGCCCTGCCCTCGCCCGCGCTGCAGATGGGCGGCCTGAGCCTGCTGTTCCTGGCCACAGGGGCTTTCCTGGGCCGTGTCGGACCCAATGTGGCCGTCGGCGTCCGCACGCCCTGGAGCTACAAGAGCAAGCTGGCGTGGGAGAAATCCAACCGGCTGGCCGGACGCCTGTTCAGCGGGTTGGGCCTTCTCGGGCTGGTCGCCGCGCCCTTTGCGCCGCAGCCTCTGGGCATGACCGCCCTGATCGTCGGGGTCATGGTCGCCGCCCTATGGTCGGCGTTTGAAAGCTGGCGCGTGTGGCGCACGGACCCTGACCGCCAACCCTTCTGAAACCGGAGCCCATCATGCTGAGCGCCATCGTCCTCGCCGCCCTGATCCAGACCGCCCCGGTTTCGCAGGACATCTTCATTCTGTCCCAGCCCGCGCCGCTGCACGGCACCGTGCTGACCCCCGCCGAGACGCGCGCGGCGGCGGTGCTGATCCCCGGTTCAGGGCCGACGGATCGTGACGGGAACCAGCTTCCCGCCGTCCAGGCCGCGACCCTGCGGCTGCTGGCCGAGGCGCTGGCCGAAGAAGGGATCGCCACCGTGCGCATCGACAAGCGCGGCATCGGCGCCAGCGGCGCGGCGGCCCTGTCCGAGGACGCCCTGCGGTTCGATCATATGGCCGAGGACGCCCGCGCCTGGGCCGCCGATCTGGCCGCACGGACGGGCCGGGACTGCGTCTGGCTGATCGGCCACAGCGAGGGCGGGCTGGTGGCCCAGGTGGCGGCGGCGGACGATCCGAACGTCTGCGGGCTGGTGCTGCTGGCCTCGGCCGGGCGTCCGGCGGCGGACGTGCTGCGCGAACAGCTGGCCGCCCTGCCCCAGCCCCTGAACGACCAGGCCATGCACGCCCTGTCAGAGCTGGAGGCCGGGCGGACGGTGGAGACCATTCCGGGCCTGGAGGCGTTGTTCCGGCCCTCGGTCCAGCCCTATCTGATCTCGTGGTTCCGGCAGGATCCGCGCGAGCTGGCCGCCGCCTGGGACCGCCGCTTGCTGATCGTCCACGCCGAGCGCGACATCCAGGTGGGCGAAGCCGACGCCGACGCCCTGTCGGCCGCTCAGCCGAACGCGGAACGCCTGGACCTGGAAGGCGTCAATCATGTGCTGAAGGCGGCGCCCGAAGATCGCGCGGGCAACATCGCCGTCTATGCCGACCCGGATGCGCCGCTGGCGGAGGGCCTGGCGGACGCGGTGGCGGCGTTCATCCTGGGGGACTAGGTAGAGACCCCATACGGGCCGGCGATACAAACTCATATATTCCCGTCATCGCGGGGCTCGTCCCGGCGATCCATACACTCCCAAGGCGCAAGGCGAGCCCGGAACGCGCGGCGCGTATGGATTCCCGGCACAAACGGTGTGGGGATCAGAACGCGCTCAGGCGTCGAGGGCGGCGTCCAGGGCGGCGGCGACCTCGTCGATGCCGCCCATGCCGTCGATCTCGGCCAGCTTGCCCTGCGTCTCGTAGTAGGGCAGCAGCGGCGCGGTCTGGCGGTTATAGACCGCCAGGCGGTCCTTGAAGGTCTCGGGATTGTCGTCGGGGCGGCCCTGTTCGGCGAAGCGCTTGGTGATGCGCTCGGTCAGGGCGGCGTCGTCCACCTTCAGGCGGATCACACGGTCGATCCGGGCCCCGCGCTTGTCCAGCATGGCGTCCAGCGCCTCGGCCTGGGCCACCGTGCGCGGAAAGCCGTCGAAGATGGCGCCCCCGGCGGCCTCGGCCTCGGGCAGGCGAGCCTCGATCAGGGCGATGACGATCTCGTCCGTCACCAGGTCGCCCCGCGCCAGCACGTCCTTGACCTTCAGCCCCAGATCCGAGCCGGACGCGATGGCGGCGCGCAGCATGTCGCCGGTGGACAGTTGCACCATGCCCCGCTGCTCGACCAGACGCTTGGCCTGGGTGCCCTTGCCCGCCGCCGGCGGGCCGAACAGGATGATGTTCATGTCTCAGCCCTCCCCCGGCCGATTATGATTTGCGGCCGGTCGCCAGAGCCCCGCGGCCGCGCAGCTTGGCCTTCTTGATGAGGCCCTCGTACTGATGCGCCAGCAGGTGGGACTGGATCTGGGCCACGGAGTCCATGGCCACCACCACGACGATCAGCAGCGAAGTGCCGCCGAAATAGCCGAGGCTGGCGAACCGCGTAATCATGAATTCCGGCAGCAGACACACCCCGGTGATGTAGACCGCGCCGATGGTGGTCAGGCGGGTCAGCACATAGTCGATGTATTCCGCCGTCCGCTTGCCCGGCCGGATGCCCGGCAGGAAGCCGCCGTACTTCCTCAGGTTCTCGGCCGTATCCTCCGGATTGAAGGTGATCGAGGTGTAGAAGAAGCAGAAGAAGATGATGAGCGCGCCATAGAACACCATGAACAACGGCTGGCCGTGCTGCATCTGGCTGACCAGCCACTGCATCCACGGGGCCATGTTGGCCTGGGGCGCCATGGCCGCCACCGTCGTCGGCAGCATCAGCAGCGACGAGGCGAAGATGGGCGGGATGACGCCGCCCGTGTTGACCTTCAGCGGCAGGAACGAGCTTTCGCCGCCCACCATCCGGTTGCCCTGCTGACGCTTGGGATACTGGATCAGGAGGCGCCGCTGGGCGCGCTCCATGAACACGATGAACACCACCACGGCGATGGCGAGCAGGGTGATGAACAGCAGGGCGAAGGCTGAAATCTGTCCCTCCCGCGCCAGGCCCAGAAGGCGGCCGATCGTGCCCGGCAGCACCGCCACGATGCCCGCAAAGATAATCAGGCTGATGCCGTTGCCCACGCCGCGCGCGGTCACCTGCTCACCCAGCCACATCAGGAACATGGTGCCGCCGGTCAGGGTGACGACCGTGGTCAGGATGAAGAAGGCGCCGGGGTTGTCGACCATCCCGGCCGAATTGTTCAGACCCACGGCCATGCCGAAGGACTGGGCGAACGCCAGCACCACGGTCAGATAGCGGGTGTACTGGTTCAGCTGCTTGCGTCCCGCCTCGCCGCCTTCCTTCTTCAGCTTCTCCCACGGCGGATAGACCGCCTGCATCATCTGCACGATGATCGAGGCCGAGATGTAGGGCATCACGTTCAGGGCGAAGACCGCCATCCGCTCCACCGCGCCGCCCGAGAACATGTTGAACATGTCCAGGATGCCGCGCTGCTGATCCGGATTGCCGAAGAAATCCAGGAACGCCTGCGAATTGATGCCCGGAATCGGGATGTAGGTGCCGATCCGGTACACGATCAGCGCCATCAGCGTGAACAGCAGGCGCTTGTGCAACTCCTTCGCGCGAGCGAAGGAGCCGAAGTTCAGGTTGGCTGCGAGTTGTTCGGCGGCCGAAGCCATGAAAATGTCCCCCGAGGACGCTGACGGTTCGTTGTCAGATAGGTGAAAAGCGGCCCTCATGCGAGAGCCGCCTTTGTCTAATCGTCATCGCGGGGCCGGCGCGCGGCGCCGTGCCGCGATGACGACGGGTCTTACGCCTTGGGCTTGCCGCGAGCGGCGTTGCGCTTCTCGACACGGGCGGCGGCAGCGGCTTCGGCTGCGATGCGCTGCTGCGTCACCGAGCCCCCGGCGGCCTCGATGGCCTTGATCGCGCCGGCCGTGGCCGACCACACGACCAGGTTCAGCTTGGCCTTCAGCTCGCCCGTTCCCAGCACCCGCACGCCGTCCTTGGCGCGGCGGATGACGCCGGCGGCGATCAGGGCCTCGGCGTTGATTTCCTTCTTGGCGTCCAGCTTCTTGGCGTCCACGGCGTCCTGCAGACGCCACAGGTTCACCTCGGCCAGCTTCAGCGCGCCAGGATTGTTGAAGCCGCGCTTGGGCATGCGCATGTACAGCGGCATCTGGCCGCCCTCGAAGCCGCCGATGGCGACGCCCGAGCGGGACTTCTGGCCCTTGACGCCGCGCCCGGCGGTCTTGCCCTTGCCCGAACCGGGGCCACGGCCCACGCGCATGCGCTTCTTGTGAGCGCCTTCGTTGTCGCGGATTTCATTCAGTTTCATGTGCCTGATCCTTTCGGGTTCTCACGCCTGGCTGAGGCCAGACTCGGCTGATTGGCAGAAGTGATTAGTGGCTAGTGATTAGTGGTTGGGGCCGTGCTCGACCAACCACCAATCACTAACCACTAATCACCCGACTTACTTCTCGACCACTTCCACCATGTGGGCGACCTTGGCGATCATGCCGCGCACGGAAGGCGTATCTTCCAGCGTGGACTCGCGGCCCATGCGGTTCAGGCCCAGGCCCTGAAGGGTGGCGCGCTGGTCGTTCTTGCGGCGGATCGGGCTGCCGATCTGACGCACGGTGACGGTCTTCTTGTCCTTGGCGGCCATCTATCAGCCCTCCACGGCTTCGGGCGCCGAGGCGCCGTCGTTGCGGCGGCCCAGCAGATCCGACACCTTCTTGCCGCGCTTGGAGGCCACCTGACGCGGAGACGACTGGGCCTTCAGCGCCTCGAAGGTGGCGCGGATCATGTTGTAGGGGTTGGACGAGCCGGTGGACTTGCCCACCACGTCCTGCACGCCCAGGGTCTCCAGAACGGCGCGCATCGGGCCGCCCGCGATCACGCCGGTGCCCGGAGGCGCCGCGCGGACCATGATCTTGCCGGCGCCCCAACGGCCATTGCCGTCGTGGTGCAGGGTGCGGTTCTCGCGCAGCGGAACGCGGATCATGGTCTTCTTGGCTTCTTCCGTGGCCTTGCGGATGGCTTCGGGCACTTCGCGCGCCTTGCCATGGCCGAAGCCGACGCGGCCCTTGCCGTCGCCCACAACCATCAGGGCGGCGAACGAGAAGCGGCGTCCGCCCTTCACGGTCGCGGCCACACGGTTGATGTGGACCAGCTTTTCGATGATGTCGCTGTCCGGCCCTTCGACCGGGGGAGCGTTGCGGTCACGACGGTTGCGATCGCCGCCGCCGCCGCGTTGGGGTTCACGAGCCATGCTGCGGTTCCTTAGAAGTTCAGGCCGGCTTCACGCGCGGCTTCCGCCAGCGCCTTCACCCGACCGTGATAGATGTAGCCGCCGCGGTCGAAGACGACGTCCTTGACGCCCTTCTCGATGGCGCGTTCGGCGATCAGCTTGCCGATGCGGGTCGCGGCCTCGACGTCCGAACCCTTCGACTTCTTGCCCTTCTCGCCTTCCAGCGAGGAGGCCGACGCCAGGGTGATCCCCTTCTCGTCGTCGATGATCTGGGCCGAGATGTTCTTGTCCGAGCGATGAACCGACAGACGCAGGCGGCCGTTGGCCACGGCCTTCAGGCGGCGACGGGTGCGCTGGGCGCGGCGCTGGGCGGTCTGGTTGGAAGAAACAGCCATGACTTACTTCTTCTTGCCTTCCTTGCGACGGACGTGCTCGCCGGCGTAACGGATGCCCTTGCCCTTGTAGGGTTCGGGCGGACGGAGCTTGCGGATCACCGCCGCGATCTGGCCCACGGACTGCTTGTCCGAGCCCGAGATCTTGATCTCGGTCTGCTTGGGCGTGGCGAAGGTGATGCCCGCCGGCGGGGCGATGTCCACGTCGTGGCTCAGGCCCAGCTGCAGCGACAGCGACTGGCCCTTCATGGCGGCGCGGTAGCCGACGCCGACCAGCTCGAGCGTCTCTTCAAAGCCTTCGGTGACGCCGATGACCATGTTGGCCACCAGGGTGCGCGACAGGCCCCACATGGCGCGGGCGCGCTGGGTGTCCGAACGCGGGGTCAGGGACAGTTCCTCGCCGTCCTGCTTGACCTCGATCTCTTCGACGACGGTCCAGGAGGCTTCGCCCTTGGGACCCTTCACCGAGACGGTCTGGCCGTCGAGCGTGAGGGTCACGCCCTTGGGCACGGAGATGGTTTTCTTGCCGATGCGCGACATGTCAGTACACCCTGCAGAGGACTTCGCCGCCCACGTTGGCCTCGCGGGCCGCAGTGTCGGACATGACGCCCTTCGAAGTGGACAGGATCGAGATGCCCAGGCCGTTCTTGACCAGCTTCAGGTCGGTGATCCCCGAATAGACGCGGCGGCCCGGCTTGGACACGCGGCTGATCTCGGCGATGACCGGCTGGCCGTCGAAATACTTGAGCTCGATCTCGAACTGCGGGAATTCGCCGGGGTTCTGAACCAGCGAATAGCCGCGGATGTAGCCTTCGTCCTGCAGCACGTCCAGGACGCGCTGGCGCAGGCGGGAGGCCGGGGTGAGCACCTTGGAACGCTTGCGGGTGGCCGCGTTCTTGATGCGAGCGATCATGTCGCTCAGCGGATCGTTGATCATCATCTGTCGATCCCCCTTACCAGCTGGACTTGGTCATGCCGGGCACCTGGCCCAGCGAGGCGAGTTCACGCAGCGCGATCCGGCTCATCTTGAGCTTGCGGTAATAGGCGCGCGGACGGCCCGTGACCTCGCAGCGGTTGCGGATGCGCACCGCAGCGGAGTTGCGCGGCAGCTTGGCGAGCTTGAGGCGGGCCTCGAAACGCTCTTCCAGCGGCTTGGATTCGTCGTTGGCGATAGCCTTCAGCGCGTTGCGCTTCTCGGCGTATTGCGCGACGAGCTTCTTGACGCGTTCGTTGCGATTGACGGCGGACTTCTTAGCCATGGTTCTTTTCCTTTCCCGCTCAGTTCACGAACGGGAACTTGAACTCGGTGAGAAGGGCCTTGGCCTCCTCATCGGTCTTGGCCGTGGTGCAGACGACGACGTCCATGCCCCACATCTGGTCGATCTGGTCGTAGTTGATCTCGGGAAACACGATGTGCTCCTTCAGACCGGTGGCGTAGTTGCCCCGGCCGTCGAACGAGGTGCCCTTCAGGCCCCGGAAGTCCCGCACACGCGGCAGGGCCACGGTGATGAACCGGTCCAGGAACTCGTACATGCGGTCGCCGCGCAGGGTGACCTTGCCGCCGATGATCATGCCTTCGCGCAGCTTGAAGCCGGCGATGGAGTTGCGGGCCTTGGTCGGCACGGCCTTCTGACCGGCGATGGCGGTCAGATCCTTGAGGGCCGCTGTGGCCTTCTTGGAATCGGCCACAGCCTCGCCGATGCCCATGTTCAGGACGATCTTGTCCAGCTTGGGCGCCTGCATCGGGTTCGTGTAACCGAATTTCTCGGTCATCAGCGCCTTGATGCGGCTATTGTAGTCCGCCTTGAGGCGCGGCGTGTATTTGGTGTCAGCCATCAGATGACGTCTCCCGTCGTCTTGGCGAAGCGGACCTTCTTGCCGTCTTCAACCTTGAAGCCCACGCGGCTCGCCTTGCCGTTGGCGTCGGCGATGGCGACGTTCGACAGGTGCAGCGAGGCTTCCTTGTGCTTGATGCCGCCGTTCGGGTCCGCCTGGGTCGGGCGCGTGTGGCGCTGGACCATGTTGACGCCCTGGACGACGACGCGGTTCTCGGACGGCAGCACCTTGACCACCTGGCCGGTGCGGCCCTTGTCCTTGCCGGTCAGGACGATGACGTTATCGCCCTTCTTGATCTTGGCGGCCATTACAGGACCTCCGGAGCCAGCGAGATGATCTTCATGTGGTTCTTGGCGCGCAGCTCGCGCGGAACCGGGCCGAAGATCCGGGTGCCGACCGGCTCGTTCTGCTTGTTGACGATCACGGCGGCGGACTTGTCGAAGCGGATGACCGAGCCGTCCTTGCGCTGGATGTCCTTGGCGGTGCGCACGACGATGGCGCGAACGACGTCGCCCTTCTTCACGCGGCCGCGCGGGATGGCTTCCTTGACCGAGGCGACAATGGTGTCGCCCACCGAGGCGTAGCGGCGCTTCGAGCCGCCCAACACCTTGATGCACATGACCCGGCGAGCGCCCGAATTGTCGGCCACGTCCAGGTTAGTTTGCATCTGGATCATGAGATCAGATCCTTCTTACGAAGCCGGAGCGGCGAGGACTTCCCACCGCTTCAGCTTGGACTTCGGGGCGCACTCGACGATGCGGGCCACGTCGCCGACCTTCAGCGCGTTGCCTTCGTCGTGGGCGTGATACTTCTTGGACAGACGGACGGTCTTCTTCAGGACCGGGTGCAGCAGGGTGCGCTCGACCTTGACGACGACGGTCTTGTCGCCCTTGTCGGAGACGACCACGCCTTCGAG
>JAEZCL010000295.1 GCA_023433585.1 Pseudomonadota bacterium
GGCATGCAGGACAAGTTCGGCCGCATCCTCGTCCCGACCGAAGAGGTCGTGGAAATGAAGAACGGCCAGCGCAAGACGACCGAGCGGCGCCTGTTCCCAGGCTACGTCTTCGTCGAGATGGTCATGGACGACGACACCTGGCATCTGGTGAAGCACACCAGCAAGGTGACCGGTTTCGTGGGCGGCGCCAAGAACCGCCCTGCGCCGATCTCCGAGGACGAGGTCCAGAAGATCGTCAACCAGATCCAGGAAGGCACGGACAAGCCGCGCCACAAGGTCGAATTCATGGTGGGCGAGCTGGTCCGCGTGAAGGAAGGCCCGTTTGCCGACTTCAACGGCTCGGTCGAGGAAGTCAACTATGAGAAGAGCCGCGTGCGCGTCTCCGTCATGATCTTCGGTCGCTCTACCCCGGTGGAGCTCGAATTCGGTCAGGTCGAAAAAACCTGATCCGCACCTCGCGGTGCATCCTGCGCTTTTCCTGACTCGGCGCACAGAAGTGGAGTCATCAACCCCGGGGAGCCTGTCAGTCAGGCGCTATCACCCGTAAGGAGTCGCTATGGCGAAGAAAATCGTCGGCTTTATCAAGCTGCAAGTGCCGGCAGGGAAGGCCAATCCTTCTCCTCCGATCGGTCCCGCGCTGGGTCAGCGTGGCCTGAACATCATGGAGTTCTGCAAGGCGTTCAACGCGGCGACCTCCAAGCTCGAGCCGGGTCTGCCGACCCCGGTCATCATCACGGCCTACTCGGACCGTACCTTCACCTTCGTCACCAAGAGCACGCCGGCCACGGTGCTGCTGAAGAAGGCCGCCGGCGTCACCTCCGGCTCCAAGCGCCCGAACACCGAGAAGGTGGGCAAGGTCACCCGCGCCCAGCTCGAGGACATCGCCAAGGCGAAGGAACCCGACTTGACCGCGGCCGACCTGGACGCGGCGGTACGCACCATCGCGGGCTCCGCCCGTTCGATGGGCCTGACGGTGGAGGGCTGAGGACATGGCACTGAACAAGCGACAGAAGGCGATCAAGGCCGCCGTCCAGCCGGGCAAGGCCTACGCGATCGATGAAGCCCTGAAGATCGTCAAGGACCACAGCAAGGCCAAGTTCGTCGAGGCCGTCGACGTGGCCGTGCGCCTGGGCGTGGACGCCAAGAAGTCTGACCAGCAGGTGCGCGGCTCGACCGTGCTGCCGCAGGGCACCGGCAAGACCGTGCGCGTGGCGGTGTTCGCCCCGGCCGGCGCGAAGGCCGACGAGGCCCTGGCCGCCGGCGCCGACGCGGTCGGCATGGACGACCTGGCCGAGAAGATGCAGGGCGGCGACCTGAACTACGACGTGGTCATCGCCACGCCGGACGCGATGCGCGTGGTCGGCAAGCTCGGCACCCTGCTGGGCCCGCGCGGCCTGATGCCGAACCCGAAGGTCGGCACCGTGTCCCCGAACCCGGGCGAAGCGGTGAAGAACGCCAAGGGCGGCCAGGTGCGCTACCGCACCGACAAGGCCGGCATCATCCACTGCACCATCGGCAAGGCGGATTTCGAGTCCGAGCGCCTGAAGGAGAACCTGCAGGCGCTGCTGGTCGACCTGGTGAAGGCCAAGCCGGCCACCTCCAAGGGCCAGTACCTGCAGAAGATCTCGGTCAGCTCGACCATGGGTCCGGGCGTCATCGTCGATGCGTCGACGCTGAGCCTGAAGTAATCGTGTTACCGCCCCGCCCGGATACGGACGGGGCGCTTGAGGGCAGTCGCCGCCGGCAACGTCGGCGACAGCCGTCAAAGACCGCAGGTGCGGTCAGCGCGCAACGACGACGGGCAGGGAGCTCGTGCTGGCAGGGAATCGCCGTCGTGGCTAGCGGGACCGCTTAATCGAACCCCCAGGGGTCCGCCTGCGTAGATGGTGCCGCCTCGATGGAAGTTGTTCTGGTGCGTTCGCGAACCGCCAGCCGGACAGGCCACCAACCCGGGACCTCGCGTCCCCGGCGTCCACGGACCGGATGCCGTCCAGGACCGCCAGCGGCAGGAGCCGCGGGCGGAGTCACCAAGTGAGGAGTGTATGGCTCTCAATCTGTCCCAGAAGCAAGAAGTTGTCGCCGAACTGGCAGAAGTTGCCGCCAAGGCCCACTCCCTGGTCGCCGCCGAATACGCAGGCACGACGGTCGCGCAAATGACCGCCATGCGCAAGAAGGCCCGCGAGGAAGGCGTGTTCTTGAAGGTTGTCAAGAACACCCTGGCCGCGCGCGCCGTCGAAGGCACGGACTACGAGGTTGTCAAGGACAAGCTCGTCGGCCCGCTGCTGTACGCGTTTTCGACCGAGGAGCCCGGCGCCGCCGGTCGCCTGATCAAGGAATTCGCCAAGGGCAACGACAAGCTGCAGCCGAAGGTCGTGGCCGTGGGGGGCGAGCTGTATCCCGCCAGCCACGTCGACGTGCTGGCTGCCCTGCCGACCCGCGACCAGGCGCTGTCCATGCTGGCCCGCGTCCTGCTCGAGCCGGTTGCGATGTTCGCCCGTGCCGTCCAGGCCGTGGCCGACAAGCAGGGTGGTGGCGAAGCGCCGGCGGAAGCCGCCGCCGAAGCCCCGGCCGAAGCCTGAGTTCGACGTCATCCGGTTCGTGTGAACCCAACCCCAGATAATTTCCAAAGGTAAACACAATGTCCCTTACCAACGAACAGATCGTCGACGCGATCGCCGAAAAGTCCCTGATGGAAGTGGTGGAGCTGGTCAAGGCCATCGAAGAGAAGTTCGGCGTCTCCGCCGCCGCCCCGGTCGCCGTGGCTGCCGCCGCTGGCCCGGCCGCCGCCGCCGAGGAGCAGACCGAGTTCACCGTCACCCTGAAGTCGGCCGGCGACAAGAAGGTCGAAGTGATCAAGGCCGTCCGCGCGATCACCGGCCTGGGCCTGAAGGAAGCCAAGGACCTCACCGAGGCCGGCGGCGTCCTGAAGGAAGGCGTGTCGAAGGAAGAAGCCGAGAAGTGCAAGAAGGATCTCGAGGCGGCCGGCGCCACCGTCGAGGTCAAGTGATGCAACGGCCCGCGCGCGCCTGAGGGCGTGCGTCGGCCGACGCGTCCTCCCTGCCAGGCAGGGGTCCACGGTGTCCGCTCCGGCGGATGCCAACCGAGGTAGAGATTGGCCCTCAAGCGAGTGCAAATCGAAGCAGCAACCGCCGCAGTCCCGCCCACGCGGGGCTGATGGCGGCAGCCGAGGCTGGGGACGGACGTCCCCGGCCTTCGGCCGTTGTAAGGCCAGGATCGGCGATCGGCGATCCGTGGTTCGAACAAGCCCGTTTCCCGGCTCTGATCGAACCTCAATCGCGAATCGCCAATCACGCTTCACACAGTGGTCAGTGGTCAGTAGCGGGAGAAGGCGTGCTGGTGCCGGCAATACCAGCGACTGTCCAGTGACAACTTTTCGTTTTCAAGGACCCGCGTCCGCGCGGGCCCCCGACCGAGGCATCAGCTCCC
>JAEZCL010000046.1 GCA_023433585.1 Pseudomonadota bacterium
GAGCTCATCGCCAGGCCGCTCTGCACGCCGACGAACGTCGCCGTCGACGGGTCGACCCGCCCCAGCTCGAGCGCCGCCCACCCGCGCCACACGGCGCTGTTCTCGAACCGCTGCGTCTCGGGCCACATGGCGCCGAACATCCCGAGGTCGGCGAGCCCGGGGATGATCTGCGACGGGAACTCGGCGCGGTCCCTGTAGTCGGTGGCGATGGGCCGGACCTCGCGCTCCATGAACTCGCGCAGCCGCAGCGACGCCTCGCGCTCGACGGGCGTGAGCTCGTCCTGGAAGCCGTAGAAGTCCGCGGCGAGGCGGTCGGTGCCGGGGACGAGGTAGGCGTCGGCGGCGGTAGCGGCGTGGTCGGTGGCGGTGCGGTCCGTCGTGGCGGTGTCGGTCATCTCTGCCCTCGATCGTCGTCGATCGGCGCGCCGCGCCCCGGTGCGCGCGCGTCCCGCCGTCAGCGTTGCATCATTCGCCAGAATGTTGCAAGCCCCTGCCGAGTCGTGGCTAGAGTGCGACGCATGACGGTCCCCACGCACCGCAGCACGCTCGCGCGGGTCGGCACCGCGGTCGCGCCGTCCTGGCTGTCCGAGCGCCTCGAGGGCGACGCGCACGAGGACGCCGTCCGCGCCTTCCGGTTCGCCCGCGAGACGTTCATCGCCGGCGAGCGCATCGACATGGGCGGGCTCGCGGCCCGCCTCGGCGTCGACCGCACGTCGCTGTTCCGCTGGGTCGGCAACCGGGACGCGCTGCTGTCCGAGGTGCTGTGGTCCCTCGCCGTCCCCACGCTCGAGCAGGCCGACGCCGCGACCCACGGACGCTCCGGCGCCGACCGGGTCGTCGCGATCCTCACGTCGTTCGCGCACCACCTCATCACCGCCGACTACTTACGCGCGTTCCTGAGCCGGGAGCCCGCGCGGGCGCTGCGGCTGCTCACGACCAACGGCAGCCAGATCCAGCGCCGGTACGTCGCCGTCGTCGAGCAGCTGGTCCGCGACGAGCTCGGCGAGCGGCCGTTCGGGCGCGACATCGCCCCGGCCGACCTCGCCTACCTGCTCGTGCGCGTCTCGGAGTCCTTCACGTACGCCGACCTGATCACGGGCGACGCACCGAGCGCCGAGCGCGCCCGGGCCGCGTTCGACCTCGTCCTGCGCCCCGAGGAGCCCCGATGACCTACGGCCACCACGCACCGTTCCCGACGCGCTGGAACGACAACGACCAGTACGGGCACGTCAACAACACCGTCTACTACGAGGCGATGGACACGACCGTCAACGTCTGGATGATCGGGAACGGGCTCGACCCCCTGGCCGGCGACCGGATCGCGTTCTGCGTCTCGTCGTCGTGCGAGTTCCGGGCACCCGCGTCGTTCCCGGAGCCGCTCACGGTCGGCCTGCGGGCGGGGCGCGTGGGCACCTCAAGCATCACGTGGGAGCTCGGCATCCTGCGCGCGGACGACCCGGAGCCGATCGCGACCGGGCGGTTCGTGCACGTGTTCGTCGACCGCGAGTCGCGCCGCCCGGCGCCGATCCCCGAGGGGATCCGGGCCGCTGTCGAACGCGACCTCGTGGTTGGGCCCGCTCCGGAACCCTCGCCGGGGTGACGGCCATCATCACAACTGTTGCAGCATTGCTACAGTTGTGCGCATGGTCGGGAGCCAGGGTGGAGAGATGAGCGTGGCCGAGGCTGCGCGCGCCGCCGGCCTCAGCCGCGCGAGAGTGAGCGCGCTCGTCCGTCAGGGTCGCGTGCCCGCGCGCAGGATCGGCAACCAGCACGTGATCACGGACCCGAACGCCCTGCTGTCGATGCCCAGGAGAGCGGGGCGACCCATGTCACCGCGCATGGCCTGGGGACTTCTGCTGCTCGCCGATGACGACCGGCCGGACTGGCTCGCCCCCGGCGCCGTCTACCGTCTGCGCGCACACCTCGAGCGGCTCGTCGCGGACCCCGAGCCCGAGGTGAGGCTGCACGCCCTGGTCCGGAACCGGGCCGAACGCCGGCCCTTCAGGGCACAGCAGCCGGACGCGCTGCTCGCCGACGCGGACCTCGTCCCGTCAGGCCTGAGCGACCCCCGCGCCGGGATGTCCGGCGGGGCGGACGTCGAGGCCTACGTCCACCAGGCCGACCTGGGCGGGGTCGTGCGGCGCCATCTCCAGGTCGCTGCGGCCGACGGACGCGCGAACGTCTGGATCCACTCAGGACCGTTCGTACCGACGGCGCCGCCTCGACTCCTGGTGGCGGCCGACCTCGCCGAGCACGGTGGCCCTCGGGAGCGAGCGAGGGCGCGGGAGATCATCCGCACGGTCGTGGACCCCGGATGAGCGTGCAGCTGCCGCCCATGCGTTCCGGGACTCGCCCCGCCCGGCGCCGATCCCCGAGGCGATCCGGGCCGCGATCGAGCGAGACCTGGTGGTCGAGATGTGATGCCCAGGGACGTTGTTCTTGTGGGCGTAGCCGCCGACGCCTACCCTGGTTGAGCACACAGCAGTAGTTGTGTGAAGTGGACCCGGCAGCCCTCCGGACGGTGGGTGAGCCGGGTCTCGCGCTGTCTACAGGACATGCACGTCTCCGAGCACCGGGTTCAGCCGCTCGCGCCACGTGCTGCCGTGGGTCCAGCACCACGCGGCAGCGTCCGGCAGCCAGAGCAACGGTTCGCTACGCGCGGGCAGGTGCTCGTAGGTCAGCACGTCGACGGCGTCCGCGGAGTGCACGGCCGCCCGCAGCACCCGCTGGTCGTGCTTGACGAGAGAGTCGTCCTGTTCGATGACCAGCCGCGTCGCCCCACTCGCCGCCAGGTCGGCGACGATGCGCTCCAGGCACAATGTGCGGGCCCGTCTCGGGTCCCGCACGCCGCGGGCGTCGTAGACGTCGATGCGCACACCGGTGGCGCACACCGCGTCGGTGATCTGGGCGCGTCGGCTGGGACGCTCCTTCGTGAAGTGCAACCGTGCCTGCCCCGGCAGAAGCAGACCGCGCATCGTCGAGCGAGCCGATCGCAGATCACGCGGCGCAACCAAGGCTGCGACGACGAGCAGGCCGTTGGCCTTCGTCTCGTCGACGAACGCGTGCACGCTCACCGTGCACTGGACCTGTTCACGGACGCGATGCTCGCAGACGCCACCGACATCCTGAGACCGAACGTCGCGAGGACGGTGGAGGATCTCGCTGGCATACCGACTGTTCGGTATGCTCGCGTTCGCGGGCACCGCCGCCCGCCCCAGCCGGGGTGGTGGGCGCCGGTGACCCAGCCCGTCACGGACGCGCCCCCCGCGCCCGCCACCACCACGGCGCTCCCCGGCCT
>JAEZCL010000215.1 GCA_023433585.1 Pseudomonadota bacterium
CTGCCAGGCGAGTTCCGCGGCTTCATGGAAGCGTTGGCCGCGGCCGGGCGCATCGGGACGGGCCCGGTGAAGAGCTACTCGCGCGCGGTGGAGCGGTTCTGCGGCTGGCTCACGGAGGGAGACGGCCTCGCGCGGCTGACGCCTCACATGGACCTGCAACAGGTCCGCGACCTCTACGGGCAGGTGCTGGAGTCGGGAGCGTGGGCGGCGCCCGCCAGCGAACCCATCGTCGCGCGGACCGCGCTGGCGAAGCTGGCCGCTTTTCTCGAGGCCTGAAACGGTAGAGTTCAGGGCGCGCGATGCGTCCGTGCGATCAGAGCGGACTGAGGCCCAGGCGCTCTTCGATGCGGCGCACCCGGGCTTCCAGGTCGTCTGCCTGCGTCCGGTCGGCCTTCAAGGCGAGCAGCTCTTCAATCCGCTCAACCCGCCGGGTGAGCCCGCGGACTTCGTCTCGGACTTCGCGGACCTCGTCTCGGAGCTCGCGGACGTCGGCTCGGAGCTCTCCAAGCGAAACTTTGAGGGAGCGGATGTCATCAGAGTGCGAGCGGAGAATCTCCGAGTTGAGGCGGACGGCCGCTTCGATTCCCGCGAACCTCCGCTCGTTCCGCTCGTCCGTTTCGTCCATCCGGCGGTGCAGCTGCTGAGCTGAGGATTGCACCGCTTCGATGGTGGCGCGGTTATGCTCCTGCATCTGCTCCATGAGGATGCTGAAGCGTCCCTCCTCCGTCGCGGACGGTGGAAGCTCCCGCTTCCTGGAGGTCTTCTTCTTCGCAGCCATGCCGGGCTTCTACCCTGCGCGTCCGAGCGCTGACAATGACGCTGCCTTCGACGACGGCGACAGGCCGCAAGGTCACGCCACCGCGCTGGTAAGACCGACGCTCGCCCGGCCGGTGCTCAAGCGCCCAGAAACATGGAGCAAACCCCGCCCGTCCCTCCGTCGCCGCCCCGGGAAGAACCGTCGTACGAAAGATAGTTGCAATGTGCCGACAGGCTTTGGTAGAAGCCGCGCCCCCTGTCGGTTTCAGTCGCTCTGTGACAACCAGGAGCCGCTGCCGGATGGACCTACCGCGTTGGTGCGGTAGAGCCGCCTGGTCGTGACGGCGCGACGATGGACCGAAGGCACGTGAGGGTATTTGAGAATGGCCACTCAGAAGATTCGGATCCGGCTGAAGGCGTACGACGCGAAGCTCCTGGACCAGAGCGCGGGCGAGATCGTCGAGACCGCTCGCCGGACGGGCGCCCGGGTCGCGGGGCCCATCCCGCTTCCCACCCGGATCAACAAGTTCACCGTCCTGCGCTCGCCGCACGTGGACAAGAAGAGCCGCGAGCAGTTCGAGATCCGGACCCACAAGCGGCTGCTCGACATCCTCGAGCCTACCCAGCAGACCCTGGACGCGCTGATGAAGCTCGACCTGTCGGCCGGCGTGGACGTGGAGATCAAGAGCTAGGTGACCTTCGGGCCACCTGACTGGAGAACGCGATGAAGTTCGACGTCGTCGATTTGGACATGAAGAAGGTCGCGGAGATTGACCTCTCCGACGCGGTCTTCGCCGCGGAGCAGAACGAGCACCTGCTCTACGAAGTGGCGAAGATGCAGCAGATCAACCGGCGCCGCGGCACCGTGGGCGTGAAGAACACGTCCCTGGTCTCCGGCGGCGGCAAGAAGCCCTGGAAGCAGAAGGGCACCGGCCGCGCGCGTCAGGGCTCCATCCGCGCCTCCCACTGGGTGGGCGGCGGCAAGGCCATGGCACCCAAGAGCCGCGACTACACCTACCGGCCGCCCAAGAAGGTCCGCAAGGGCGCCCTGGCGGTCGCGCTGTCCCAGCGGGCCCGCGAGAACCAGCTCATCATCCTCGCGGACTTCCCCCTGGACGGCGGCAAGTCCAAGAAGGCCTTCGAGGCGCTCACCAAGCGGCTGAAGCTGGAGAGCGCGGTGGTGGTGGACGCCAAGGACAACACCGGGCTGCACCGCGGCGTGCGCAACCTGGAGAAGTTCGACGTGCTCCCGCCTGAAGGTCTGAACGTGGAGTCGGTGCTCCGCCGCAAGGCGCTGGTGTTGACCCAGGCCGCGGCGAAGGCTTTGGAGGGTGCGCTGTCATGAACGTGTACGACGTCATCAAGGGCCCGTTGATCACGGAGAAGTACGACCGGGTCCGGGAGAAGTTCCGCCAGTACTCGTTCCTCGTGGACAAGAAGGCCACCAAGCACGACGTGCGCCGCGCGGTGGAGTCCCAGTTCAAGGTCGGCGTCACCGACGTCCAGACCCTGATCGTCCGCGGGAAGATCAAGCGGGTGGGCAAGAGCATCGGCCAGCGGCCGAACTTCAAGAAGGCCGTCGTCACCTTGAAGGAAGGCGACAAGATCGAGCTGTTCGAAGGCGGGATGGCCTAAGGCCACCGGGAACGGATCTTAGGGAACGACCATGGGAATCAAGAAGTACAAGCCGACCTCCGCTGGACGCCGCCTGATGACGGTCTCGGACTTCGCCGAGATCACCAAGGACGCGCCGGAGAAGAAGCTGACCGCGCCTTTGCGCAAGTCGGGCGGCCGCAACGTGCACGGGCACATCACCCGCCGGCACCAGGGCGGCGGCCACAAGCGCCGCTACCGCATCATCGACTTCAAGCGCCGGGACAAGGACGGCGTGCCCGCGAAGGTGGCGGCGGTGGAGTACGACCCCAACCGCACCGCCAACATCGCGCTGCTCCACTACGCGGACGGGGAGAAGCGGTACATCCTCGCGCCGGTGGGGCTCCAGGTCGGTGACACGCTCGTCGCCGGTGAGAACGCCGACATCCGCCCCGGCAACGCGCTGCCCCTGCAGAACATCCCGGTGGGCACCGTGGTCCACAATGTGGAGCTCAAGCCCGGCGCAGGCGCCCAGATGGTCCGGTCCGCCGGCAGCTGGGGCCAGCTGATGGCCAAGGAGGGGCGGTACGCGCAGATCAGGCTGCCCTCCGGCGTGGTGCGCAAGGTCCTCATCGAGTGCCGCGCCACCGTGGGCCAGGTGGGCAACATCGAAAACGAGATCATCCGCGTGGGCAAGGCCGGCAAGAGCCGCTGGCTGGGCATCCGCCCCACCGTCCGCGGTCTCGCCATGAACCCGGTGGACCACCCGCACGGTGGTGGTGAGGGCAAGTCCGGTCAGGGCAACCCGCACCCGGTTTCGCCGTGGG
>JAEZCL010000216.1 GCA_023433585.1 Pseudomonadota bacterium
GAACTAACGCACAGGCAAAGACGTTTTGCCAAATGGGCCAGCAAGGAGGCCGTGGTGGGAAGCAATCAACGCTTGCAACAGATTGCAGCCGATATGGTGCAACATTTTGAAGAACGCACCACAGGAAGTAAAGGGAAAGCGATGTTTGTTGCCATGAGCCGTCGCATTGCCGTAGAATTGCATGATGAGATCATTCGGATCCGGCCTGATTGGTATAATAAAGACGATGATAAAGGAATAATCAAAGTCATCATGACAGGAACCAACTCGGACGGACCGGAGTGGGCAGAACATATCAGAAATAAAAAGCGGCGCACTGAAATTGGCGACCGGCTGAAAGATCCTGATGATGAATTACAAATTGTGATTGTCCGCGATATGTGGCTGACCGGTTTTGATGCACCAGTGTTGCATACATTGTATATTGACAAACCCATGAGCGGCCATAACCTTATGCAGGCTATTGCGCGTATTAATCGCGTATTTGGTGACAAACAGGGCGGACTGGTCGTTGATTATATTGGTATAGCCCAGGATTTGAAAAAAGCGCTGGCTATTTATACAGACAGCAAAGGAAAGGGCAAATTGACACATGACATCAATGAGGCAGCCTCTAAAATGATGGAGCTGTACGAAATTGTGGTGGATATGTTTGCTGATTTTAATTACCGGGCGTACTTCCATAAAACACCCAGACAAAAAATGCAGTTTATTTTGGAAGCTGCTAATTACATATTAAGTATTACTGAATTTGATTCCGATGGTAACATCATCCGAAACGGAAAACAACGATTCAAAGATCATGTAACCAGATTGTCGCAGGCATTCGCCCTTGCCATTACTCATCCGGATTCGGTGGTCATTCGGGATGACCTGGCGTTTTTCCAGGCTATAAAAGCAAGGATTGCCAAGTTTGATGAAAACCGCCGCAAACGTAGTAATCAGGAAATTGAAACCGCTCTACGTCAGATTGTAAATGATGCACTGATTTCTGAAGATGTAGTAGATATATTCGATGCAGCCGGAATAAAGAAGCCGGATATATCCATCCTTGATGACCAATTCCTGGCAGAAATAAAAGGAATTCCCCAAAAGAACCTTGCTTTAGAATTACTAAAGCGATTGCTAGAAGATGAAGTTTCCAGTCGATCCAGAAGTAACATTTCGCAAAGCAAGAAGTTTTCGGTCATGCTGGAAGCGGCAGTCAAGCGTTATCAAAGCGGATTGATAGAAGCAGCACAAGTGATCGAAGAGCTTATAAAAATGGCCCAGGATATACGGGAAGCTGCCAACCGCGGTGATAAGATGAACTTGCGGGAAGATGAATTGGCTTTTTATGATGCCTTGGCGGAAAATCCAACAGCAGAAACGATCTTAGGTGATGCTACACTAAAAGCCATTGCCCATGAACTGGTAGAAAGTGTACGGCGAAACACCTCCATAGACTGGCAATTAAAAGAAAGTGTGCAGGCCAAAATGCGTACACTTATCAAACGAATTCTGCGCAAATACAAATATCCTCCGGATGATCCTGCTACAGGAGAATACACTACATCAGTAAGTAAGGTATTGGCGCAGGCTGAATTGCTGGCGGATTATTGGAGTGTGGATTAGAGGGATGAAATTAAGCTATGACTCAAAGTTCTAAAAATAACTTCTATCGCTTTTGTCTTTGAGCATGGAAAGGTAGTTATCTGTATGATCCGTGTTCATCTCTAACCATAAAGGCAGATGGTCACTAATTTGGTAGGTTCTAAATTCATTAAACATTTTTTCACTATTAATATTTTTTTCATAATGTCTACCTATTCTTTCTGAATAGGCATCAAGATTGTTAAATATATATCTATAGAAATCAAATATTCCAGCGTTTTTAAAATTAATATCTTTGATCCGGATAAAATAAAATTTGATCATAAATCTTGTCCTTCTTCACGTTAGTGCCTGATAATTCTTTTTTAAGAATTGCCTCTGGAATTTGAAATACGGAAGAGGTTGCTGCCTTATAGGTTGCACTTTCTTTATCTTCAATATTAAAGTCTCCCAAAATAAAAACGTTGTTTGATTCCTTCTTTTCGACAAAATATTTTTTGAAATAGGTTATAAGATTTTCAATTTCCATTACCCTTCTTTTATATTCATCAGAGCTCTTACTTGCTTTGCCAAAATAGATATATGCAGTGCAGATATCGAATTTCAACCATCCGGATTGAAACCGTATGATATAAGGTGAGCGAGCCAATTGAGTAGTATTACTTTTTCCAGGTAATACTACCTGACCGGCAATGTTTCTAAAAGAAACAGTTCTTTTATCATAGAGAAAGGCTAATCGTTCTTTGTTACCCGAAACTCCTTCAGTGACAACACTAATAAATACACCCCAATCATGACCTAATATTTTACAAACACTATTAAAGTCATTCAAGTTATCACGTACTTCCTGTATTGCAATAAGATCAAACCTAGAAATAATTTCAGCAATGTAGTAAAGGGATTCAACCATACGACCTCCATACTTGTTACCACCTAGCTCTCGTATATTCCATGTTCCTAATATCAGATTACCTCCTAATTTCTTTTCTGGAATACCATTAATTGGATCATTCAGGGTTTCCCTTAGTTTAATTATATTTTCAATAACCACATTACGGTCCGATTTTTCTTCGATAGAAAGAAGTGCTCTTTAATAGGATTTAAATAATAGTAGTTCATTTATACTTATTTGAAGATGAATGTAATCCTAATGTAAAATTAGTGGTGGATATACAATAGTTAAAAAAGTTCTTGACTATTAACGGTGGCAAACCATGAAAAAAATGGTATTGATTATTTTTAATTCATAAATCTCCATATTGGTAAAGAGTATTGTGTTGTAAATTTCCACGATTGTTGGTCTCCGTTTTTAGAAGACATTTACATTTGATCTCTCATCAAATCGAATCCAGGGATATATAAAGGAATAATTTTATTAATTTTTGGGTAGACACCGAACGCTCCAACGGTTATTATGTTTTGTAAAAAATGCGGGCAAATGCGAAAGCAAAGCTTGCGGCTGTGGTTAATGATTTTGCTACCGGCAAAAAGACTACGGCATAAACAATAGCCTTCCTTCAATCTTCAAACTTCATTTATTCCGTTTCCTTTTTGCCTCCAACACAACCGCAGGGAAGAAAGCTTTCTTTTTTCCCTTTTTCTTTTACAAAACAGTTTTTTCAGTAACAGATTAAAATTAATGAAGTATGAAACACTCGACCCGCCTCTCTTATCTCATGGTGCTGAGTTGGGAGATACAGCGCAAGAAAAAAAGTACCCGGAGTAAATCGCTTCAAGCTGCATGGGCTATCACCTTAAACGAAGATATAACCGTGTATTATCTGGTAAAACGCCACCGCAATAGGAACATTCCGACCCAAGCCCATGAATTAGCACTTTTCAGTTCTCAATAATCATAAACATTTTTATTCACTTTAAAAATTACAGTTATGGAAATCACAGCAAGAGTTACAGCAGATGCCAAAGTAAATACACTGAAAGATGAAAGGCAGGTGGTAAGTTTCAATGTAGCCATTAACGATAGCTACAGGCCTAAAGACAGTGACGAGGTTAAAAGGGTAGCCACTTTTATTCAGTGCGCTTATTGGATTAATCCGGCCATTGCCAAACACCTAACCAAAGGAACATTGGTTGAGTTATACGGCAGGATTGGCGTTAATGCTTACAAGGATATGCAGGGAGAGCCAAGGGCCAGCCTGACCTTTCATGTAAATAATATCAAGCTGCATGGAAAAAGCCGGGCAACGGAAGCGGACAACAGTTCAGCCCCTCCTGTGTCCACTGCTGACCTTAAAGTGCCTTTGGAGGATTTGCCATTTTAAACATGGCGAAGAATTAAACAAACTACAATCATACATGAAAACCGCAGCAGTACCGCCTGCGGGATATAAATTAACTGCCTGCCGTAGCAGGCGTAGGCAGGAAGCTGGGTAACTAATATGGCACATAATATCAATTTTAATGAGCAAACCAGAAAACACAGTTTTTTTTCAATAAAGGAAAAAGCCTGGCATGGCCTGGGCCAGATCGTGGAGCAATACCCGACCAGCGCCGAAGCCCTCAAATTTGCAGGATTGGATTATACCGTGGAAAAACGCAAGTTGTTTACCTATGACAACGAAAACCAAAATGGAAATCCCGATACGGATATAATC
>JAEZCL010000313.1 GCA_023433585.1 Pseudomonadota bacterium
TGCCGGGGGTGGGGGGCCTCCGCCACGCGGCGACCGGGTGGGGGCGGCAAGGCGAGGCAGCGCGCTCATGCAGCGAGCGTCCGCACGCGAGCGGTAGCGAAGAGCCCTCGTCGCCGAGCCCTTCCCACCCGGCCGCTGCGCGGCCCCCCTCCCCATGAAGGGGAGGGAGATAGAAAGAAACGCTGCTATAGCCCCGCCATGCTCTTCCCCGCCCCGCTGGAACGCGGAATCCTGATCCGGCGCTACAAGCGCTTCCTGGCCGACGTGGCGCTGGACGACGGGCGCGAAACCACCGTCCACGTGCCCAATTCCGGCTCCATGCTGACCCTGAACGCGCCGGGCCTGTCGGTGTGGCTGTCGCGCTCGGCCGACCCCAGGCGCAAGCTGCCCCTGACGCTGGAGATGGTCGAGCTGTCCACCGGCCTGGTGGGCGTCAACACCATGCGGCCCAACCGCCTGGCCGAGGCCGCCATCCGCGACGGCCTGATCCCGGAACTGACCGGCTACGACGTGATGCGACGCGAGGTGCGCTACGATTCCGACAGCCGTATCGACCTTTTGCTGGAACACCCCGGCCGCGCCCCGGCCTATGTGGAGGTCAAGAACGTCACCCTCAGCCGTTCACCCGGCCTGGCCGAGTTCCCCGACTGCGTCACCGCGCGCGGCGCCAAGCACCTGGGCGCGCTGGAGCGGGTGGTCCAGGCGGGCGGCCGCGCCGTCATGCTGTTCATCGCCCAGCGCGGCGACTGCGACAGGTTTCAGACCGCCGACGACCTGGACCCGACCTACGGCGCCGCCCTTCGCCGCGCCGAGGCCAACGGGGTCGAGGTGCTGGTCAGAGCCTGCGTCCTCACGCCCGAGGCGATCCGGGTGGCGGAACCCATCCAGCGGGCCTGACGCGGCCTCGAACCGGATAGGCGAATCCGCGCTTGCGCCGTCGGCGTCGCTGCGTAAGGTGCCCTTCGGGGAATATGTCCGACAATTGAAATTGGACGGGAGGGGAGCATGACACACCCACGCATGGGCTCTGCGGCCGTGCGCCGCGCGCCGACCGGGCGGCGCGGAACATGAGCCTGCCGCCCCTGGCCGTCGTCGCCGGCGGCGTCATCCTGCTGCTGATCCTGATCCTGAAATTCCGGGTCCATGCGGTGCTGGCCCTGCTGACGGTGTCGCTGGGCGTGGGCCTGGTTTCGGACCTGGCGCCGCCCGAGGTGATCCGCTCGGTCACCGACGGCATGGGCGGCACCCTGGGCTTCATCGCCGTGGTGGTGGGCGTCGGCGCCATGTTCGCCGCCATCCTGGAGACCGGCGGCGGGGTCGAGGCCATCGCGCGCGGCCTGCTGAAGGGGTTTGGAGAGAAACGGTCCGGCATGGCGCTGGGCTTCATCGGCCTGGTGATCTCCATTCCGGTCTTCTTCGATGTGGCCCTCATCATCCTGATTCCGCTGGTCTTCGGCCTGGCCCGCAAGACGGGGCGGACGGTGCTGGCCTTCGGCATACCGCTGCTGGCCGGGCTGGTGGCGGGGCACGCCATGATTCCGCCGACGCCGGGGCCGCTGGCGGTGGCCCAGCTTCTGGGCGCGGACATAGGCTGGGTCATCCTGTTCGGCCTGATCGCGGGCGCGGCCGCCGTCATGATCGGGGGCGTGCTGTTCGCCGCCGTGGGCGAGCGCATGGGCCTGTTCCGCGACACAGGCGCGATCCCGCCCCCGGACCTGGATCAGGCCGAGGCCGCCCCCGTTCCCCGGGTCGGCGCGACGACGGCGCTGCTGGTCCTGATGACGCCGCTGCTGCTGATCCTGGTCGGCACCACCTCGGCGGCGGTGGCGCCCGAGGGCGCGTGGCGCGACGCCCTGGGCTTCATCGGCCACCCGTTCACCGCGCTTCTGGCGTCCTGCGCCCTGGCCTGGGCCGTCTTCTCCGGCAAGGTGGATCACGAGCGGCTGCGCGACGCCATGGGCCGGTCGCTGGAGCCGGCCGGGGTCATCATCCTGGTCACCGGGGCGGGCGGCGCGTTCAAGCAGATCCTGATGGACACCGGCGCCGGCCAGGCCCTGGCCGAAGCCGCCGCCGCGGCGGGCCTGGCCCCGGTCGTCGCGGGCTTCGTGCTGGCCGGGCTGGTGCGCGTGGCTCAGGGGTCCGCCACGGTGGCCATGATAACCGCCGCCGGGCTGGTGGCGCCCATCGCGATTGCGGGCGGGCTGGATGCGGTGCAGCTGGCCATGGTCACCATCTCCATCGCCTCGGGCGCCTCGATCCTGTCGCATGTGAACGATTCGGGCTTCTGGCTGGTCAGCCGCTACTTCAACCTGACCGAGGCCCAGACCCTGCGCTCATGGACCATCACCTCGACCCTGGTCGGCCTGACCGGTTTCGTCGTCGCCTGCGCGCTCTACCCGCTGGTCTGAGGCCGCCGCGCCGCACCGGCGTGAAAAGGCTTGAGGTTCCGTGCTATGATCGCCATCTGACCCCGAAACGATCCGCCTGAACCGCCCGCCGGGCCGTATGGGCGCAACAGGCTGAACCATCGATGTACGACGACGCCCAGGACGCCGAGCTCTACACCCGCTCGCACACCATCCGCCTTCACACGCCCGAGGATTTCGAGGGCATGCGCCGCGCCGGCCGCCTCGTGGCCGAGGCGCTGGACATGATCGGCGAGCATGTGAAGCCGGGCGTCACCACCGGCGAGCTGGACGACCTGATCCGCGAGTTCACGCTGGACAACGGCGGCCTGCCCGCCTGTCTCGGCTACAAGGGCTATACGAAGACCGTCTGCACCTCGATCAACCATGTGGTGTGCCACGGCATCCCCGGCGACAAGGCGCTGAAGGACGGCGACATCGTCAACATCGACCACACGGTCATCGTCGACGGCTGGCACGGCGATTCCAGCCGCATGTATCCGGTGGGCCAGATCAACACCCGCGCGAAGAAGCTGATCGACGTCACCTATGAGGCGCTGGACATCGGCCTGAAACAGGTGAAGCCCGGAAACACCTTCGGCGACATCGGCTACGCCATCCAGAAGTTCGTCGAGGGGCAGCGCATGTCGGTGGTGCGCGACTTCTGCGGCCACGGCATCGGCCGGGTGTTCCACGACAACCCCAACGTCCTGCACTTCGGCCGCCGGGGCGAGGGCGCGGTCATCAAGCCGGGCATGTTCTTCACCGTCGAGCCGATGGTGAACCTGGGCAAGCCCGCCGTGAAGGTGCTCTCCGACGGCTGGACCGCCGTCACCCGCGACAAGTCCCTGTCATCCCAGTGCGAACACACCATCGGGGTGACGGAGGACGGCTGCGAACTGTTCACCGCCAGCCCGAAGGGCCTGTTCCGCCCCACATTCTGAGCCTTCTCCCATCGGGAGAAGGGGGAACCCGCGCACGAAGGCGCAAGGCGGCTTCGTCCTGGCGCGGGGGATGAGGGGGTGCGCTGGTCGCCGGTTTGCACCGTAACCCCTCGCCCTCCGCGCCGGAACGAATACGGACGCATCCGCGCGCGGAGCCGACCCCTTGCCGAGACCAGAACGCCCCGGCACTGTGACCACATCAGGCGGACGGGCATCGGGAGGGGCCATGACCGAGACGGCGGCGCCCAGGGCGAAACCCCACCACGCGGGCCACCGCGAGCGGCTGCGTGAGCGCGCCCGCACGGCCGGCCTGACCACCCTGCCCGACTATGAACTGCTGGAGCTGTTCCTATTCCGCAGCCAGCCCCATGTGGACGTAAAGCCCATCGCCAAGGCCCTGCTGGCCCGGTTCGGCTCCCTTTCGGCCGTTCTGGCGGCCTCGGTCGAGGAGTTGATGACCGTGCGCGCCGAGGATTCCAGGGGCCGCATGAAAGGCGTCGGCGCTGAAACCGCCCTGGACCTGGCCGCCCTGCACGAGGTCAGCCGCCGGGTGGCGCGCGAACCGGCGGCGAAACGCCCGGTGATCTCGTCCTGGACGGCCCTGGTCGCCTATGTGCGCGTGGCGCTCCAGCACGAGCCGCGCGAGCAATTCCGGGTGCTGTATCTGGACAAGAAGAACCAGCTCATTCTGGACGAAATCCTCAATCGCGGCACGATCGACCATGCTCCGGTCTATCCCCGCGAGGTGGTGCGCCGGGCGCTGGAGGTCTCGGCCGGCGCCATCATCCTGGTCCACAACCACCCGTCCGGAGACCCCACCCCCAGCCGCGCCGACATCCAGATGACCAAACAGATCGTCCAGGCCGCGTCCTCCCTGTCCGTCGAGGTGCACGACCATCTGATCGTCGGCCGCGAAGGCGTGTCCAGCTTCCGGCAACTGGGGTTGATGTGATGAAGCAACCTGCCCGCAACACGGCGGCTTCCACGCCGGACGACCTGCCCTCGCTGGCCTATGTCACCAGCCTGACCGCCTGGGTTCACGGCTATCACAATCACAAGGAGCAGATGGCCTACGCCTTTTTCGGGCTGCAGAACGCCATTTTCGCCTTCGTGCTGCTGTCCAGCCACTGGCCTTTGGCCTGGCTGCCTGTGTGGGCCAGCATCTGTGCGGTCACGGTCATCGCCGTCCTGATCCACCTGCTTCTGGTCAATCAGATCTGGAACAAGCAGATCGCGGCCTACTGGGTGCTGCTGACCGGGGCCATCCTGAACGTCCATGCGTCGAAAATCTCGCCCTGCCCGTCGTCCCCTGTGCCGGCGCACACCCGGCCCCACTGGTTGCGGCGCTATGTCTATCCCCGAATCCGCCCCCTGGACGGGCTTCACACCAGCCGGGTTCCCGACGCCTACAAGCCCTTCGCGGCGACCGTCGCCATGCACAGCTTCAAGAGCAGCGTGGACGACATCCTGCCGACGATCAGCCTGATTCTGATCCTCCTGGCGCCCGCCGCCACGGTCATCAGGGCCTCCACGGCGCAACCGCCACAGACCGCGCCTTTCGAAATCACGATCCGGATGGCCCCATCATGAACAGCCCTGCGGCGCCCGACACCACAGAGACAGCGTCGACCGTTCTACGGACCGCCCGCCTGGTCATGACGCCGCCTGTCATGGAGGATCTGGCCGACATCGCCGCCCTGTGGCGCGAGCCGGAGGTCTATCGCCACATCGGCGGCCGGGCGTTCAGCGAGGAGGACTGCTGGAACCGGCTGCTGCGCGACATCGGCCACTGGACCACCCAGGGCTACGGCCTGTGGACCGTGCGCATGAAGGCCACGGGGACCTATGCGGGCGTCGTGGGCTACGCCGACTTCCGGCGCGAGATGAACCCGGCCTTCGGCGATGCGCCCGAGGGCGGCTGGGTCATGGCGCCGTGGACCCAGCGCCAGGGCCTGGCGTCAGAGGCGGTGGGCGCGGCGCTGGCGTGGGTCGAGGCGATGCTGAACCCGCCGCGCACCGTCTGCATGATCGCCCCGGACAACCAGTCCTCCCTGCGCCTGGCCGACCGCTTCGGCTATGCGCCCTATGCGGCGACCCGGTACAAGGGGGCCGAGGTGATGTTGCTGGAGCGCTTGCGCGGGGCCTGAGTCCTCCGGCCGCTCCGGCTGTTGACAATGAAAGGCTGGAGATCGCCATGTTCGAGCCCCCCGATTACGACGCCTTCTTCCACCGCTACGCCCGGGCTTATCAGGCGTCGCTCGGCGACAGGGTCGAGGTCGAGCTGATCCGGTCCTTCTTCGCCGAATCCTTCCTGGCCGCTTCGACCCTGGGCGGGGTGAATGTCGGCGCCAATGACGACGCCTTCGCCCGGACGCTCGAGACCGGCTACGCCTTCTACAAGGCCATCGGCACGAAACGCATGGCGGTGGAACGGATCGAAGTCGAACCGCTGTATGAAGCCCACGACCGGGTGCGGGTCTTCTACGTCGCCGAATATGATCGCCCCGACGGCGCCTCGATCACCATCCCGTTCGACGTGCTTTATCTTCTGCAACGCCGCAAGGACGGCCCGAAGATCTTCGCCTTCATCGCCGGCGACGAGACGGCCCTTTACCGAGAGCACGGCCTGATGGACGCCGAGGGCCGGCCCGCCTGACTGGATTTCCCTCATTCCGGGCCTTCAACCCCTTGAGGATAAAGGGATTCGATCCTGCTTCGGCTGTTTTTCGACCCATCCCGCGCGGGACGTCCATAATCCCGATCGAGGTCCATGAGGCCCGATGGAATGTCCAATTGCACTGTTTTTCGCTCCGGGAGTCCAACACTCGCCCCTTGTCATCCCGGAAGCGCCACAGGCGCTATCCGGGACGGGAAGGCATCCATCCTGTCAGGCCCGGACGGCGCACCGCGACGATCCGGGCCAAGGGCGCCGTCACCCCGTCGCCCGGCTCAGCCTCGCGGCTGTCCGGGCGGTCATCAAGGGTGTTGTCCCGTCCCGTCCCGGCTCTCCGCTTCGCTCCGGCCAGGATGACAAGGGATTTCATGGTGAAAGGTCGGAGTCCAATTGCACTGTTTTTCGCTCCACGAGTCCAACGCCCCTCCTTGTCATCCCGGAAGCGCCACAGGCGCTATCCGGGACGCAGAACCCTCATCCCGTCAGGCCCGGACGGCGCACCGCGACGATCCGGGCCGAGGCTCGACCCTTCGCCCGGCTCAGCCTCACGGCTGTCCGGGCGGTCATCAAGGGTGTTGTCCCCCCCGTCCCGGCTCTCCGCTTCGCTCCGGCCGGGATGACAAGGGATTTCGTGGGGAAAGGTCGGAGTCCAATTGCACTGTTTTTCGCTCCGGGAGTCTAAGAGGTCAGCCCCGCCGCCTCCCACTCCAGAAAATCTTTCTGATTCAATAGACTATCCATATAATCCACCGCCGCCCCATTATCCCCGTGGGCCTTCAGGTCGACCTGGAAATGGCGGAACCGCGCCGCGACTGGCGTAAAGAAAGCGTCGGCCATCGACCAGTCTCCGAACAGGAACGGCCCGCCCTGGCCGAAGCGGCCCCTGGCGTCCTTCCACAGCGTCACCATGCGCCGGATGTCCGCCGACAGGGCCTCGGATGGAACATGCGCTTCGCCCGGCTCGCCCACCATGGGGTGCTCCGGCCCCATGCCCAGATCGTTCCGCAGCGTCCCGAACGCCGAATGCATCTCGCACACAGCCGAGCGGGCCACCCAGCGGGCGTGCGGATCAGCCGGCCACAGGGCGGCGTCCGGGAACCGCTCTTCGGCCCACAGGGCGATGGCCAGGGAATCCCAGATGGTGACGCCCTCGACCTGAAGCGCCGGCACCTTGCCCGCCGGGGCGTGCCGGGCGATGGCCTCGGCCGTATCCGGCCGGTTCAGGGGAACCACGACCTCCTCGAAGTCCGCGCCGCACCGCTTCAGGATCAGCCAGGGCCTGAGGGACCAGGTGGAATAAGCCTTGTCGCCGATGACCAGCTTCATCGCATCCTCCTTGCAAGCGCGCGAGGATCAATGGCCCGAGGACAGCTTCAGCACAACCAGGCCCGAGACGATCAGGCCCGCCCCGGTCACCCGCATGGCCGTCAGGGGTTCGCCCAGCACGACCACGCCCACGGCGAAGGCGCCCACCGCTCCGATCCCCGTCCAGATGGCGTAGGCCGTGCCCAGCGGCAGAGTTCTCATGGCCAGGGACAGCAGGGCGAAACTGACCACCATGAAGCCGAGGGTCCCCACCGTCGGCCACAGCCGCGTGAACCCCTCCGACGCCTTCATCAGGAACGCCCAGACGATCTCGAACAGACCGGCAAAAAGCAGGAAGATCCAGGCCACGACGATGCCTCCACACATGGCGGCCGGGTCGTCCCGGCGTAAGGCCCGATGTGGGGGAGGTCGTCCTCCTGATGCGCCCTATCTGGGACAGAAGCGGCCAAAGTCAACGTCCCGGCGGCGCCACGACCTTGACTCGCGCCGGGCCGCGACCGAAACGGCGGCCATGATCTCTCGTTATTCCCGCCCCGAAGCCGTCGCCATCTGGTCCCAGGAAACCAAATATTCCATCTGGTTCGAGATCGAGGCCCACGCCGCCACGAAGATGGCCGAGCTGGGCGTCATTCCTGTCCAGGCGGCCGAAACCCTGTGGGCCAAGGGCAAGGACGTGGTCTGGGACGCCGACCGCATCGACGAGATCGAGCGCACCACCAAGCACGACGTCATCGCCTTCCTGACCCACGTCTCGGAAACCGTGGGCGAGGAAGCCCGCTTCCTGCACCAGGGCATGACGTCGTCGGACGTGCTGGACACCTGTTTCGCGGTCCAGCTGGCGCGCGCCACCGACCTGCTGCTGGCGGGCGTCGACCGGGTGCTGGCGGCGCTGGAGACCCGGGCGAAGGAGCACAAATACACCGTCACCGTGGGCCGTTCGCACGGCATCCATGCCGAGCCGGTGACCTTCGGCCTGAAGCTGGCCGGCTATCACGCCGAGTTCCAGCGCGCGCGGCGCCGTCTGGTCACGGCGCGCGAAGAGATCGCCACCTGCGCCATCTCCGGCGCCGTGGGCACCTTCGCCAACGTCGACCCGGCGGTCGAGGTCTATGTGGCCGACAAGATGGGCCTTCAGGTCGAGCCGGTCTCGACCCAGGTGATCCCGCGCGACCGCCATGCCGCCTATTTCGCCGCGCTGGGCGTCGTCGCCAGCTCCATCGAACGGCTGGCCACCGAGATCCGTCACCTGCAACGCACCGAGGTGCTGGAGGCCGAGGAATTCTTCGACAAGGGCCAGAAGGGCTCGTCGGCCATGCCGCACAAGCGCAACCCCATCCTGACCGAGAACCTGACCGGCCTCGCCCGCCTGGTCCGCTCAGCCGTGACGCCCGCCATGGAGAACGTGGCCCTGTGGCACGAGCGGGACATCAGCCATTCGTCGGTCGAGCGCGGCATCGGCCCGGACGCCACCATCCATCTGGACTTCGCCCTGCACCGGCTGGCGGGCGTGATCGAGCGCCTGAACGTCTATCCGGAGAACATGCAGAAGAACCTGGACCGCCTCGGCGGCCTGGTCTTCTCCCAGCGCGTCATGCTGGCGCTGACGCAAGCCGGGATCAGCCGCGAGGACGCCTATGCGGCGGTTCAGGAGAACGCCATGAAGGTCTGGCGCGGCGAGGGCCGCTTCATCGACTTCCTGAAAGCCGACGCCCGCGTCACCCTGCCCGAAGCCGAACTGGAGGCCCTGTTCGACCTCGGTTATCACACCAAGCACGTGGACACAGTGTTCGCCCGGGTGTTCGGCGGCTGAGCATCAGCGGAGCAGAACGACGAAACTGGAAACGCGATGTGATTCTGGTTAGCGTCGGGCGATCCTTTCACGCCTCCAGCCAAGGAGCCCCTCATGTCCCGTTTTCCGTCCCTTCCCGCAGCGCTCGCCGTCGCCGCCCTGGCCGTCCCGGCCCTCGCCATGGCCGCCCACGCCGCTCAGGACGCGCCGGCCCCCGCGCCCGCCTATGAGTTGCAGGATCCGACCGTCGACATGGCGCGCGACTGCATGAACCGCATCACCCGCGCCCTGGATTCCCAGATCACCGCCACGGTGCGCTGCACCGCCAACAACCGTGGCCGTCTCGGGCGTTGCGAGCTGGTCGATCCGACCCCCGAGGCCCAGCGTCAGCGCCGCATCTTCACCTGCCTGGCCGAGGCGCACCGCCTGGTCGCCGACGACCTGCCTGCGCTGGAAGGCGAAGTCGTCGAGATCGGCCTGGCCATCGGCTGAGCGGCCGCTCCCGATGATCTCGATCCTGCTCCCGCTCATGCCGCTGGCCGTCCACTCAGGCGGACGCTCAGCAAAAACCTCAATGAGCGGGCGGCGGATCGAGGCGTCGGAAACCTCGCCCGCCTGAACCTCAGCGGCCGGGAAGAGTGAAACCGCCTCATCCCGCACCCGTTGTTCAACGGCGCGGCCGGTGACGACGGCGACAGCGGAGGCAGGCCTTGAAACGATCCCATCCATGGGCGGCTGCGGGCGTCGCGGCATTGCTGCCGGCGCTCGGAGGCTGCGATCAGAATACGGACGTCCCGTCCACGCCCGCACCCGCTTCCGAATCGGCGGCAGCCGAGCCGAGCGCGGCCTCAATTCTGGGCGCCGTGAACGAGAATCCCGAGTTCACCACCTTTGCGCGGCTTCTGTCCGCCGCCGACATGGCCGATGCGGTCGACGCGGAGGGTCCATTCACGCTCTTCGTTCCCACCAACACCGCCTTCGACAAGCTGAGGCCGGAAGAAACGCGGGCCTTGTCCCAGCCCGAGAACAGAGAGCGGCTGCGAGCGCTGTTGGCCGGGCACATGGTCGCGGAGCGGATCATGGTGACGGATCTCGACGATTCGGATGATGAGGCGGTGTCCCTGACCACCCTGGCCGGAAGCCGCCTGACCCTTCGTCATGAAGACGGCCAGTGGCGCATCAGGGACGCGCGCGGGGGCGTCTCGACCATCGCCATGCCGGACGTGACGGCCGCCAACGGCGTGATTCACGCCGTCGATACGGTGATGTGGCCGAACTAAATTCGAAGAGCCGCGTTACGATCTCGCGCCGGCGTCGTCGCCTGCGCGGTTTCGAGCCGCCTCTTCCCCCCGGGCGTCTCGAACTCAGAGGGCCGCACCATCCCCGGGTGCGGCCCTTGTCCTTTCCGAAAAGGCTATTCGCCCTGTTTGACCTGTTCGCGGGCGTGGGACATCAGCTCGTCCATCTTCGAGCGCAGCTCGCCCTCGGACACGCTGAGGCCCGCGCCCCGGAAGTCGCCGTCCACCTTGCGGAACACGTCCTCGTCTCCCGGCTGCTCGAAATCGGCGCGGACGACGGCGGCGGCGTAGGTCTCGGCGCTCTCGGGCGACAGGCCCATCTTCTCGGCCGCCCACAGTCCCAGCAGCTTGTTGCGCCGGGCCATGGCCTTGAACTCCTGTTCCTGGTCGAGCGCGAACTTGTTCTCGAAGCCCTTTCCGCGTTCGTCGAAGGTGCTCATGGCGCTGTCATTAACTCCTGAAGCGGCCCAGGCGGCCGCGGGCCGTCTATAGCCCGCTGCGTGGGGAACGCAACATGAACCGGAGCCGAGAGCCCAGTTGCGAATCCGACGCAGCCGGACCGGCGGCGTTTGTGCCTTTCACGCCCATGGGATATAGGCGCCGCGCATCTTATCGTCCGGCGCTATAGTCGCGCCAGCCTGATTCCGTCCGCGCAGTCCTTTCACGCCGTCCGATCGGCCGCGAGGCGCGCGGTTTTCATTTTCCGGCCCCGCCCCGGGCCGCCGCCTCCCCCAAGGGGAAACGTGATGAAGAACCGCAAGAAGATTTACGAAGGCAAGGCCAAGATCCTCTACGAAGGCCCCGAACCCGGCACCCTGATCCAGTACTTCAAGGACGACGCCACCGCCTTCAACGCCCAGAAGAAGGCCACGCTGGAGGGCAAGGGCGTCATCAACAACCGCATCAGCGAGTTCATCATGAACCGCCTGACGGGCATGGGCATCGCCAACCACTTCATCAAGCGGCTGAACCTGCGCGAACAGCTGATCCGCGAGGTCGAGATCATCCCGCTGGAGGTGGTGTGCAGGAACGTCGTGGCCGGCTCTCTGGCCCAGCGTCTGGGCCAGGAGGAAGGCACGCCCCTGCCCCGTTCGATCATCGAGTTCTATTACAAGAAGGACGAACTCGGCGACCCGATGGTGACCGAAGAGCACATCACCGCCTTCAACTGGGCCAACACCCAGGAGCTGGACGACATCCTGGCCATGACCGTGCGCATCAACGACTATCTGTCGGGCCTGTTCGCGGCGGTGGGCATCACCCTGGTGGACTTCAAGCTGGAGTTCGGCCGGGTGTGGGAGAATGACTTCGCCCGCGTCATCCTGGCCGATGAGATCAGCCCGGATTCCTGCCGCCTGTGGGACACCGTCTCTGGCGAAAAGCTGGACAAGGACCGGTTCCGCCGCGACATGGGCGACGTGATCGAAAGCTACGCCGAGGTGGCGCGCCGCCTCGGCATCATGAAGGACATGCCCACCGTGATTCAGGGAGGCCTGCACTGATGGCCCGCAAAGTGAAGGTCCACGTCTTCCTCAAGCCCGGCGTCCTGGACGTCCAGGGCAAGGCGGTCGAGAACGCCCTGCACGGCCTGGGCTGGCCCGGCGTCTCGAACGCCCGCGTCGGCAAGATGATCGAATTCGACCTGGCCGACGGTGTCCAGGACCCCGAAGCCGAAGTGAAACGCATGTGCGAAACCCTGCTCGCCAACACGGTGATCGAGAGCTACCGCATCGAGATGGGGTGACGGTTCGCAAGGGGCGGCGGCAACGCTGAGAGCCGGCGGGCAGTCAGGCCGGATCGGATTCGGCCGCTTTCCCCAGGCTCAGGACTGCGCTGACCAGTTCCGCCTGCCGATGGACGTCGGCCTTGGCGTAGATCGAATGCAGTTGCGACCGCACCGTGGTCCGCGATACGCCCCTCGCATCGCCGATGGCGTTCAGATCCTCGCCGGCGGCCAGACTGGCCGCGATTTCCGCCTCAGCCGCTGTCAGACCCCAGGCGTTGCGCGCCAGTTCCGCAGGGCTTTGCAGAGCGCTGGCCGGACGAACCAGGATCAGCACTGCCGCAGTCAGCCCCGGCAGGTGGCCGCTGTTCCCCAGCGGAATGACCTCGAGCACGTACACATAGCGCCCTTCCCGATTGCGCAGCCGGACCCTGTTCGCGCCGGACAGGTCCGATTCCGGATCGGACAGGGCGATGTCGATGGCCCGCTGCAGCGCCTCTGAGTCCTCAGCCAGGAGCGTGTCGAGCCGCCGATGGCGCAGGCGCAACAGGCGCCCCTTCGAGACTTCCGCTTCTGCAGCGGCGGAAACGGCGATCACGCCGCCGCCCGCATCCAGCAGCAGGCCGGGCGCGTCCATGGCCTCCAGCATGCGCATCGACGAGAGGTTGACCGCCTGCGCCAGGCTGAACTGCACCCGCGCGGCGGCCTGGATATGCGGCGACAGGGCCGTGAACACCCTCATGTCCTCGGCGGAAAGGGGGCCTTGCCGCGTTGACTTGGTGACGGAGGCGCGCAGCAACAGACTGGGTTCCCGCACCAGAACCGTCTGGCAATTGAACGTCAGGTCGAGGCGATGATAAAATTCCTGATAAATCTGTGACTTCTTGCGGGCGTCTTCATCGACCCAGTCCTGGTCGGCGGCGGGAGCGAGAAGGTCTGCGCGCCGCCCGATCATCAGTCGGGGATTCCTGATCGGATCGCCCAGGCCGAAGGCCAAGAGCTGATCGAAATCTTCCTGCGGAACTCCGGTCAGAACATGGGTGAGAATCTTTCCGGACTCGTCCATGCCGATCAGCTGGCCGCATCGGGCGCCGCAGGCGCTGGCGACAGCCGACATGGCTTCTGGCCAGCACTCGACGGTGAGCATGGCTTCACGCAGGCTGTTCTTGGCGTGCCTGATGTCGTCGAGAACCGTCATGAACGATGCCAGCCCAGTTTCAACGCAAGGCTAAGCTTCGTCCGATAAGCAGACAAGCGTTCCGGGCCATGACGGTCAGGACTCCATGACGAGAAACAGGTTCACCCCGGTCGGCTCGCTCATGACGCAGGTCTGGTCGGCCCGCGCTCCGGCCGCCAGCGCCAGGCTCAGCAAGTCGCGATCCGTGCGATGGATCAGCAGCCATTCCCCGACGCTTTCCATATAGGCCCGCGAAGCGTGGCCGGGGGCGAAATTGCCGATCACCAGGGCGCCGCCGGGGGCCAGGGCCGCGCGAAGCCGCTGGAGCAGGAAAACGGCTGTCTTGTCCGCCAGATAGTCGAACAACCCCGAGCACCAGATCAGGTCGAACGTCTCCGTCGGCCGCCAGCGGATCACATTGCGGTGCTCGAATGAAACCTCTGCGTCGGTCTCGGGCAGGTTGACGCGCGCCCGCCGCAGGGCGTTCGGATCATTGTCCAGCAGCGTCAGGCGCCGAATTGAACTGCCCGGCAAGGCGGCGGCGACATCCAGCGCCGGTCCGCAGGCCAGCGAGGCCGCCGAAACCGGCGCGCGGCTGTTGACCAGACTGTCGAAGACCATGGCGCGGTTGCGCACGGCCCTGGAACCTGCCGTCGCATGAAACATCCTGTCCCAGGATCGCAGATTGCCGAGTTCCGAACACGAGTGCGCATAGATGCGCTCTATGGTCTCGAAATCCCCCGCATAGCCGTGCGGCTTGAGACGGATCATGCCCTGCATCGTGGCCGTGGTGCCAAACACGGCCCGGTGCCGTGTGAAGAAATCGGCGATGACGGGGTTGGTCCGCACACGGCGCGCCAGACCGCCGTGGGCTTCATATTCCTCCCCATGCATCCGCGCGAAGGCGTCGCCGACCAGCGCATAATCGGTCGGCGCAGGGCCGCCGCGGTCGATCACGCCGTCGAGGGCGGCGATCGCGTCGTTCAAACTCAGATTCGGATAGGCGAGCGCGGCGGACATCGAAATCTCCCATGGGCGATTTCGACAGGGTGGCTGCGGGAAAGCCGTCGGGCATCATGCATTTGCATGATGCCCTGCGCGCAAGGACGCTGGGCCGGATGGCGGCCTCAGCTGTCCAGGAAGCTCCGCAGCTTGCGGCTGCGGCTCGGGTGTTTCAGTTTGCGCAGGGCCTTGGCTTCGATCTGGCGGATGCGTTCGCGGGTGACGCTGAACTGCTGGCCGACTTCCTCCAGGGTGTGGTCGGTGTTCATGCCGATGCCGAAGCGCATGCGCAGGACCCGCTCCTCGCGCGGGGTCAGGGACGCCAGCACGCGGGTGGTGGTTTCGCGCAGGTTCGACTGGATGGCCGCGTCGATGGGCAGGATGGCGTTCTTGTCCTCGATGAAGTCGCCCAGGTGGCTGTCTTCCTCGTCGCCGATGGGGGTTTCGAGGCTGATCGGCTCCTTGGCGATCTTCAGGACCTTGCGCACCTTCTCAAGCGGCATGGCCAGGCGTTCGGCCAGTTCCTCCGGCGTCGCCTCGCGGCCGATCTCGTGCAGCATCTGGCGCTGGGTGCGGACGATCTTGTTGATCGTCTCGATCATGTGCACCGGGATGCGGATGGTGCGGGCCTGGTCGGCGATGGAGCGGGTGATGGCCTGGCGGATCCACCAGGTGGCGTAGGTGGAGAACTTGTAGCCGCGCCGGTACTCGAACTTGTCCACCGCCTTCATCAGGCCGATGTTGCCCTCCTGGATCAGGTCCAGGAACTGCAGGCCGCGGTTGGTGTATTTCTTGGCGATGGAGATCACCAGGCGCAGGTTCGCCTCGACCATCTCCTTCTTGGCCTGGCGGGCTTCGCGCTCGCCCTTCTGCACCGTCTGGACGATGCGGCGGTAGTCGTCGATGGGCAGGCCCGCCTCGGTGGCCACGGCGGCCACATCGGCGCGGATCTGAGTGATCTGGCCGGCCTCGTTGTCGCTGAACTTGGTCCAGCGCACACCCATCTCCTTGACGCGCTCGGTCCAGGAGGGGTCCAGCTCCGAGCCGAAATAGGCCTTGAGGAACTCGGGGCGGCTGATGCCGTAGCTGTCGGCCAGGCGCAGCAGGCGGCCTTCCAGGCCGATCAGGCGCTTGTTGATGGCGTAAAGCTGCTCGACCAGCGCCTCGATGCGGTTGTTGTTCAGCTTCAGCGTCTTGAGCCGGTCCGAAATGGCCGTGGTCAGGGCGTCGTAATTCTTCTGGTCCTTGGCCGACAGGGCCTCGCCCTTCAGGCGCACCTCCACCAGCTTGTCCTGTAGCTTCCTGAAAGCCTCGAAGTCCGCCGCCACGGCGTCCAGGATCTCCATGACCCCGTCGCGCAGTTCGGCCTCCATGGCGGAGATGCTGAGGCCGCCGCCGTCGTCGAAGTCGTCGTCGTCCTCGTCCTCATCCTCGCTTTCGGGCTTCTCTTCCTTGGCCTCGGGCTCGGCTTCCTCGGCCTTTTCGCCTCCCTCCTCGCTTTCGCCTTCCCCGGCGTTCTGGCCGCCGTAGGTCTGGTCCAGGTCGATGACTTCGCGCAGCAGGATGCGGCCGTTGGCCAGCTCGTCGCGCCACACCATGATGGCCTCGAACGTCAGGGCGCTCTCGCACAGGCCCGAAATCATGGCGTCGCGGCCGGCCTCGATGCGCTTGGCGATGGCGATCTCGCCCTCGCGGCTGAGCAGCTCGACCGTGCCCATCTCGCGCAGGTACATGCGCACAGGGTCGTCGGTGCGGTCATAGGCGGGCTTGGCGCCGGTTTCCGCCACGGCGGTCTCGGCCCGCTCGGCGACCTCGGTGGACTGGCCCTCGGCGTCTTCCTCCGCCTCGACCACATTGACGCCCATCTCCGACAGCATGGCCAGGGTGTCTTCGATCTGGTCGGGGGTGAATTCCTCGGACGGCAGAACCTTGTTCAGTTCCTCCATCGTCACGAAGCCGCGGGTCTTGGCCTGGCGGATGAATTTCTTGACGCCGGCGTCGGTCAGATCGAGCAGCGGCCCGTCATTGGTCGTTTCCGCTTCAGGCGTCTCGGTCTGCGCGCTCATTCAGTTCTTCTCCAGCCGCAATGGTCCGGCGGCTTCTAACAACGTCCGAAGGCAGGGTTTGTTACGAACCCGCCGCCTCGTCCCACAAGGTTCCCGTCTTGATGGCTCGTCGCAACGCATCGCGCTCGGCTTTCAGACGACTGAAAGCCGAGGCGTCGAAGCCGCGATGCGCCTCCGACTTCGCTGAGCTCAGCGCTCCCTCCAACGCCGCCATGCGGGTCAGAGCGTCGAACGCCTGCGACCATCGGGCCCGCGCTTCGGCGAGGGGCGCGTTCGCTGCCAGGAAGGGCGCACCGGACTTCGCCGCCGCCTTCTCGACCTCACGCATGAGCGCATCAAGACCCGATTGGGCCAGATGGCGGCGCAGGGCCGCGCTGTCAAGGGCGAGGCCCGACATCCTCAGACTGACGATCTCATCCGCCAGCTCATCCAGGGCTGGATCGCCGAAGCCGTGACGGCCCACAGCCTCCAGGTGATCGTCCAGCCTTTCGGGGTCGTCGATAGCGGCATGGGCCAGGGCTGCGGCGGTCGGCTCGATGGACCGCGACAAGGCCGAGGCCGCCGCCCTGCCTGCATCCGTGGCCCCGATCACGGGCGCCTTGCCCGGGGTCCAGCGCGCGCCCGGCTGGCGCGACTGGAAGGCGGGCCGAGGCGGAAACAGGCCGTCGAAGCGGTCGAACATCTCGCGGCGATACTGTTCGGCCAGGTCCGCGTCCTGGATCGCCTGGGCCGCCTGTCGCAGACGCCGTTTCAGCCCGGCCTTGCGTTCGGGGGTGTCCAGGGGTTCGGCGTCCCGCTCGCGCTCGAACAGCATTTCGGCGAACGGACGGGTTTCGGACAAGACGTTCCTCAGCGCCGGCGCGCCCTTGTCGCGCAGGATGTCGTCCGGATCCTGGCCGCCGGTGAGCAGGGCGAAGCGGAAGGAACGGCCGGGTTTCAGCAGGGGCAGCGCCCGTTCCACCGCCCGGCCCGCCGCGCGCTGGCCCGCCGGGTCGCCGTCGAAGCACAGCACCGGCTCGGCGCTGACCCGCCACAAGAGGGCCATCTGCTCTTCGGTCAGGGCGGTGCCCATGGGGGCGACGGCGGGGATGCCCGCGCGCTGGCAGGCGATCACATCCATGTAGCCTTCGACGACCACGATGGCGGCGTCGGATTTCGACCCGGCGCCGAGGATGCGGCGCGCCTCGGGCAAGCCGTAAAGGGTGGAGCCCTTGTGAAACAGCGCCGTCTCCGGCCCGTTCAGATATTTGGCCCGGTCGTCCGGGTTCATGGCCCGGCCGCCGAAGCTGACGATCCGTCCGCGCGCGTCATGGATCGGGAAGATCAGCCGGTCGCGGAAGCGGTCATAGGGCGCGCCGCCGCCCTCCGGCGCGATCAGGACGCCAGCCTCCACCAGTTCGGACGGCTTGGCGCCACGCTGGACCAGGGCGTTCTTCAGGCCCTCGCGGTCGTTCGGCGCATAGCCCAGGCCGAACCGGTCCCACTGATCCTCGGGCAGGCCGCGCCGCTCCAGCATCTCGCGCGCGTTCCTGCCGGTGGAGCGGCGCAGGTTGGCGGCGAACCACTTCTGGGCCAGGTCCATCCAGTCGGCCAGGCTGTTGCGCTTCTGCTCACGCTCGGCCGCCTGGGGATCGGGCGCGGGCAGGGCCATGCCCGCCTCCCCCGCCAGCCGCTGGACCGCCTCCACAAACGACAGGCGTTCGGTCTCCTGAAGGAAACTGATGATGTCGCCGTGCTTGCCGGAGCTGAAATCGTGGAAGAAGCCCTTGTCGTCATTGACGAAGAAGGACGGCGACTTCTCCTTGGTGAAGGGTGACAGGCCGACGAACTCGCGGCCCTGACGCTTGAGCTTCACCGTGCGCCCGATGACGTCCGAGGGACGCAGGCGGCTTTTCAGCTCATCAATGAAACGGTCGTCGAATCGCACAATGGCACCAGCCTATACGCCGGAACGAATGGAAGGCGCAGGGCTTCCCGCCGCCCGGCCCCTCCCCGCTCATAGGGTCCACAGCCTGTGAATTGCGGGGACGGCCTACTCCCAAGCCTCGCCGGACAGGGCGTGGCTTCGTCCCAGTTCGAAGGTCGCGAGCATCGCCTCCTGGCTGAAATCCAGGCTGTTCCCACCCTCGAAATCATCAGGGATAGCGGCCACATGGAACTCCAGGCCGTTGCGTTCGGCGAAGGCGCGGTTGGCGATCAGCGACATGCGTAGCGACGCGCCCAGCACTGCATCGAGACTGCGCGCCAGGACGGAAGGCGCGGCGTCCTTGGTGACGATGAAATTCGGCGTGTCCTTGCCGTTGACGATCACATGGATGCGCCCACCCTCCAGAACCCCGCGCCGATCGTCCCAGGTCCACAGCATCTGGGGCAAGGCGATAAAGGGATTCATCACCCCGCCGTCCACGTGCATTTCCTCAAAGACGGCGCCCGGCCCCTGCGCCTGGATCATAACGGGGGGAAAGGCGCCGGGTATGCTGGCCGAAGCGACCAGCACCTGGCGAAACAGAATCAGGGCCTCGGGCGTCCCGCGCTGGGCGATGGCGCCCATGTTCCAGACCACGCCCCGCTGGATATCCAAATCCGTTGTGGCGACTAGCAGCAATCGCCCCCTGGCGTGCTCGGCGGCGATGGCTGATAACAAGGCCGCATCAACGTGCGTCTCCACCAATGTCTGCAGGGGGGCGCCCGAAAACACGCCGGAGCCGAAGAACACGCCCACGCCTCGGGTCTGCAACAGGTTGGACGCCTCGCCGCTAGTGTAGGCGTCGCGCAGTTCGTCGTCCCACTCCGGGCCCAGAAACACGAAGGGCGCGGCCAGGGCGCCGGTGGAGACGCCCGTCACCACTTCAAAATCCGGTCGGTCGCCGCGTTCGGTCCACCCCGTCATCACCCCGGCGGTGAAGGCGCCGTTCGCGCCGCCGCCCGACAGCGCGATCAGATCGAAACGCCCATCCGGGCCGTGAGGCACGCCCTCGCCGAGCTGATGCGCGATGGCCTGGGCCGACGCCTCGTCCTCGACCGAGAACCGCACATTGGGAAAGCCGACGGGAATGGCCGCATCCCGCTGGACGAGGCCGAAATCGCTGCGCGCGCCGCTGGCGCAGGCCGTCAGCATCAACCCCGCCGCGAACACCGCAGTGATTCGACTCAGCGACATTGACGCCTCCACCCGTGAAACCTTGACCGTAAAATCAACGCCCACAGTCTGGGTCGGTTGTCTTATGCCGTGCGCGCGGCGTCCATATAAGCGGCGAACCGCTCGAACAGATAGAGGCTGTCCGTCGGGCCGGGCGAAGCCTCGGGGTGGTGCTGGACGCCGAACACCGGGCGGTCCTTCAGGGCGATGCCGCAGTTGGTGCCGTCGAACAGGCTGACGTGGGTTTCAGTGACCGCTTCGGGCAGTGTGTCGCGGTCGACGGCGAAGCCGTGGTTCATGGAGACGATCTCCACCTTGCCGGTGGTGACGTCCTTGACCGGATGGTTGGCGCCGTGGTGGCCCTGATCCATCTTCACGGTCTTCGCCCCCAGGGCCAGGGCCAGCATCTGGTGGCCCAGACAGATGCCCATGACGGGCTTGCCCGAGTCGATCAGCTTGCGGATTTCCGGCACCGCATATTCACCCGTGGCCGCCGGGTCGCCTGGGCCGTTGGACAGCATGACACCGTCCGGATCGCGGGCCAGGATTTCATCGGCGGTCGTCGAGGCCGGCACCACGGTGATCTTCACGCCGGTGGAGGCCAGGGCGCGCAGAATGTTGCGCTTCACCCCATAGTCCACGACCACCACATGACGCTCGCCTTGCGGAGCCTGGACATAACCATGGGGCCAGTCCCAGTCCCCTTCGGTCCAGTCGAACGCCTGCAGGCACGAAGCCTCCCTGGCCAGGTCCAGACCCACCAGGCCGGACCATTCCCGCGCCTGGACCGCCAGGGCGTCCAGATCGAAACGTCCATCGGGATCATGAGCGATGACGCCGTGCGCGGCGCCGTTGTCGCGAATGGCGGCGGTCAGAGCGCGGGTGTCCACGCCAGCCAGGCCCACCACGCCGCGCCGCTTCATCCAGGCGTCCAGGGCGCCCTCGCTACGCCAATTGGCCGGGTCGGTGGGCAGGTCGCGAAACACCGCCCCCACGGCAGCCGTGCCCGCGCCGCCGTCGCCGATCTGCTCGATATCCTCGCCGTTCACCCCCACATTGCCGATGTGCGGAAAGGTGAACACCACAACCTGTTTCATGTAGCTGGGGTCGGTCAGGATCTCCTGATAGCCGGTCATGGCGGTGTTGAAGACCACCTCGCCCAGGGCCGATCCGGTCGCGCCCACGCCGATCCCCTGAAGCACCGTGCCGTCGGCCAGCACCAGGACGCCGGTGGCTCCGGGCAGCAATTGGGTCATGGGGCGCTCCTTGGGACGGGTCGAGCCTTCATGAGCCCGAGCGGCCCCGAAGGCAAACGGCCGCGTTCCTATGGATTCGCGCCCAAGCGGTCAAGCGGGACGGCGGACGAAGAACCAAGCCGCCGAAACCACGACGAAGAAGCCCAGGGTCGGCCACAACAGGCCGGGGTCCGAAAAGGCGGCCGCCCAGACCGCGAAGGCCAGGCCGCCCACGGCCGCCGCGCGCCATTTCAGCTCGGCCGAAAAGCGGATCAGGGCCAGGCAGCACAGGGCGTAGACCACCAGGATCAGCACCGTGGTGACGTTCACCAGCACCCCGAACTGCGCCCCCAGGGTCGGCTGAACCGACAGCAGGGCGGCCGCGCTCATCAGGACGCCGTGGATCAGGGGATTGGCGCGCGGGGTCTCGACGCCCCGGCCGAACACGGCGGGCAGGAACCCTTCGCGGGCCGCCGAGCGGGCCGTCTCGCCGCTGAGCATGGTCCAGCCGCCCAGGGTGCCGATGGTCTTGGCCACGGCGCAGACGGCCACGAACCCGGCGGCGGCGGCGCCCATCACCCGCCCGGCCAGGTCGGCGAAGGGGCTGGTGGAGGCCGCCAGCTCGCCGGCCGGAATGACGCCGAACACCGCCACGCTGGTGGCCATGTAGACGACGCCCGCCAGCAGCACGCCCGCAAAGGTCGCCCGGCCCACGTCGGTTTCGGGATTGCGCACCTTGGCCGACAGGACGGCGGCGCTCTCCACCCCCAGGAAGGCCCAGAAGATCACCGCCAGCGACGCCGGAACGCTGTCGAACAGCGAGACGCCGGAGGGTGACCACGATGCCGCGAAGACCTCCGGATCGAACGCCATCACGCCCGCCGCCACGGCCACGCCGATGGGCAACAGCCCGATGATCAGCAGTCCGCCGCCCAGGCGCGCCACCAGCCTGGGGCCCGCCATATAGGCTGCCGTCACCAGCCAGATCAGGACCACATTGCAGAGGGCCGCGGGCCAGGGCTCGCGCAGCACCGGCAGAAACACCGCCAGATAGCCGGTGGCCGCCACCGCCACCGCCACATTGCCCATCCAGCAGGCGGCCCAATAGGCCAGCGCCGCCTGGAAGCCGAAGAACCGGCCCAGCCCCTGCCCGGCGTAGTCCGCCAGGCCGTCCGCCGCCGGGCGCATCCGCCCCAGCCCCGCGAACACCGCCGCCAGCATCAGGGCCCCGGCGGTGGCCACCATCCAGCCGACGATGCTCGATGATCCCACCGGCGCCAGGCTGGCGGGCAGCAGATAGACGCCCGAGCCGATCATGTTTCCGGCCACCAGCAGAGCGGCCAGGCCCCATCCCAGCTTGCGGGGTCCGGTCATGCGTGAATCCGGGCCATGCGGTCCTGGAACCAGGCCACGGCCGCTTCGTGCCGGGGGCTCAGCACGCCTCGGTCATAGGCCCCGGCCTCCAGGTTCAGCTGCACCGCCTCGCAGATGGCGGCGTCCTCGGCGGTCAGGCGGTCCGAGGCGGTCAGCGCCTCGCCCAGCGCGCCCTCCCCCCGGTCGCTCAGGAACAGGTAGTCCAGCCGCACGCGGCCGGGTCCGACGGGGGTCATCCGCTCGATCATGGCCCCGTCGCTGTAGACATTGATCCCCAGGTTCGGCCACAGCCAGCCCCAGACCCCCGCCTGGGGACCGTCATTCACCCCTTCGGCCTCCTGGATCACCAGATCGCCGTCGACCCGGACCTGATAATCCGCCCCGCCCAGCTCATCGGCCAGGACCGGATGGACCGCGCCGATGTGGTAACCCTCGAGATAGTTTTCGGCATAGACCTTCCAGTCGCAGGCCAGGTCGTGGGTCCGCCTGAGCGTCGGTCCGGGCAGGTCCAGGCCACGCGCGGCGAGCAGGGCCTCCAGCGGGGCGATGAAATCCGCCAGCGGTTCGGCCGCCTGATCCAGGTTGACGAACGCCAGGCCGCGCCAGGTCTCCAGCCGCACGGCCAGAAGGCCGAAATCCCGGGGGTCGAACCCCTCGGCCGGGCCGAACCCCACCGCCGAGCGCAGCCGCCCGTCCAGCATGTAGCGCCAGCCGTGATAGCGGCATGTCAGCTCTTTCCCGCAATTCCCCCGCTCACCCGCGACCAGCGGCCCGGCCCGGTGTCGGCAGACGTTGTGAAAGGCCCGCAAGACGCCGTCCTGACCACGCACCATGACCAGCCGATGCCCGGCGATGTCCGTGGCCAGCCAGTCGCCGGGCGCCCGCGCCTCGCCCTCATGGCCCATGAACAGCCAGGTCCGGCCGAACACGGCGTCCCGCTCGCGCGCATGGGCGGCGGGGTCGGCGTAGAGGCGCACGGGCAGGGTCGGCTGCATGGCCGGATCAGGGGGCGCCCGGCGGACAAGGTCAATCCCGTCCACAGGGGTTTGAAAAAGCCATCGGTCGTGGCCCTGTAAAACTCCGTCATCCTCGGGCTTGTCCGAGGACCCATCGCTGATGCACACACGATCCGGGGCCGTTCTGACGGTGATGCGAACCGTCGCCCATCCGCGCCTAGTTCCGCCGTGGGTCCTCGGGACAAGCCCGAGGATGACGGGTGTATTGAAGTCAATAGACTTTCCGATGACTCCTTATGAGTTCCCGACCTAGGTTGAGAATCCATACAAACAACTGATTTCATTGGCACAAATCCGCACTCTTCCGTCATCTCCGGGCCATCCGCTCCGACAAGGCCAGGCAGGCCCGGAACGCTCCGGGTGTATGGATTCCCGGGACAGGCCCGGGAATGACGGATCGGGGAATATGAGCCCTGACTTAGACTCCAAGGCGAAAAAACAGTGCAATTGGAGTCAAACGATTGCTGATTTCATTGGAGATTTTCGTTCCTCGTCATTGCTGTCCGCCAGGAGTCCAACGTCGGACCCGGTTGAGAATTTCGCCGGTCTTGCTCATCGGGGATTCCGTCACGCCGCCGCGCATGACGAGGGCGAGCGTCTGAGCCCCGGCCGAGGTCCATTCTGAACGCGCCAGAGAGGGCGTGCGGAAAACACCGGCGGACACGGCGAAACCCTTTCGGGTCAAGGCGCCGGCCGCCGGAAATGCGGGATCAGGCCGGGGGCTCAGAAGAGTTATCGGAAAGTCTATTGACTTCAATACATCCGTCATCGCCGGGACAGGCCCGGCGATCCATGCGCTCGGTCAGGGCAAGGCGAGCCCGGAACGCCCCGCGTGTATGGATTCCCGCCACAAGAGCCTGCCCTCGGGCGGGCCGCGCAAGCGGCGCGACCCGAGGGGCGGGAATGACGGATGGGGGAATATGAGTCTTCTACCTACACCGACAGGCGGTCCATGTCGCGGAACACCGCATGGGTGGCGCCGGCCTGGGCGGCCGCCTCGCCCCGCGCGGGCGGCAGATTGACCAGCAGCACGTCGCGGGCCACGCTGCGCGCCTGGGCGATCAGGGCGGCGGCGGCCTGCCAGTGCGCGGCGCTGTCGGTCTCCACGCCCGCGAAGTCCAGCGACACGCAGCGCGGCGCGACCGGCGCCAGGCGCGCGATCATGCCGGGCTCGGGCGGCGCATGAAGGATGATCCCCCGGCGCTGGGCGCTCAGATGATCGATGGCGGCGCGCACGTCCTCAGGCGCCGCCTTCATGTCCACGCCCATGATCTCGACCAGCAGCAGCCCGGCGTCCACATCGGACTGAAGCCCGGCGTAAAGCAGTGAGAACCGGCCCCTGGACGACGCCACTGTCCGCCAGAACGCGGGGGCCACCCCCGTCGCGCCGCCGGCGAGGTCGAGAAGCCCGACGCCGTGCCGCAGGGTCTCCACGTCGATCTTCGTCAGGTCGGCGGCGTCCAGCCGCACCCGATGCAGCCCCGCCAGGGCGCTTTCGCCCCCCGCGCGGCGCACGGTGCGCGTCAGACGCGCGCCCACATGGGTTCGGCGCGTAAGGTCGAACACCGACTTTACGGCCAGGGTGACGGTCAGCTCGCGCCGCGCCTCGGTCACCAATGGAAAGGTCAGACTCGTCGCCCCGACGGAACTGAAGCTGCGCGCTTCGACTGGACGGCCCCCGCCCGTCCCGGCTGGCGTGTCGCTCAATCCCGCCGGGAGCGAATGCCCCGTCGGGTAAGCCATTGCGATTTCTCCCACGTCCTCCGCTTCGAGGCGGGTTCATTGAAACCGCGAATGATTACGCGGAAACCGGAACGCAACGCTAAAAAACGCGGTGAACGGACGTGGTTGACGAGGGCCGGCGCCTTCAGAAGGCCGCGAGGTCGTGATAGGCCGCCGCCATGCCCATCACCACCATCGGCCTGGATGCCGACGACACCCTCTGGCACAACGAGACCCTCTTCCGGCTGACCCACGACCGGTTCGCCGACCTCTTGTCCGAACACCATGATCGCGCGGGAATCGAGGCGCGGCTGGCGGCCACGGAGCAGCGCAACCTTCGCCTCTATGGTTACGGGATCAAGGGTTTCACCCTGTCCATGATCGAGACGGCCATGGAGTTGACGGAAGGGTCGCCCCCGCCCCGGGTCATCAGCGAGATCCTGGCCGCCGGGCGCGAGATGCTGTCCCATCCGGTCGAGGCGCTGCCCGGCGTTCCGGAGGCGCTGAATCGCCTGTCGGAGCGATACCGCCTGGTGCTGATAACCAAGGGCGACCTGATGGACCAGGAGCGCAAGCTGGCCGCCTCCGGCCTGGGCGATCTGTTCTCGGGCGTGGAGATCGTCTCGGAGAAGACCGCCGACACCTATGACCGCGCCTTCCGCCGGCACGGCACGGGCGCCGACCAGGCGGCCATGGTGGGCAATTCCATGAGATCGGACGTCCTGCCCGCGCTTCAGGCCGGGGCGTGGGCGGCCCACATCCCCTATGTGGTGACCTGGGCCCACGAGATGGCGGACGCCCCCGAGAGCCACCCTCGCTTCACCGCGCTGGAGGCCATCAGCGAGGTTCCGCCGTGGATTGAACAACGGGTGCAACGATAGTCCTTGCCGCCGCCCGCGAGGCTCTCTAAACGGGCCGCTTGACCGACAACCTGACGACGCCCGCCGCGAAAACCCTCGCGGCCGGTCGCCCATGCGCGGAGTCCACGGCCTTTGCTCAACGAAACGCCCAGCCACGAAGAGAAGGACGCCATGGTCCGCGCCGCCTTGGCCGAACATGGGGACAGTGGGCGCACGCCGCGCCACACCCTGTTCTTCTTCTACGGCGACGGCGAGCACGGCAGCCTGTGCGAGACCGCGCGGCGCGCCGGTTTCCTCACGGGGGGCCAGGACGATTCGACCGTGCTGGAGACCACCATGGCCGTCGATGAAACCGCCTTTGCTCCCGTCTCGGCCATGATGCAGTCATGGGCCGCCGCCTTCCAACTCGAATACGACGGCTGGGAATGCGCCGTGGTGACGAACTGAGCCCGAAATGCCCAAGCGTACAGACATCAAATCCATCCTCATCATCGGCGCCGGCCCCATCGTCATCGGCCAGGCGTGCGAGTTCGACTATTCGGGCGTGCAGGCGTGCAAGGCGCTGAAGGCCGAGGGTTACCGGGTGATCCTGGTCAACTCGAACCCGGCCACCATCATGACCGACCCCGAGGTGGCCGACGCCACCTATATCGAGCCGATCACCCCGGAGATGGTCGAGAAGATCATCGAGAAAGAACGTCCCGACGCCCTTCTGCCCACCATGGGCGGCCAGACGGCGCTGAACACCGCGCTTGCCCTCGAAACCTCCGGCGCCCTGAAGCGGCTGGGCGTGGAGATGATCGGGGCCAAGGCGGACGTCATCGACAAGGCCGAGGACCGCCAGAAATTCCGTGACGCCATGGACAAGCTGGGCCTGGAGAGCCCGCGCTCCAAGGCCGTTCACCACATCGACGAAGCCGAGGACGCCCTGGCGTTCGTGGGGCTGCCGGCCATCATCCGGCCGTCATTCACGCTCGCCGGCACCGGCGGCGGCATCGCCTATAACGTCGAGGAATTCCGCGAGATCGTGGAGCGGGGCCTGGACCTGTCGCCGACCACCGAGGTGCTGATCGAGGAATCGGTGCTGGGCTGGAAGGAGTACGAGATGGAGGTCGTCCGCGACCATGCGGACAACTGCATCATCATCTGCTCCATCGAGAACATCGACCCCATGGGCGTCCACACGGGCGACTCCATCACCGTCGCCCCCGCCCTGACGCTGACCGACAAGGAATATCAGCGCATGCGCCGGGCCTCCATCGACGTGCTGCGCGAGATCGGGGTGGAGACCGGCGGCTCGAACGTCCAGTTCGCCCTGAATCCGAAGGACGGCCGCATGGTCGTCATCGAGATGAACCCGCGCGTGTCGCGGTCGTCCGCGCTCGCCTCGAAGGCCACGGGTTTCCCCATCGCCAAGGTCGCCGCGCGGCTGGCGGTCGGCTACACCCTGGACGAACTGCAGAACGACATCACCCAGGTCACCCCGGCCAGCTTCGAGCCGTCGATCGACTATGTGGTGACCAAGATCCCGCGCTTCGCCTTCGAGAAATATCCGGGCGCCGAGCCCCATCTGACCACCTCCATGAAGTCGGTGGGCGAGGTCATGGCCATCGGCCGGACCTTCAAGGAATCCATGCAGAAGGCCCTGCGCGGGCTGGAAACCGGCCTGACCGGCTTCGACGAGATCGAGATCGAGGGCGTGGCGGGAGCGGAAGACGAGGCGGCGATCAAGGGGGCGGTCGTGCGCGCCCTGGGCCAGCCGACGCCGGACCGCATCCTCGTCATCGCCCAGGCCTTCCGCCACGGCCTGAGCGTCGAAGAGGTCCAGTCCGCCTGTTCGTATGAACCCTGGTTCCTGCGCCAGATCGCCGAGATCGTGCGCGAGGAAGGATGGCTGCGCGTGAAAGGTCTTCCTTCTCCCCTTGGGGGTGACGGTGGGCCGCGCAGCGGCGCGGATGCGGGGGATGGTTCAGCGGGACAAGGGTCTGAAATCGAGACTCCGGCCAACAGCCCCCTCAACCGGCCCTCCGGGCCACCTTCTCCCCCAGGGGGAGAAAGGGACGCCGCCCGTGAATTCCGTCGCCTGAAGGCCATGGGCTTTTCCGATGCACGTTTGGCGAAGCTCACCGGAACCCCCGAGAAACAGGTCCGCGATGCCCGCCGCGCCCTGTCGGTGCGGCCGGTGTTCAAGCGCATCGACACCTGCGCGGCCGAGTTCGCCAGCGCCACCGCCTATATGTATTCCACCTATGAGACCGGCGCCCTGGGGCAGGTTCCGGCCTGCGAGGCCGAGCCGTCGGAGCGGCGCAAGGCCATCATCCTGGGGGGCGGGCCGAACCGCATCGGCCAGGGGATCGAGTTCGACTATTGCTGCTGTCACGCGGCCTTCGCCTTCGAGGACATCGGGGTGGAGTCGATCATGGTCAACTGCAACCCGGAGACGGTCTCCACCGACTACGACACCTCCGACCGCCTCTATTTCGAGCCCCTGACGGCCGAGGACGTGCTGGAGCTGATCGACGTCGAGCGGTCCAAGGGCGAGCTTCTCGGCGTGGTGGTGCAGTTCGGCGGGCAGACGCCGCTGAAGCTGGCTCATGCGCTGGAGGCGGACGGGGTTCCGATCCTGGGCACCAGCGTGGACTCCATCGATCTGGCCGAGGACCGCGAACGGTTCCAGAAGATGCTGCACGACATCGGTCTGCAACAGCCGCCCAACGGCCTGGCCCGCAGCGCCGAGGAAGCGGCGCAAAAGGCGGATGAGGTCGGCTATCCCGTCGTCCTGCGCCCGTCCTATGTGCTGGGCGGCCGGGGCATGATGATCGTGCACGACCGCGAACAGCTGGACCGCTATGTCCACGAAGCCATGAAGGTCTCGGGCGACGACCCGGTGCTGATCGACCACTATCTGAACCGCGCTACGGAGGTGGACGTGGACGCCATCTGTGACGCTGACGACGTGTTCGTGGCTGGGGTGCTGGAACACATCGAGGAGGCGGGCGTCCATTCGGGCGACAGCGCCTGCTCCATGCCGCCCTACTCGCTCTCGCCCGCCCTGGTGGAGGAACTGAAGCGCCAGACCGAGGCCATGGCCAAGGCCCTGAAGGTGCGCGGCCTGATGAACGTGCAGTTCGCGATTGAAGAGCCGCACTCCGACGCCCCCCGCATCTTCGTGCTGGAGGTCAATCCGCGCGCCAGCCGCACCGTGCCCTTCGTGGCCAAGACGATTCGAGAGCCCGTCGCCGCCATCCCCGCCAAGGTCATGGCGGGCGAGGCGCTGGCGTCCTTCGGCCTGACGCACCGGCCGTACGACCACATCGCGGTGAAGGAGGCGGTGTTCCCCTTCGCCCGGTTCGCGGGGGTCGACACGGTGCGGGGCCCGGAGATGCGCTCCACCGGCGAGGTCATGGGCCTGGACTGGAAGCGGCCGGACGAGGCGGACATGGAAGGCGCCTTCGCCCGCGCCTTCGCCAAGTCGCAACTGGGCGGCGGCACGGCCCTGCCGACGTCGGGCTGCGCCTTCGTCTCGGTGCGTAACGACGACAAGCCGTTCATCATCGACGCGGTGAAAAAGCTGATCGACCAGGGATTCTCGATCCTGGCCACCGGCGGCACCCACGCCTATCTGACCGAACAGGGCCTTGAAGTCGGACTGGTCAAGAAGGTGCTGGAAGGCCGCCCGCACATCGTGGACGCCATGAAGAACGGCGAGGTGCAGCTGGTCTTCAACACCACCGAGGGCAAGCAGTCCCTGGCCGACAGCTTCTCGATCCGCCGCACGGCGCTGATGATGAAGATTCCCTACTACACCACCACCCCGGCCGCCCTCGCCGCCGCCCAGGCCATCGCCGCCATCAAGGCCGACGATCTGGATGTGCGGCCGTTGCAGGACTACGGGTGACGACAGCTGGACAGCCCCCCCCCGGGGGGGGGGGGGGATTGGGGGGCCGATTGG
>JAEZCL010000088.1 GCA_023433585.1 Pseudomonadota bacterium
TCCCAGGGGGGCGCATGTCTCTCGTCCTCGACACGAATGCGTTCATCGCCCTCGAACCGGCATCCACGACTGGGGGGCCTCGTCTCCCACACGCCGTCTCTCTGATGAGGCTCTCGCAAGAAGGCCAGCATCGGCTCTTCCTCTCCGCGGCCACCAAGCGGGACATCGCGCACGATCGCGACGCAGCGAGAAGAGCGATGAGTGAATCCTTGCTCCTCAAGTACCAGATGCTTGGCCGTATAGAGCCACCGCAGGCGCTGCTCGACGCTCTGAAGGAGACCGCCCCGCCCGCTGGCCGATCGTCCAACGACGACAACGACCTAGAAATGCTCTCGGCCCTCTGGGTGGGAGCAGTCGACTTCCTCGTGACCGACGATGATCGGCTGCGGCGCCGCGCCGGTCGGGCGGGGTTGGACGAGCGGGTCTTCACGATCGCCGAGGCCGCGGCGTTCCTCGAGCGGCTGAGGCCTCGGGCAACCGCGCCGCCGCCCGCCGTCGAGGTGCTCAAGGCGTACCAGCTCGACGTGGACGATCCGATCCTGGACTCGATTCGCGAGGACTACGAGGGCTTCGACGATTGGCTGCGCAGGGCTGCTGCGGATCATCGTCCCGCCTGGATCATCCGGGGTGAGGGCGGGTATAGCGCGCTCATGATCGGCAAGAACGAGGACGGCGCCGAGATGGGTCTGCCTGGCAACGTCTTCAAGGTTTCGACGTTCAAGGTCGCGCCGGACGCGGCGGGGCGTTCCTACGGGGAGCTGCTACTCAAGGCCCTCTTCGCACACGCGCACGCAGCGGACATCGACACGCTCTACCTCACCGCGTTCGACAAGCACGCGCGGCTGGTCGATCTCGTGGAGTCATTCGGCTTCGAGCGACATCGTGACACGACCGCACGTGGTGAAGCCGTGTTCGTCAAGTACCGACGGCCCGCGGTCGTCGCCGGTCTCGATCACCTGACGGCACACCGCCGCCACGGGCCACCGTTCGTCCACACAGGAGCGAGGAACTTCGCCGTCCCCATCACACCGAACTGGCATGATGCGCTGTTCCCCGAAGCCCAGCTCGGACTCGACGTCTGGTCAGGCCGGCACCCGTACGGGAACGCGCTCCGCAAGGCGTACGTCTCCGGCACTGGCTCGCGCCTGGTAGGCGCCGGCGCGACGGTCTTGTTCTACCGGTCACAGGACCTCCAGGCAGTGACTGTCGTTGGTGTAGTGGAGGATGTGCGGGTGTCAGCGAGTGTCGATCGCATCGCCCAGTTCGTGGGGCGACGCTCCGTATACACGCCCGATGACTTGCATGCGATGGCGGCGGAGCGCGGCGAGCTGCATGCGATGGTCTTCCGCCAGGACCGCATCCTCGAACGGCCGTGGCCGCTGCGGGACCTGCGGCTCATGGGAGCCCTCAACGCCCCGCCCCAGAGCATCACGGAGATCAGAACTGGAGGCCGCTCGTGGGTGCAGGAGCAGTTGGCCGCGTCGCAGTGATGTCGATCAAGCCGCAGTTCGCTGAGGGCATCCTGGCGGGCACCAAACTGGTCGAGTTCCGCAAGCGTCGGCTGGCACCCGACGTCACGACGGTGATCATCTACTCCACGAAGCCTGTGGGGCGGCTGGTGGGTGTGTTCGACGTCGCGGGATACGACGTGGGCAGTCCGACAGCGATCTGGGAGCGCCATAAGGGCCACGCCGGCATATCTCGCCGCGGCTACCGCGAGTACTACCGCGGCCACGCCACGGCTGTAGCGATCAATGTGGCGGATGCCCGCCCCTTCGCACGTCCACTGTTGCTGAGTGAGATCGACGTCGGATTACAGGCTCCCCAGAGTTTCTGCTATCTGGATCTCGACCCGGGGGTTGGAGGTGACGTAGGCGTCGCACGAGCCGCTCTTCTAGCCGCGTCAAGTGCAGGGTCTGTGCCGCTTGGCGAGTTCGTCGCTCGCTCGTGCGCTCTCGTGGTGCGTGGTTCCATCAGCTCCTAGATTCACTGTGATCGGTGGGCCACGCGTAGTGCCCACCGCTGTACGCCGTGGACGCCGTCGCGGACGTAATACTCCTGGCTCCCGCGCTCACCTCGGAGGCCATGCGCAGAGGCGGCGTGCAATTCACGGTGTCGAAAAAAGCTGATTCTGATCCGCGCCCATGGGTCGAGCGCGTGGGAGTGGGAGTGTCGTTCAGGCGCCCGAGTGGGGCGTGGGGCATGGCGCAGAACGTCGCAGCGGGATCCCGGTGGGCCAGCGCGGGCCGGCCGCCGCGCGGGAGTGGTGCATGCAGTACGGTCCAGTTGTGAGGGCAGCGCTGCAACTCGTGATGTACGCCGCAGGGGGATGGTGGTGGCTTGCGCCGCTGGCGGGCTTGCTACTTGCGTTCGCTGGATTCCTGTTCCCATCGTCCGCCTGGTGGGCCGCAGTGCTTGCTGTCGTCGGGACGCTCGGGCTGGCGCTTGAAGCTCGGGCAAAGGTCGTCGCACGGTCCCGTTCGGAAGAGTTCAAGGTTCTATTGAACGATTGTCTCCAGCCGCTGACCCGGTCCCTCCTGGTACTTGCTCTCAAGACCACGAGTCGGGCGAGGTATCAGAAACTTCCGGACGTTCTGTGGCCTGTACTCACGGCCGCGCTCAGTCTCACTGACGTGAAGCGATCCCGCGCGTCCTTCTTCGTGCGCACGCTCTCGGACGGCGTGGATTGCCTGGTCCCGCATCCGACGCTAAGCACTGGGCGCGGCGACGCGCCGGTGTCGAGGTTTCGCCGCGGAGTTGGGGAAGGGCGGGAGGTCTGGCGGGCCGCTGAGGCGGGCGAGGCTGTGTACTACGCGGACCTGGCGAAGCAACCTCCGCCAGAGATGGACACCGGGCGCCAGCGAAGCTATAACACGTTCATCAGCGTGCCGCTCGAGATCGGCGGTAGAGTCGTTGGCCTACTCACGATCAACGCGCAGCAGGCTGGTGACCTACGGCGCGACGACGTCGGAGTCCTGCAGGTGTTGGCAGCCCTCGCCAGCGTGGCGCTAGCGATGTGCGACGGCTGGCCCGAGGATGCAGCACACTGAACCCGAGGGCGGGAGGGACCATGGCTAGTAGCAAGTGGTCGACCGAGATGGACCGGCGGGTTGCGGAGATGCGTCGCGACCCGGTCAAGTACGTCGAAGCGGCGCGGCGAGAAGCGCGGCGCACCTCATCGTTGAGTGGCAGTGCACCCTCGCGGGTTGCTCCCACGTCGCAGAAGCGCGGCTCGCAGCGCTGAGGACGCGTCGGCGGTCACATGGGACTACGGGACTGAGTCCCGCGCGCGGGTACAGTTGCGTTTGCGCAGGTCAGCGGGCTGAGGTGTGATCGCCTTGACCTCCTCCGTGTGATTCAGTCTGCGCTCGCCCGCATGTCTGCAGGTCAGACAGTTGTGTCACTACCCCGCCAGCCAGGGGGTACTGACGGAACTCAGTGCCTTGAAGTGACAGAACCCCTCGCGGGGGGCCCGGAAGGGCTCCTCGCGGGGGGTTCAGTCGTTCCAGCTGGGCTCGTTCGGGCCGTTCGTGGCTGGACGATCGGCGCGGGGGGGGGGCGAGC
>JAEZCL010000110.1 GCA_023433585.1 Pseudomonadota bacterium
ACAACGGAAAACCACCCAAGGTCGCCATCGTCGCCGTCATGCGAAAACTCATCGAGGCCGCAAACCTCGTCCTCAAGCGCAACCAGCCTTGGCTCACGCCACAGAACAACTGACATGGTTGCTCCCCATGGCCTTCGCCATGGAGAGGTGAGTTCAGTCGCCGCCGCCGTCTCCGCCCGAATCCCCGCCGTCGGCGTCATGCTGGTGAGCCCCAGCCCCGCCGCCGTCATCGCCTTTCTTCGCCTTGGCTCTCAGGCTCTCGGCAATGGCCAGCCCTATGGCCACGCCGATGGCGACGCCCACCCCGATGCCCAGGGCGATGTTGTCCATGGCGACCCCGAACGCCGTCCCGATGGAGATGCCGATCGCCATGCCCAACGGCAGACCCGCCGCGCCCGCGTCTTTCGCCTTTTTGTCCCCGGCCATCCGCGTTCTCCCTGTCGCAAGTCCGATGATTGCATCCTAGATTGAGACCATGCCGAATCCCATCACCCCCCGCACCATCCGCGTCGCCGTCATCGGTTCCGGCCCCGCCGGCTGGACCGCCGCCATCTACGCCGCCCGCGCCATGCTCGAACCCGTGGTCATTGCGGGGCTTCAGCCCGGCGGCCAGCTGACCATCACCACCGAGGTCGAGAACTATCCGGGCTTCGCCGAGGTCATCCAGGGCCCCTGGCTGATGCAGCAGATGCAGGCCCAGGCCGAGCATGTGGGGACCGAGGTCATCCACGACATCGTGGTCGAGGCGGACCTGTCCAGCCGCCCCTTCCGCCTCAAGCTGGATTCCGGCGCCGAAATGCTGGCCGAGACGGTCATCATCTCCACCGGCGCCCAGGCCAAATGGCTGGGCCTGCCGTCCGAGCAGAAATTCCAGGGTTTCGGCGTCTCGGCCTGTGCGACCTGCGACGGCTTCTTCTATCGCGGCAAGCAGGTCGTGGTGGTCGGCGGCGGCAACACGGCGGTCGAGGAGGCCCTGTTCCTCACCAACTTCGCCGCCAAGGTCACGGTGGTCCACCGGCGCGACGAGTTCCGCGCCGAACGCATCCTCCAGGACCGCCTGTTCGCCAACCCCAAGGTCGAGGTGATCTGGAATCATGCGGTGGACGAGGTGCTGGGGACCGAAGACCCCATGGGCGTCACCGGCCTGCGCCTGAAGAACACCCAGAGCGGCGCGACGCGCGACATCGCCTGCGACGGCTTCTTCGTCGCCATCGGCCACGCCCCGTCGTCGGAACTGTTCAAGGGCCAGCTCGAGATGAACGAGGGCGGCTATCTGAAGGTGAAGCCCGGAACCGCCGCCACCGCCATCCCCGGCGTCTATGCGGCGGGCGACGTCACCGACGACGTCTATCGCCAGGCCGTGACGGCGGCGGGCATGGGCTGCATGGCCGCGCTGGAGGCCGTGCGGTTCCTGGCCGAAGAGGATCACAAAAAAGCGGGCGAGCCGATCTCGCACAAGGAAGCCGAGAAGATCGGCGCGTGGTGAACGTCCGGCCCGCGACGGCCCGGGATCACGCCGCCATAAGGCGCATCAATGCGGCGACCTTCCCGACCCCGGCCGAAGCCGATCTGGTGGACCGCCTTCGCGCCGACGGCGACCTGCTGCTCGAGCTCGTCGCCGAACGAGACGGCGGTCTTGTCGGCTGCATCCAGTTCTCGCCTCTGCGTCTGGAAGGCGACCCGTCCGTCCCCGCCGCCGCCCTGGCCCCCATGGCGGTATCGCCCGAAGCCCAGAGGCAAGGCGTGGGCGCGGCCCTGATCCAGGCGGGCGTCCAGGCGTGCCGTCACCGGGATGTGCCCGCCATCGTCGTGCTGGGGCATCCCGATTATTATCCGCGCTTCGGCTTCTCGGCCGAGACGGCGCGCCATATCCATGATCGGTTCGACGCTGGCCCCGCCTTCATGGCCATGAGCCTGGAGCCCGGCGTTCTGGATCGCCCGCTGACGCCCCGGTACGCGCCCGCTTTCGGGCTTTAGAGCGCGATCGGCTGACGGAATCGCTTCGCGATTTCAGTGACGATTAAAGCGAGGCCGAGGCTTCGGTCAGATCCTCGATGTCGACCGGCGACAATTCGATCGCCGCCGCCTTCAGGGTGTCGTTCAGTTGCTGCACGCTGGTGGCGCTGACGATAGGGGCGGTGACGCCCGGCCGGGTGAGCAGCCAGGCCAGGGCGACCTGCGCCGGGCTCGCCTCCAGCCTCTTGGCCACGGCGCCCAGGGTGGCCAGGATGCGCACGCCGCGCTCGTCGAACTTGTCCTTCAGCATCCCCTCGCGGGCGGTTCCCGCGATCTGCGACGCCGACTTGTATTTCCCGGTCAGGAACCCGGATTCCAGACTGAAATAGGTGATGACGCCCAGGCCCTCGCGCACGGCCAGGTCCTGCAGCGGCCCCTCGAAAGTGTCCCGGCTATAGAGATTGTAGTGCGGCTGAATTGTCTGGTAGGCGGCCAGCCCCTCGCGTTTCGAGGTCGCCAGCGCCTCGGCCACCTGGCCCGCGTCATGGTTCGACACGCCGATGGCGCGCACCTTGCCCGCCGTCACCAGCCGGTCGAACGCCCGCAGCGTCTCCTCCTGCGGCGTCTCGGGGTCGTGCCAGTGGGCCTGATAAAGGTCGATGCGGTCGGTCTTCAGCCGGCGCAGGGACGCCTCCACCGCCTGTTCGATCCAGCCGGGCGACAGATCGTTGCGCCCCTGGCCCATGTCCGACCCGACCTTGGTCAGGATCAGGACGTCGTCGCGGCGACCGCGCGCCTTCAGCCAGTCGCCGATGATCGCTTCGGATTCGCCGCCCTCATGCCCCGGAACCCAGCGGGAGTAGGAATCCGCCGTGTCGATGGCGTTGAAGCCCGCCTCCACGAAGGCGTCCAGAAGGCTGAACGAGGTCTCGCGGTCCGCCGTCCATCCGAAGACGTTGCCGCCGAACACCAGCGGCGCGGTTTCAAGGCCGCTGCGGCCCAGGCTGCGTCTGCGCATGAAAGGTCTCTCCTGTCGTGTGAGACCCTTAAATGGCGTAATGCGGCGCCGAAGCAACCCGAAACCGGGCGATCATGGCCGGATCAGGCCGACGGACGGCCCGTCTCCTCGACCTCCATGGGCGTCACGCCGGGCGGCGGCGCGGCGGGTCGAGACGGCGCCTCGACCTCCTGCTCGAAGGCGGCCAGGCGCGCATTGATGGCGGCGATGTCTTCGGCGGTGGGCTGTCGCCGCCCGCCCAGGCTGACCACGCCCACCACCCGCGTGGCGCCGTTGATCTCCACCGTGCGGACCGGCAGGCCGGTCGCTTCGCTCAGGCGTTCATCTGAGGTCTGCGTCGCCCCGGCCGTCTGCACGCGCGGCCGGGCGAAGCGCGCCTCGTCGATCACGGGCTCGGTCCCCGCGTGAGTCTGGACGAAGGCGGCCGTGTCGCCCAGGGCGCCGTTCCAGCGATAGAAGATGTGCGCGCCGATCTGGCGGATCTTGGTCACCGTCGGCGCCCACCAGGGATGGACGTAATCCGCGTGATAATGGGTCGCCGTGCCCACCTGCGCCGCCACATGTCCGGAAAGGGCGCGCTCGGCCACGGCCTGGGCGCGGCGCCAGGCCCAGTCCACCGGCGCCTGGCTGAGCGACCCGTCGCAGGTGAAGCTGAACTGACAGCCCGTGCTCCGCTCCGCGCCCTGGAACACCACGCCGCAGACGGTGCTGGGATAGTTGGGATCGCGCACCCGGTTCAGCACGACCTGGGCCACGCCCGCCTGGCCGTCGGCGCTTTCCAGCGCCGCTTCGTAATAGACCGCCTGGGTCAGGCATCTCAGGGCGCGGCGGCGATCCTCGGCCGTGGCGGCATTGAACACGAACGGCCGGGCCGGCCTCAGGGCGCCCGGTTCGGCGTCCAGGGCCGCGTTCAGGCGACGAGCCTCCGGGCCGCTGGCCCCGGCGTCCAGCGTCGCGCGCCCGTCGAGGGTCAGGGTCTCCCATCCCGGCGTCAGCCCGATCAGGCGCGGCTCGCCCAACGCCGGGTCATGCCGGCGCGCCAGGGCCAGGGCGCCCGGGTCCAGCCGCGCCGACACGGCGATCAGGCCCGCCTCGCCCAGCGATCCGCCGGTCAGGCGCGCCAGGGCCTCGGCCTGATGATCGGTTTCGCGCCGCACCGTCGAACTGGCCGACACGGCCAGGGCCAGACAGCCCACGACCACGGGCGCGGCCGTGGCGATCCGCCCCGTCCGTTTCAGTGCGCGCCTCCAGCCGGGCTTGACCATCGAACCTTCCGAAACACGTCTCCAGGACGTTGAACAGGGCCGGGTAGCGGAATTTTCCGGCGCTTTCGTGGCTCGAACCTTACGGCGGGTTCAGATCACTGGGTGGTGGCGCGCAGCATCCAGGCGTTCTTCTCGTGGATGGCCAGGCGCTGGGTCAGCAGGTCCACCGTGGCTTCGTCCCCGGCTTCGTCCGCCACATCCAGCGCCGTGCGCAGGGTGCCGATCACCGTTTCCTGGTCCCCGACCAGTTCGGCGACCATGGCGATGGCGTCCTTTTCGGGATCACCGTCCTTGATGCCGGTGTGGTTAGCGAAGGCGGCGAAACCCTGGGGCGCCAGCTCGCCCAGGGCGCGCATGCGTTCAGCGATCTCGTCCAGCGCCGCCCACATCTCGCGGTACTGCTCCTCCAGCATGTTGTGCAGGCCGAAGAACTGCGGCCCACGCACGTTCCAGTGATAGCCGTGGGTCTTCAGATACAGGGCGAAGCTGTCGGCCAGGACCTTCTTCAGCTCGGCGACGATGTCGGTGCGGTCGGCCTTCTTCAGGCCGGTGTCTATCTTGGCGGTCATGAGTGCTCCTAGCAGATCGAATCCGGATACTGTTCAGGTAGTCAGGACGTGATGGGAAGCAAGCCCGCGCGTCACTCTGTCCGCATCACCCATGACGTCGGAACGTCCCTGGCCTGGAAGCGTTGCGGATGGTGCTGCGCGTTCCGCTTGTTCGGCGCCGACGAGCGGAGATTCGACAGGGGCGAATGACGACAGAGCCGACAACAGCACCGACCGGCATCAGGGATGGAAGCGACCGGTTCTTCCGGCGCATCGCCCTGGGGCGTGTTCACGGGCCGCCGGCGGCCCTGCTGATCGGCCTTGCGGGCGGGCTGGCGGGCGTGGCGATCCGCCTGATGGTCCAGAACCTCTACGGCGGCGAACAGGGCTTCATGCTCTTCATGCCGGGGGTTCTGGTGGCGGCGCTGTGGGCGGGACGCACGGCGGGTTTCACAGCCATGGCCGTGGCGATCATCGCCTGGATGCTGATGGCCCCGGCGGACATAACCCAGGACGAGGCGCTGCGCGGCCTGGTCGGCGCCGTCGCCTTCGTCCTGGCGGGCGGCTTCTGCGTGGTGCTGGCCGCCTCGCTGCGGCGCACCCTGCGCTCGCTGGAGCGGACCGTCACGGCCCTGAAGGCCTCCGCCTCCGTGCTCGACGAAAGCGAGACGCGCTTCCGCCTCGTCAGCGAGGACGCACCGGTCATGCTGTGGATGAGCGACGAACAGGGCGACTGCGTCTACCTGAACAAGGCCCAGCGCGAATTCTGGGGCGTGTCCGGGGACCTGTCCGGCTTCGACTGGAGCGGGACCCTGCACCCGGAAGACGCCGACGCCGTGCGCCGGGCCGCCATGAGCGCGGCCACGGCCGGCCAGTCTTTCCAGACCACGGCGCGCTATCGGCGCCAGGACGGCCAGTGGCGGATCCTCAGGACCGAAGCCCGTCCGCGCTTCGATTCCGAGGGGCGCTTCTTCGGCATGATCGGCGTCAACCTGGACGTCACCGACGCCCATGTGGTCGAGGCGGCGCTGCGCGAGAACGAGGCCGAATTGACCGCCATGGTCGAACAGGCCGCCGCCGGAATCATCAAGGCGACCCTCGACGGACGCATCCTCAAGGTCAACGACCGCTTCTGCGCCATGATGGGCTACAGCCGCGACCAGATCGTGGGCCTGACCACGCGCGACATCTCCCACCCGGACGATGTGGGGCCGACCCAGGACGCCGTCGCGGCGGCGGCGGGATCGGACTCCGGCGCCCAGCTGGAGAAGCGCTATCGCCGCAAGGACGGCTCGCTGTTCTGGGCGCTCACCTCGATGCGGCTGGGGCGAGACGGTCCTGAGGACCCGCCCTGGCTGATGGCCGTGGTCACCGACATATCCGACACCAAGGCCGTCGAGGCCGCCCTGCGCGAGAGCGAGCAGCGGTTCCGCATGCTGGCCGACACCGCCCCCTCGCCCATCTGGCTGACCGACGCCGACGGCGCCATGGAGTTCGCCAACGCCGCCCTGGCCGATTTCTACGGCGCGTCGGCCCAGGCCATGACCGGCGACCTGTGGAAAACCGCCCTGCATCCGGAAGACGCCGCGCGGGTCGGCGGCGCCCGGCGCAACGGCCGTCATGACCAGGACTCCTTCACCTTCGAGGCGCGGTTCCGCAACGTCCGGGGACAGTGGCGCTGGATGAAGGTCGACGCCAAGCCCCGCTTCGACCTGAACGGCCGCTTCCGGGGCTATGTCGGCATGGCCTTCGACGTCACCGAGTCCCACGAAGCCCTGGAACGCCTCGCGCGGGACGAGCGGCGCCAGGCGTTCCTGCTGGGCCTGACGGACCGCCTGCGCGACCTGGACAACCCCGAAGCCATCATGGCCGAGGTCGAAAGCGCCCTGGGCCGCGCCCTGGACGCCCACCGGGTGGGTTATGGCGAGATCGGCGAGGACCAGAGCGTGGTCACCTTCGGCCGCGACTGGACCGAAGGCGTGTCCAGCGCCCAGGGCCAGTGGGCGCCGGACGCCTTCGGCCCCGGCGTGATGCGTGACCTGGAGGCGGGGCGGATCATCCGCATCAACGATGTGCGTAAGGATTCCCGCTCACGCGAGGCGGCCGACACCTTCGCCTCCATCGACACCCGCGCCCTGGTGCGCGCGCCGCTGGTGCGCGGCGGGCGCCTGCGGGCCTTCCTCTATGTCCATGACACCGAGCCGCGCCGCTGGACCGACGCGGAGGTCGATCTGATCGAGGAGATCGCCGAGCGCACCTGGGCCGAGATCGAACGGGCCCGCGCCGAGACCCACCTGAGGGAAAGCGAAAGCCGGTTCCGCGACATCGCCGACACGGCCCCCGTGCTGATCTGGGTGACCCGCGCGGATCGTGTGCGGTCCTTCGTCAACCAGGCCTATGTCCAGTTCATGGGCGACGACTACGAGACCGTCCGCACCGCCGACTGGCGTGAATATCTGCACCCGGACGACCATGAGCGCATCCTCAACGAATCCCTCGCCGGCGAAGCCACCGGCCAGCCGTTCTCACTGGAGGCGCGCTATCGTCATAACAGCGGCGAGTATCGCTGGCTGCGCTCCTTCTCCCGGCCCCGCCTGGACACTCAGGGCCAGGTCATCGGCTTCGTCGGCGTGGCCTTCGACATCAATGAAGCCAAACAGGCCGAACAGGACCTCAAGCGCATCAACGAACTGCTGGAGGAGCGCGTCACCGAGGCCCTGGCCGAGAAGGCCCAGGCCGAACAGGATCTGATGCACGCCCAGCGCATGGAGGCGGTCGGCCGGCTGACCGGCGGCGTGGCCCACGATTTCAACAATCTGCTCACCGTCATCATCGGCGCGCTGGACATGATGCTGAAGTCCCCCGACGACGAACGGCGCCGGCAGAAGATGGGCGAGGCCGCCCTGGCCGCCGCCCACCGGGGCGAGCGCCTGACGCATCAGTTGCTGGCCTTCTCGCGCCGTCAGGCGCTGCGGCCCGAATCCTGCGATCTCAACGCCCTGATCCGCGAGAGCGAACCGCTGCTGCGGCGCGGCGTGGGCGAGGCGGTCGATTTCCGGCTGCGCCTGAAGCGCGGACGGGCCATGGCACGCGTCGACGCTGCCCAGTTCGAGGCGGCTCTGCTCAACCTGGTGGTCAACGCTCGCGACGCCATGGACGGCAAGGGCCGCCTGCGCATCAGCACCCAGTCATGCACGCTCGAACCCGCAGAGGCGGGTGAACTGACGCCCGGCGACTATCTGTGCGTGGCCGTTGCGGATTCCGGCCCCGGGATCGACCCCGTGATTCTGGACCGGGTGTTCGAGCCCTTCTTCACCACCAAGGCCGTGGGCAAGGGCACCGGCCTCGGTCTCAGCCAGGTCTATGGTTTCGCGCGCCAGAGCGGCGGCGGCGTGCGCATCATCAGCACGCCGGGCAAGGGCGCCGAGATCCGCCTGTATCTGCCGCCGATCGTCGCCCGCAGGGCCGCCACGCCGCCCGTGTCCGAGCCTGCGGCGCCTGCGTCCATCAGCGGCCGCCGCATCCTGCTGGTCGAGGACGACGCGGAGGTGTCCGCCGTGGCCGCCGACCTGCTGACCGGCTTCGGCCTGAAGGTCGTCGCGGCCGAGAACGCCGAACAGGCCCTGGCGGCGCTGGAATCCGGCGCCTTCGACCTGATGCTGACCGACGTGGTCATGCCCGGCGCCATGACCGGGGTGGCCCTGGCGCACGAGGCCTCGCGGCGCTGGCCCGACCTGCGCATCGTCCTGACCTCGGGCTATGTCGGCGACGACGTGGACCAGACCCTGAAGGACGCCCCCTGGCCCCTCCTGACCAAGCCCTACGCCGCCGAGGAACTGCGCCGCCGCCTGGGCGAGGTTCTGGCCCGGAATTAGTCACACTCCGCTGATTTTCCTTGCATCGCGGACGCATCGGCCTACATTTCTTCTGCTTATGCTCACTTTCAGCATAAGTAGCCGGCCCAGCCGGTGTTTTTCGGAACCTGGATTTGCTCATGTGGAGCAAAATAGGAGGCGAGCATGGCCGACGGCGTTGACTTCACGCTTTCCCCTGCGGTTCGGCGCGAGACCGACGCCGTGTGGGACAAGGTGCGCGAGCAGGTGACCCCGACCGACTGGCTGCGCCACGCGCCTCTGATCGCCGAGATCAATGCCCTGAAGGCCCAGCGCGACGCAGTGATCCTGGCCCACAACTACATGACGCCGGAAATCTTCCACGGCGTGGGCGACTATGTGGGCGACAGCCTGGGCCTGGCCAGGGAGGCCGCCCGCTCCGACGCGAAGGTGATCGTCCAGGCGGGCGTCCACTTCATGGCCGAAACCTCCAAGATCCTGTCGCCGGACAAGACCATCCTGCTGCCTGATCTGGCCGCCGGCTGCTCGCTGGCGTCGTCCATCACCGGCGCGGACGTGCGCCTGGTCAAACAGCGCTATCCCGGCTTGCCGGTGGTCACCTATGTCAACACCACCGCCGATGTGAAGGCCGAGACGGACATCTGCTGCACCTCGGCCAACGCCGTTCAGGTGGTGGAATGGGCCGCCCGCGAATGGGGCGTGGACCGCGTCATCCTGATCCCTGACGAATATCTGGCCCGCAACGTCGCCGCCCAGACCGACATCGGGATCATCGCCTGGAAGGGCGCCTGCGAGGTGCACGAACGCTTCACCGCCCAGGACATCGCCGACATGCGCGACGCCTGGCCGGACGCGGTGGTGCTGGCCCACCCGGAATGCCCCGAAGACGTGCTGAATGCCGCCGACTTCGCCGGCTCGACCGCCGCCATGAACGCCTATGTGATGAAGAACCGGCCCGCCCAGGTCGTCCTCATCACCGAATGCTCCATGGCCTCCAACATCGCCGCCGAGGCGCCGGAGGTGAACTTCATCGGCCCCTGCAACATGTGCCCGCACATGAAGCGCATCACGCTGGAGAACATCCGCGACGCCATCAAGCACATGCAGCATGAAATCACCGTGCCCGAGGACATGGCGGAACGCGCACGCCTGGCGGTCCAGCGCATGGTCGACCTGCCGCCGCCCGAGACCCCCGCCCGCTACGACCTGGTGCGCGCGCGCGGCCACCGCGTGGCGGTGGAGCTGATCTGATGAGCGAAATCCGCACCGGCCCCTGGGGGTCCGTGGGGGACGCTGTGGCCCGGCCGCCGGACCCGCCCGCCCGGCGCCGCGCGGATCAGGGCGAGAACCCCGGCCAGGGCGTCGTCTGGGCCCTGATCTCCACCGCCCTGCTCGCCGGTTTCCTGTGGTGGCTGATGGGCTGGGTCTATGCGCTGGCCGGAATCGTCGGCCTGCTGGTTCACGAATACGGCCATGTGCTGGCCATGAACCGTCTGGGGATGGGGCCGGCGCGCATCTACATCATCCCCTTCCTGGGGGGCGCGGCGAAGGGCGCCCGCCCCGCGCGCACCGAATGGATCGGCGTGCTCGTCTCGCTGGCCGGGCCCGCCTTCGGCCTGATCGCCGCCATCCCCTTCTTCGCCGCCTGGGCCGCGACGGGCGACACGGTCTGGCTGCACGGCGCCTGGTTCGTGGCGATCATCAACCTGCTGAACCTCGCTCCGGCCCCGCCGCTGGACGGCTCCAGGGCGCTGGGCCCCGTGCTGGCGCGCATCCATCCCATGCTCGAAAAGGCGGCCCTGCTGGCCGTCGGCGCCCTGGTGGTGGCCTGGGGGCTCCAGCGCGGCGCCTACATCCTGGCCCTGTTCCTGGGCCTGGGCGTGTACAGCCATCTGCGGCGCGGCGCCTGGCGGCCCGACGCCGTCCCGCTCAGCTGGCGCCAGGCGGGCATGTCCCTGGGCCTGTTCCTCGTCACCGGCGCGGCCTGCGCCGCCGTCGGGCTCGCCGCCATGGCGCTGTTCACCGGCGAAGGGCTGGGCGCCGCGCTCGCCGCCTCCGGCCGTTTCTTCGGGTTCGGCCGGTGAGCACGCGGCGCCTCGAGCATGACGGCCCC